>JALEZF010000091.1 GCA_022773025.1 Clostridium sp. | reverse complement strand
CTCACCCGTCCGCCGCTAGTTCATCTCCGAAGAGACTCCCTCGCTCGACTTGCATGTGTTAAGCACGCCGCCAGCGTTCATCCTGAGCCAGGATCAAACTCTCAATTTAAAAAGTTTGTATCCAAGCTTTTTACTCTTTTAAAATTGCTGCTCTAAATTTATTTCTAAACTTACTTTTCTTACTCTGTTTAATTTTCAAAGACCTTGTCGCCCTCAAACGACTCATTTAGTTTACCATTTAAGTTTTTCTTTGTCAACAACTTTTTTCAAAGTTTTTTTCATTGAAAACTTAAATTCTTTTGCCGCTCAGTGCTTGTCTGCATCAGCGACGAGATTTATAATATCACCTTTGAAGCACATCAATTATTGAAGATTTATATTAAAAAGCATACTGTAGTGTTTTTCCTTTAAATTACTCATTAATCCTCATTTTTTCTATTATTGATACACCAGGATTAGTATACTTTTTTATTTTGATTATTCCCTACAAGGTTTCGAGATATTTTTCAAATTGGCAGCAAATTATCCATAACATTCAGAGGATTAGTTGTGATTTTATTTGGTTCTCCACATAAAAAAGGAATATGAATAGGATTTTCCTATCATATTCCTCAAAATTATTTCTATTATATATTAGAAATTAAATTCTCTATCTACATACTTAGCTAATAATTCTATAGATGCATCAACGTCCACCATGTTTACAAAACCATTTGGTCCATGAACGTATCTCATTGGTACAGAAATTCCTGTAGCTTTTACTCCATAATTAGATCTATTTATAGCACCAGCATCAGTTCCACCGCCATCTATTACATCTCTTTGATATTTTATTTCGTTCTCTTCACAGCATGATATCATTTCATCAACTAGGTACTCATCGCAAATTACGCTGCCGTCTGAAATCTTTACAGCGGCTCCGCCACCTAATTTATTGCTTCCTACAGCTGCATTTGGGTAATCACTTCCTATAGTAACATCAAGGGCTATTCCTATTTCAGGCTTTACCCTGTTTGCTGCAACAGTTGCTCCCCTTAGGCCAACTTCCTCTTGAACTGAAAATACGCAATAAACATCATTATATGGGTTATTCATCTTTCTTAATGCTTCTATTAATATGTAGCAACCTGCTCTGTCATCTAAAGCTTTTGAAGTTACATTGTTTCCTTTTAATTCAACATACTCACCAACGTAGCTTGCAACATCGCCTATCTTTACATATTTCTCTGCTTCTTCTTTAGATTCAGCTCCAATATCTATATATAATTTTTTTATGTTCTTTACAGCATCTACATCAACACTGTTACTTACAATTCCTTGTACTCCATTTCTAAATACAACTCTATTCATTATAGTAGGAACTAGCGGAATTCCTCCAAGTGCTCTAACTACGATAAATCCTTTGTCATCTATCTTTATAACTTGGAATCCTATTTCATCCATGTGGGCAGATGCCATAATTCTCTTCTTATTTTCTCCATGACCTTTCTTTAAAGCTATTATATTTCCTAAATCATCAACTAAAATTTCGTCTGCTAAATCTTTAATTTCTTCTTTTATAAGTTCTCTGACTTCTCTCTCATATCCGCTTACACCAAAAGCGTCACATAATCTTTTTAATAACATTGCTTCACTCTCCTAGGTAAAAAATTTAATGACTTTCATCTGCGTCATTCATATCTTTATTCAACAAGTAATTTTAAATATCCTCTGAAAATTAGAATATTTTTTCTGAATAGTGATAATAATTTTAACTAGGAAGGTGATCTTATGTCATATTTAACCATATCCTTTTATTTACTTTTACTTTTTATCGCCAATAAAATATTAGATAAACTTCTCATCATACTGAATAAAGATAAAATCTACACTAAACTTTTATCAAGAAAAACTTTAAGCACAGTGCCTTACGGTGTATTTTTAAACTGGTGCTACATCCATCTTATAAATGAAGATTATACTGATTTGAATATAATAGATAGAACCGGTGGAGCTACCAGTCCAAGTATCTGTTGTTCCATAGAAGGTGTCACTTGTTATGTATGGGTTATACAAAAGAAGCTTAATAATCCAGCTAAAAGTGAAGATGATTTCGATAAAGTTTCTCTATCAGAAATGGAGGAGATTTACGGTCATATCATCCTTAAACATATAACTAATGCACTTATAATAACTACCGGAGATTTTTCTGAGGAAGCTTTAGAATTCTCTTCCTCTATTCCTGACTGCACCATATCATTTCTAGATGGCTGCACTTTTACTCATAAATTTATGTTATCGCAAGGAGATGTATCTGTTGAATTATAAATTACTATTTCTAATAATTTTAGCTTTTAGTATAGCTTTAACATTATATAAATTAATAAAGTTAATTTGGAGTTTCCTCAAGAAATTCATCTTCAAGAGTGATGATGTCTTGATAGACCCTAAGGATTTATGTGGTCTAACTCCAAAGGAGTTTCAAAGCTTTTCAAATTTCATTTTAGAACAAGAAGGTTTTTCTTCTTTAATTCCTATAGCCGAAAATTATAATGAGGAAAGTTATTTTTTGACTTCTCGTAACGGGAAAAATTATGGAGTACTTTGTATTAAAGAGGATTTCTCATCAAAATCTCCAAGTTCTATAAATTATTCTGCTTTCAAGAGATTTGTAGCAATACTTCATAATAAGAATCTATCTCACGGAATCATTCTTCATTCTAGAGAGCTTATTAATGAAAAACAGTCTTTTATATCAGCTTCAGAAGATAAATTTGATTTTATAGTTTATGACGGGGACATTCTTTCCAAAAGCTACAATTTGATTGCTGTAGGAGAGACTATTGACGTCTTAGACTTAAAATAGCTAATGTGGTAGTTTCTGGTCGCAACATAGAAAGAGGATAAGAAGTTGTTGATGAAATAAAAAGCCAAGGCGGAGAAGCTATTTTTGTTCAAGGCGATGTGACAAAAATAGAAGACGTTGTTCACCTTTATGAAGAAGCAGAAAGAAAATACGGTGAAATACACATAGCCATAAATAATGCTGGTATAGTAGGCGCTTCAAAAGTATTAGATGAAGTTACTGATGAAGATTGGGATAGTGTTATAAGCGCTAATCTTAACTCAAACTCTACAAAAACGTAATGCTTCTCCAGAAGAGCAAGCTGCTACAATACTATACTTTGCATCTGATGAAGCAAAACATATAACTGGATCAATAATCGCTTCTGATGGAGGCTTTACAGTATATTAAAAAATTAAATACAGAAATTCAACTTTTAGATTTAAACTTAACGAATTTATATGTTTATTCTAAAAAAATACCCTATATAGTAGGAACTCATAAAAGATACTCCTACTATATAGGGTTTATTTTATATAATTAACTTTACTTAGTTGGAACAACGAATATTGAAGATAGTTTTCCTGCTCCGATGTCTCCTACTTTGGATGCATTATATCCCATATAATCCAAAGTATAAAGCTTTCTACCTGAGCAGATATACATAACATCATTTAAAGTCACTGCACTTGATAAATAGTAGTCTTCATCTTCAACTATCAAATTGTTATATTTGTTTGGTCTAGATGCTGTCCAGCCTTCTTCTGTTTTTGTATATATAATCTGTCTTCCATTACCCATTTGTCCCACTATAGTATTATTACCAATGGCTGTAATTGCAAGAGCACTCCAGCTATTTTCTTTAATTACCTTATCTAAAGTCTTTGTTTCCGTGTTTACAACATATAAGCCAGTAGAACCCATGATATACAATTCTTTCCCTATAACAGCCATATCAGCTATTGTCATACTGTATCCATACTCATTTTTTAAGTCAGTCATAAACTCTTCAACTGAATTGTCTTTCATATTCCAGCGATACAAGTTCCAAGTATCCTTTTTAGTCATATTTGCAAAGTATACATATCCATCTAGGTACTCTGTCCCCCTTGGATATATCTGTTGCCCCCCACTCGTTACCCCTGCATCATAAGCTAGAACTTTTTCGCCATCTACATCAGGATTATTCACGTCAAATCGTATAAATGCCTTCTCATCAATTGAATATCCATACATCCAATTTTCATTTCCCGCCTCTACTACCGTTACTTTACAACTTGCTGTGAAACCACCATCTTTAGTAGTAACAGTTACGTTTGCATTTCCTTTTGTAACAGCTGTTAACATACCATTATTATCTACCTTTACTACAGCATCATTATCTGAACTCCAAGTAACTTCTTTATTAACCTTATCATTATCAGGATATACTGTTGCTGTTAATTTCTTGGTCATTCCTGGTTTAAGTTTTATATCATTTTTGTCTAAAGATACTCCTGTAACATATATGCCAGGTTTAAAGTCTTTAGGAGTTATAAATCCTAATCCTAAAATAGATGGAACGGAATCTATTTCTTCAACATTACCATTCATTATATCAATAGAATAAATTTTATCATCTGCTGTTAAATACACTTTCCTATTTGCAAAATTTATTTCAACTTTACTATCTGTGCTTGTATGAACACTTGGGTTTAACGCTCCAACTACATAATAATCTTCGTTAGGATTTAATAGTTCACCATAACTAGCTTTTAAAATTCTATTTATATCTATACGGAATAAAGTGCTAACACAATTTCCATCATTTGCAACAATATATATATATCCATTAGTTGCTGTTAATCCATGTGTAGAATTGTTGCTTATATTTACACTGTTTATAACACTACCTGTTGCAGGATCTATAGCATAGATATAAAATCCTGATGTTATATAGATAATCTCTGATAATGGATCATAAGTCATATCATTTGCTGGTCCTACTTCCATTCCAACAAATCCAATTTCTTGTGGAGTATAAGAGTTAATATCCATCTTATATAACTTTGGATATCCACTTCCCATATCCATTAAATAATATAATGCTCCATCTACAAATGTACTTGCTAAAACCTTATCTGTCTTGTTATAGGAAGTAAGAAGTTTTACGCTACTTGAAGGAAGATCTGGGTTGAATCTAATAAGTCCACCATGATCTTTAGAAAATGCGTATGCTGTATCTCCTGATGTTTCCTTTGGATCAAGGACAGTAACTTTACACTTTGAAGTATACCCTCCATCTACTGTAGTAACAGTAATATCCGCACTACCTAAACCAACTGCTGTTATAACACCATTTTCAACAGTAGCCACATCTTTATTAGAAGTGGTCCATGTAACTTCCTTATTTTCAGCTGTTGATGGAAGAATTTCAGGTGTAATAGTTGCATTTGCACCAATCTCAAGTTTTACATTTTCTTTATCAAGCATAACTTTTCTAACATTCTTATCCTCTGGAACACTACCATCTTTTGGTTCAATATACATAGCACATACTAAAGCTCCACTCTTACCAATATTTCCAAGAGGCATGCTTACTTTTCCTTTTACATCTATCATAGTAAGTTGTCCTGCAGCATAAGGATCTCCTTCAGCAATTGGAGCCATGTAAAGTCTATCACTGTTATGGTCATAAGCTAATGTTGTATTATAACCATAATTGTACTTTTTAACCTTTTTGCCTGTATCTAGGACTTCTGTAAGATCTCCCGTTTCAAGGTTTACACTACAAAGCATTCCATTGCCTTTTACGGCATAGTATTCACCATTTCCATAAGCTAATCCATATACAACTTCCTTTGTATCCACAAGTTTTGCAAGACTACCATTTTCTAAATCTACACTATAGATTGTAGATTGACTTCCAGAATAATCTTCAAGACTTAATGCTAACATACGGAAGTTTTCATAATCATAGGTCATATCTGTAATATTAAAGTTATAATTATCATTAGAATAACTTCCTATTTCCTTAAATCTATAGTTATCTGCTGATATCCGATATAACTTTCCATCTTTGTCATAGGCATAGATATATCCATCATAATAATCACCTGCAGTTAAGCTAAAGCTATCTATAGCACTCTTAACTGTCTTAAAGGATGCAGGGTCATAGTCAGGTATTGAAACCCACCAATTATAATATGAACTCTTAAGGTCTTGGTTTAAGAAAGCTTTAAGATCACCTGATGATTCTAAAACAGTAATTTCAACAGAATCTTCATAAGTCTTCTTTGACTCTCTATCTGTTATAGCTACCTTTATAGTAGCTTTACCAGTATTAACTGCAGTTACTACTCCTTCTTCATCGACCTTTAATATATTTTCATCACTGCTAGTCCAAGTCTTTGTTTGTATTGTTGGTCTCTTAGGTGTTGTAGTTGCGGATAATTTTGCCTTAGATTTACTTAACATAGTAAATTCATTTTGATCTATTGAAATTCCTGTAACAGGAATATACTGTGCTTCAGGCTCATCTTTAGGTATTGTAAATAAACCTGATATTTCAGCTCCCTTCTTACCGCCTATATCTCCTAATTTTACAGTCTGCCATTCTGATCTACTTCCCAATTCATCAGTAGTTGTAATATTTGCAAGTAGGTAGAATGATGATGAACCTATACCCTGACATTGTGCCCAGTATAAATTCCCCGAATTATAGTCGTAAGTCATTGATTGAATATATCCTTCTGTAGTAACTCCAGTATCATATACAAGAGTTGACTCTCCTGTTTCACTATCAAATGTAAGCAATTTACCTTCTGTATTTATACCGTATAAGTTTCCTTTACCATCACAAGCAAGTCCTACAATTATATCATTAATAACGCTTACTCGATCAAGTTTACCTGTTTCAAGGTCTATAATTGATAAATACATAAATGACTGTTTATTTTCAATTGCATACATACGTCCTGTAGTATAATCAAAAGCCATATCTGTTATATTAGTTTCAGGCATACTTCCAATGTACTCAAGTTCTCCAAAGGATGCCTTTTCATCAGAAGAAGGCTTTGTCACCTTAGTTTTGTAGAAATCATCTCCGCCTTGTCCTGGGAATACTGAGTATATATAGCCATTGTAGTAAGCACCTGCATACATCTCTTTTTCAGCACCTTTTGTAATGATTTCATATTTTTCAGGACTTGAATCCTTGAAAGTAATCCATGAATTCTTACCCTTATTCATATCATTAAGATCAGACAATAAGAATCCATACATTTCATCTGTAGATTCCAAAACTTTTATTTTTACACTTAATGTAGTTTCATATCCTTCTGGCTTAGACTCAGGATATATCTTAGTCTTTGCCTCTACCGTAGCTGTTCCTTCTGAAATAGCTGTAACCTTTCCTTTATTATTTACAGTTGCAACCTGTTCACCTTCTTTAACAGGCTTTTGATTTCTAATAGTCCACTCTACTGGACTCTGAACAGCATTCCATGGTTTCCATGATAAAGATATTGTTCTAGTTTGTGTAGGAAGCATACTAATTGTATCCATATTATTAGCTATACTTACTTCTACAGGTTTAACACTATCAGGTAAGATATCTCCTCCATCATATGGAATAAATAATCCAACTCCACAATTGTTCTTCATATCACCAATTAGAGTAGATTCTCCTGTGGAAAGATTTACTTTGTATACTCCATAACTTCTTAAAGTAGCATTTGTGTTTATATCAGTTTTGCTACTAAATGCATCCCAATACATAGTGTTAGTATTATGGTCATAAGCCATTGATTGTATAGTGTTTACTCCATAGAAATCAGCTCTCTTTGCAAAATCTGTCATTCCAATTTTCTCTGTCTTTCCATTATCTTGTTCTTTAGGAATCTTATAAAGGTTTCCTGTCATATCTATACCATAAAGCTGTCCTTCAGTAGTACATCCAAGGGTAACCATAGTAGTAGAGTCCATTCCATTTAAAGCTGCTACACGAGTAACCTCTCCACTTGTAAGGTCAATCTTTGCAAGTACAGATACTCCGCCTTCTCCGATACTATAATCCCAACCTACTGCATAAAGAGTCTTAGTGCTATAATCAAAAGCCATATCGTAAAGTATTACATCAGTTTGCTTATTTAATACATTTTCCTTCCAATAAGTGTTTCTTGGAGGTATTACAACTAGTTCTCCTGCTGTATTTTGAGCATAAACATATCCATCTATATATTCAGCACTATAATAACGTGCATTTTTAGAATAAGTTATATTTTTAGCTTCACTCAAATCTGATTTGTTAGCACTATACCATCCATGTTCTACAGCTCCATCTGAACTGCTTTCAAATGCATATAGTTTTTCTTTGTCTAGCTTAGATAGTGGAAGTTCATTATCATTCCACCCTGCTCCTAAATCAAGATTTACTTCTTGAACATATTCGTTGCAAGCATAGTCTGCAACAATTATATTAAAGTCTTCTCCGAATCCACTTATATCGAAGGTATATTCTTTTTCTTTTCCTGGCTCATAATCTTCAATATTATGCTTTGCCATGATTGCTCCGTCAGGACTTTCAAAAAGCACTGCTGCGATATAGCGATTATCATTTAATGATAGATTCAAAGTTACTTTTCCATCTTTAATTTCTGGTTTAAGATTTTCAATGTTTGTTATAGAAGGCTTAGAATTATCTACCCATATTGGTTGCTCAAAACTTTGAACTTTATTTTCACCTTCATAGTCAAGTTTTGCTTCAACCTTGAGCTTTACTTTTGTATTATCTTCAACAGGATTGCCTTCCTTATCCTTACCATCCCATAGGATAGGGTCACCAGTCTGAGGATTAACTATGAAGTAAGGTATTATCATACCTTGGCTGCTATTGAAATATGTCTTACTTACATCATGTTCAGTGTAAGACCAATACTCTTCTCCTGTATTATCATCAGTAACTGTAAATTTTAATTCCTTAGCATTACGCAATAATCCTATATCTATTTCATCTAATCCATTATCTAAGGATACTGCTGAATGATTTTCATCATAAGGTGACTTTACATAAGGATTAACTCCTAGCATAAATAACTTAGTGTAAATTCCTCTTGGGAATAAGCTTGCTTCACCTTCGCTATCCCAATAATGATTAACACCTTCGTCAAATATTGAAGGAGCTGTCCAATCTCCGTAGAAGCCCATTAATGGCATTGATAATTCCGTAATATCATTATTTAATGATTTTACATATACAAAACCATCTACATAGATTCCATTTTCAAAATTTGCATCCATATATTCTTTATCTGATTTTGCTAAATCTATAGCACCTGAACAGTCTAAAGATCCATTAGCAGGAACAACTAGAGCCGTTTCATCATGGTCAAAGGCAACTTCTAATTCAGCAGCATACTCTGCAAGTTCCTTACTATCTGCTTTGTCAAACTTTCCATCGCCATTAACGTCCATGAAGCCTTCTGGTCTCTTGCTTAATCCTTCTTCACCATTCAATGTTGCTAAAAGTACTCTTACGTCTGCAGTATTTATTACATCATCATCATTAAAGTCATATTTTAATGACTCGTCATAATCAAAAGAAACTTTGCTGTCAAGCTTAACAGGTGATGATGTCATGAAAGTTTTATCTCCATTTGTAACAGTACCTTCTGTTAAAAGATTACTGTCTAATTCATATGCTAGAGGCTTATCAGTTATATTATTGACCTTAAATCCAAATTTATAGCTTCCATCTTTGGAATCACCAAGCTCTGCTTTAGGTCTTCCATCTTCTTGCTCATTACTTGTCAAATAAGCTTTTGTTGTAACTACATCTTGCAAATTAAGAAGACCAGCACCTTGCCATCTAGGAGAGTACTCCATTTCTCCAGATAATACTGGGTTTGCTGTACTCATAAGAAGTGCACTTGTAACATTACGTATTTGCTGTTCACTAAGTCCTTCAAATTTCGCTTTAACATACTCCATAACTATTGCAGCAGCACCTGCAACTTGTGGAGTTGCCATAGATGTACCACTCATAAGCCCATAAGTATTATTATCACGTGTAGAATAAATATTTCCTCCTACACCTGTTATATCTGGTTTAAGTTTTAATGAAGGTGTTACTCCCCAAGATGAGAAACTACTCATATTTATTTTATCATTTATAACTGTTTGTTGATCTCCATTGCTTGTGGTTAACTTTCCTTTTCCACCATTAAACTTTTCTATCATATATTGGCCATCATTTTTAGATATGCTTACGCATGGAATATGGTCTTTTCCATCATTAACCTGCATATTCAATGTTCCATCATCAGTATTATAAATAATACATCCAACAGCTCCCGCATCCTTTGCATTTGTCTGCTTTGACATAAAAGATACTCCACCGCCACGGGATACTAATGCTATCTTGCCTTCCACACCTGAGCCATTATTTGCATTTTTAAATTCATTTACATTTCCACCATATACATCTTCACCAAGCCATACATAGTCATATTCTTTGCTTATACCTAAAGCAGAAAGGAAATTAGTATGGTTAGTTGTTGCTGTGTCATTATAGGCTATATTTTTTCCATCTACTGAAATTGTAAAGGCTTTAATTGCAGTATTGTCAACACTACCTACTGTCATTGGGTCCGTATATGAACCTGGATTACCTACAAGGCCAATATCAGGATTTTTAGAAAGACTTAAATTGTTTCCATATAAGTTATTGAGAGCATTACTTGTATCATTTCCAGCAGCTATAGCAACTTGGATATCTGTTTGAGCAAACTTGTCAAATATATCATTAACTACTTTATCTGAATCGGTAAACCCTGCTGTTGAACCTAGTGATAGATTCATAACATCTACATTAAGGTAAACAGCATCCTCCATAGCTGCAAGAATATCAGTAAAATCAGCTCCCCCTTGTGGACTAAATACTTGCATTACTGCCAACTGCGCATCTGGAGCAATTCCCACTACATCTGTTGTGTCAATCTTATTTGCTGCAGCTATACCTGCTACGTGAGTACCATGGTCTGATGCAGTATGAGCTACATCTAAATTGTGTGTAAAATAATTGTATGCATATGGTACCTTTGTATTTCTATATACTCCTATAGGTCTAACAGTATATTTTGAAGCATTAAGCTTGTTCCATATACTAGATACGTTATCTTCCTTCATTGAATCTTCAGTAAGTTTATCATCACTTAAAGGTTTGAAACTATCATGATTTAGGTATATTCCTGTGTCTATTATAGCTATCTTCATACCTTGTCCAGTATAACCAGTTTCGTTCCATACCTTATTCGCACCTATCATAGTTGATGCATTAGAGGTAAATGTTTCAACATCATCTGATAAATAGTATACTGGAGACACCCAAGCATCTTTTATCCCTGACATATTTTTGATAGATTCAAGATTCTTGTACTCTGTACTTACAGCTATACCAGTTATGGCAACTTTATATTCGTAAAGCACCTCTAACTCGTCATCAATCTCATCTTCTATACGTGCCTCCATTATCTCTATGTGATTTTGTTGATTATTTGCATATGATACAGCCCTTGCCCCTTCTGCAATTTGGCTAGTGCTATACCCTGCATCTAGTAAAGATTCTTTTTCTAGCTCTACTATAATAGTAACCTTTTCTTCAGGATCATGAACTGCCTTTAGATCCATCTCAGATGCCTTTTTAAATTCACTTTCCTCAATGTGAGGTCCTTCTTTTTTATTTTCATCCTTTATACTTGGTGCTAAATCAATAGGGCCTTTATTTCCATCTTCACTGCCTGTAAATTTTTGTCCTGAGACAGATGACTTTTTTAAATCAGACTGCTGTACTTCAATTTTGTCCTCATTTAGCACTATGGCAGAAACTTTTACTGGTATGCTTGTAAATAACATAGTTACGGTAATAGCCGCTGCTAAAATTCTACTTGACATTATGCGCTTTCTTATCATGCTCTATCCCTCCCCGCACTATATTTTTTCAATGCAGCAAGTGCAATTAAGCTGACAATAAGGACCAAGCCAAATCCTATTAGAGATGAATCTCCTGTTTTCACATCGCTATTGTTGTTTTTGTCGGAAGATCCAGTATTCCCATTATTCCCCGTATTGCCTGTATTATCGTTTGATCCTTGTCC
Organism: Clostridium sp.; assembly: GCA_022773025.1. Lineage (GTDB taxonomy): Bacteria > Bacillota > Clostridia > Clostridiales > Clostridiaceae > Clostridium_X. The sequence continues at coordinate 60,325 of JALEZF010000091.1, read as the reverse complement.
GGAACTACTACCTATCTTTATATTGATAGCTTTATTACTATCCGCTTTTATAGGAATAGCTACTCCTGATTTATCATTAGCATATTTCCCTTCAAGACTAACTTTTGCTATATCATTATTCGCTACAGAATCGTTAACCTTAAAATCTAAAGAAATTATCTCTCCGGCCTTTTCAACAGGATCTACTGTAGCCCATGCTATTACTAGCTTTCCATTTTCAAGGGCATTCACTTCAAATTCAAGCTTTCCCTCATCGCTACAGTATGCAAGTTTTCCTCCTTGGTATGTCATTTTGCTACTGTCATAAGTTACTATGGCCTTTCCATCTGTAAGTCCTGCCATGTCCACTCCAACGGCCACATTCACTGTGTCACCTTGTTTTGCAGATTCTACTGAATTAATAGTAAAGTCCAGTTGTTCAGCTGCATAGGAAAGCATACTTGGACTTGCTATCAGTAGAAGCATAGTAAGCAAAGTAACAATTGCTGTCTTTGTTTTCATTTTTTCATCCCCCTTTTTTTATATTTTTAGAGTATTATTTATATGATCGTACTCTATAGTACTGAAATCTTTGTCACATTATGAAATATATTTTCTTTGTTAATTCATTATTCATTCAATTAAGAATAGTTTATCACTAGTTTTATATATTGTAAATATATTCTAGTTTTTTTAAAAAATCACTTTATTTTGTCGGTGTTTTTTAGCATTTTTATTAATTTACTAAAACTAATCATATTTTTTAATAATTTATACATTTTTTGTGTAAATTTTTTAACATATGTTCATAAAATTTACACAAAAAAAATTACATCCTATAGACTTTTAATCTAACAGACTGTAATTAAAATATTCTATATATACTTTTTAATTTAGAAGTGAAATTAATTATATATTACCCCTATAATATTTATAATAATAAAATGTTTTTTCTTCTTTTTCTCACGAATTTAAAATCATTTTTGTTCCAATCTTTTCAAATCCCGATCTTTCAACAACTTTTGGAGAAGAATAATTTTTCACATCAACAATGGCCATAACATACTTTAAATCAAAATATTTAATCTCCTAATTTAAAATACCTCTAACAGCTTGACTCATATATCATTTACTTTCATACTTAGCTGATAAAAAATAAGCTACCTCTACTTCATTGTTTACTTATGACTTAGTTTGAAAGGCTACTATCCCTAATATAGTTCCATCTGACTTTCTCTCTAACGCCAGCTGACACCATAAATCATCTTTTGTTTGATTATCATAAAATTTATTGAGTTCTATTATCCATGATTTCGTCTCTTCCATTGTACTCTTCCAATCAGGCATCCATTTCAAAATATGCTCCTCATTCCTTATATCATGAAGTATATCTGCATCTTTTAATGCAATTTTTCTAAGTATATGATCTTCAATTTCAATTTTAATATTCATCTTGACACACACTTAACCCCTATTTCCTCATTTAAATATTTTTCACAAAACAAATTATCCTATTAGCTTCTTTAAATCCTATATTTAAATGAAACCTTAAGCTATCTAAATTTGTTATTTCGCACTCACTAGCAAATTCCGTAGCACCTTTCATTTTTGCCCACTTTCCACAATGATTAAGGCAAGTTTTGCTACTGATTTAATATTTTCATTTGTAGCCACTATAAATCTCATAAATATTCCTCCTATATTTTACTCTTGTTCTTTGTCAATTACCTCTCCCAAGAAAATTCATAGCTTCCTGAATGATCTTTTGCATCCACTCTGATAGTATACTTTCCTGGGTCTGAAAGTGTAACTGTAAATGTAGATGTCTGAATGTCATTCCCCTCATAACTACAATTTGTTTTGTCATCATCTTTAGCTATGTATGCATTAATTGTTCCATCTTTCGTAACAATATTAACGTCAACCTTAATCGGTTCCCCATCTTTAACAGTAATATTTGTTTCCTTATATCCACTAAACTTTTTATAAGTCATTGACATCATAGTTGGTGTATTATGTTCCTTGGACATTATAGTTGTTTGCGAGCCCCTTGTACATCCACTGAGCATAAGCATTATGATAATTACTGAATACAATATACTTCTTCTTTTCATCATCACCACTCCATTACTAAGTTATTTGATAGTATATATTCCTATTTCATTACTATTTCTAAGTTAAATTTCCAGCCTTTTATAAGATTTAATTCGGAATCTATCTTTTCTTTATGTAATCCTAGTGATTCAAAATATGTTCTCGCTATTATAGCTGCGTTTCTTCCATGATCCAGCCAATCATCTTCTGATTTAAATTCATTCATATAGCTTACATCATGAAGTATACATCCTAAGACAAGAGCCTCCACATCAAGGTTCTCTTTTTTTGCAATTTCGATTCCTATATTCGCTACACGTATTGAGTGTTCAAATCTATAATCCTTTGCCTCTTTATTATTTATATAACTGACATTCTTATCATATTGATCACTCAAGAACTTTATTGATTTTTCAATACTATCATTCATGTTTTTCCCCCATTACTTGTTTTATAAATATAATACCATAAATTAATACAAGTTTCAGTAAACCTGATTAGCACAATGTATATTCCTCAACCTAAAAATCCCCCACTTCTGAGAGGTCATTCTTGTATATAGATAAAAAAACTGCCTCAAAGGATAATTCATCTTGAGGCAGTTTTTATACATAGTTATTAATATTTAATTAAACAAACATTATCATTGATAGAACGAACATGAATATTAGTCCACCTATCATTGGTACTGAAGTTCTCTTTACGATGTCTAATGATGATTTCTTTACAGAACCAGCTACGATTACTGTTACTGCTGCTACTGGAGAAACAGCTCTCATGATGTTTCCAGCTAGTCCCATTGGCACTGATAGTGCAATAGGATTTATTCCTGCAGCTTCTGCAAGGGGCATTACTAATGGAACCATTGCAAAGAATAATGCTGTTCCACTTCCTGAAAGTAATACTATAAGCACTGTTAATCCAACTAAGATTAGAGGAAGAATTATTCCCATTCCTGTTCCTTGAGTTGATAACATAGTATTTTGAAGTGCGCTTATAAGTCCGATTGACTTTAATCCTTGTACAAATACGCTTGCTGCTACTAATAATGCAACTATAGATACTCCGTTTGCCATTCCCTTAAAGAAGTCCTCTGTTCCTGTAAGAACTTTTCTATCTCCTTTATGACGAACTAGTTCACAGATTATAGCCACTATAAAGCTTAGTGTTGTAGCTACTTCTACTGAAAGCTTCACTGAGGATCCTGAGAAGTATATTAATATAAGCATTAATATAGGTAGTAATGGAAGTAATGTGTATACTAATTTGAATAAGAAAGATCCTTCAACCTTTTTAACTTCTTGAACTTCTATTACCTCTTCTTCTCCTGAAGCTATAGCCTTCTTGTCCATAAACTTCTGCCAGAAGTAGTGTAAAAGAGCCATGAATCCTATAGTAGGTACTGAAACCATTGCATGATATTTTATAACATAGTCAGTTACTGTAAGTCCTGAGAATGCTGCGTGCTTTGCTAATTCATTTGCTATAGCAACATTGTCACTTCCAAGTGGAGTAGGCATTACAGTTGCTGTTGTTGCAATAACAGCTGCAGCTGTTAATGTACTCATACCAGCCTTCTTTAAAACTGGGAATAAAGTAGCTAATAATATGATTGCGAGATTTGATGCACTTGGTACTACTAGTGAAAGTAAGTTTCCAAGTAAAAATACTATCGGTACTAATACATATGGTGATTTAACTTTTGCTATAGATTTTGTAAGAACACTTACAGTTACATCGTTAGCTTCAATTTTGTTCATATAAGCAGAATATCCACCTAGTATAAGTATTATAAATCCTGCTGCCGATAAGTTTTGTTTGAATATATCCGTTGCAGCTTTAAGAGGGTCAAGCCACATAGAACCTGTAGATGCAAAATCCTTAATTCCAAGGCCATCTCCCACAGTCATTGCTATGTACATTAATACAAGTCCTATAGCAAATAACGTAATTTTTATGTCCATTTTTTTGATTAACATGTACACTACGATAGCAACAGCTATTATAGCAGTGGCAAACATAACATAATTATTCATAGATTTCATCTCCTCATTTTTTATTTTAAAAGGGGCTAGGATTAATACTTTTCCGACTATAATTACTTAGACCCATTTTAAATTTCATCTTAATTTAATACTAGACACATGCTTTTATTGATTCCATAAACCATTTCTTAAACTTTTCAGGGTCTATATCTGTACATACTGTTGCGTTAGCTTCTCTCTTCATATATCCCTTTAAGTCAACTATTGTACAACCTAAAGTTAATGGACTTTGAGTTTCAACATCAAGGTATGTTTCTTGAAGCTCATACATTTCTGGACATAATAGATATGCTATTGCACAACTGTCATACATTTTAAGTCCTGTTTTAAAGCTTCCACCCCTATATTTAGAGAAAAGAGCACACATCATATCGCCAGTCTTTCCGTATGTCTTAATCTCAGCGCTATCTTCTGGATAAACTAGAGCCTTTAATCCCATATCTAATCCAGCCATAACAAGTTTAAGTCCGCTTGAGAATACTATTTTTGCTGCTTCTGGGTCAGTAGCTATGTTAAACTCTCCCATAACAGTTCTATTTCCTCTAGTCAAGGAGCCACCCATAAATACTATTTCATCTATCTTTTCTTTAACTTCTGGGTACATCTTTAAAAGTAAAGCTATATTTGTAAGAGGTCCTATAGCCACGATAGTCATCTTTGTATCGCTTTCTAGTAAAACTCTTCTCATTTCATTTACAGCATGTCCCTCTAATAGATTGCTTCTGTTTGGCTCTCCAAAATCATATCCGTCCATGCCAGTTGCTCCATGAACATTAGCTGCATCTTCAAATACTTGCATTAATGGCTCTCTAGCTCCCTTTGCTACTGGTATATTCTTGCCCCAGAATGTAAGAAGCTTTAACGCGTTTTCTGTAACTAAGTCTACACTTACATTTCCTGCTACAGTAGTTATCAGCTTTACATCAAGTTTTTCTGAAAAAAGTGCGATTGCTATTGCGATTGCATCATCAATTCCTGGGTCCGTATCAATTATTATTTTTCTTTTATTTTCCATAACTTTTCACTCCTCTATATGTTATTAAAAAATTTATTTACTTCTTCTTCTGTTGGTATTGATATCTGAGCTCCTTTTCTAGTTACTGTAACTGCAGAAACCTTCGTAGCATATTCAAGAGATTCCTTTAACGAAGCTCCCTTTGATAATTTCGCCGCCATAGCTCCTATGAAAGAATCTCCTGCTGCAGTTGAATCGACAGCTTGTACCTTATGAGCCTTTACTCTTATATTTCCTTCATCAGTTATTGTTAAGCTTCCCTCTTTTCCAAGAGTTATTATGATATTTGAAGCTCCCATATTTCTTAGTACTTTTGCAGCCCTTATACATTCCTCTTCATTGTTTGGATAAATGCCGCATATTACTTCACATTCACTTTGATTTATGACTAAAGTATCTATATATCTAAAAACTTCAGCTGGTATTTTCTTTGCTGGTGCCGGATTTAATATTGTCTGCATACCTAAAGACTTTGCATATTCTATAAGCTTAAACGTAGCTTCTAAATTATTTTCAAATTGAGTTATAAACAAATCTCCCTTTGACGCAACTTTATCTAGCTGTTCTTTTGCAAATTCATATGTCATGGCATAATTAGCACCTGGATTTAGAATTATTCTATTATCATTATTCTCTCGAATTATCATTGCTGTTCCTGTGGATTCATTGTCATGAATCTGTATACATCCGGTGTCTATCTTAGCCTTTTCTAATGAATCAAGTACTTGTTTACCAAAAGCATCATTTCCTACGCTTCCTATAAATATGGTTTCTGATGCTGACTTTACAGCTGCAATAGCTTGATTTCCGCCCTTACCACCTTCATTAACAAAATAATCATGTCCATGTATTGTCTCACCTTGAGCAGGCATTTTGTCTACTCCTATGGTAAGGTCAACATTAAGACTTCCTGCAATTATAACTTTTTTCATATGGTCTTCACTTCCTTCTATCTAAACAAATCATGCCCGCTCCAAATTTAGGGTTGGGTCTTGCAATAAATCCAAATTTCTCATAAAACGCTTCTGTATTAGGCATGGCCATGAGTCCTATATAAGCTTCCTCACAGCCTGCACCCTCTATATAATCTAGCAAATCATTAACTACTAATTTTCCAACATGTTTTCCTCTATAGTCTGGATGAACAACGATATCTTTTAAGAAAAATACGATTCTTCCATCCCCAATAACTCTTCCTATAGCCACAGGCATCTCATCATCATACACAACAGTACTATATAAAGTATTTTTTAAGGCTTGTGCTATATCTTCTTTATCATACACCTTCATATCGGCATATCTCCTCATTGAATCATAAAGATCTGTTGTTAATCCATTCTTTACAATATGCACTTTATCCCCTCCGTTGGTAAAACGTTTTATCATTTTCTATGAATTTATAATATCATCGTCGGAAACCGTTGTCAAGCTATTAGAAAAACGTTTTATCACCTTTTTTGATTGTTAATGTTTTGTCGATAATATGATATAATCTTTTAAGAGGTGATCTTGATGAAACTAAAGGATATTGCTAAAGAAGCTGGTGTATCTATCAGTACCGTTTCTCTAGTTTTAAATAATAAGGAGTGTAGAGTTTCTGAGGATAAAAAAAATCTCATTAAAAAGATTGCATCAGAAAATAACTATACTCCAAATATAAATGCACGAAGTTTGATAACTAAAAAAACAACCACCTTTGGACTTATTATTCCCGATATAGAAAATATATTCTTCTCAAAACTTACAAAGTCCATAGAAACTTATTGTAGGGAACATGGATATGCTTTAATTATCGCAAATTCCAATGATGATTATAAAGAAGATATGAAGCTCATAGATTTGCTTCTTGGTAGGGGAATCGATGGACTATTTATTACAATCTCAAACACTTCCTATAATCATCAGGAAGAGATATGCTCAAAGCTAAATTCCCTCACCATACCTTACGTTATGATAGATAGAGTCTTTGATGATTTTACATGTAATGCGGTTTATTTTGATAATATACAAGGTGCTTATATGGCTACTAAACATCTCATAGAAAATGGTCATAGAAAAATTTCCTGTATTATAAATGCTGTAAATTCCAAGAATTCTATTTCTCGTTTTGAAGGCTATAAAAAGGCTATGGATGAGTATGGTCTTCCTATTAATAGCGACTACATAATAGAGGGTGATTATCATGTTGAGAGTGGATATGCTGCAGGGGATATTATTCTAGAAAACAATACTACAGCAGTATTTGTCTCCAACGATATGATGACCTTGGGTCTTTTAAAACGTCTTATCGAAATGGACAAAAAAATCCCTGAAGATGTGTCTATAGTCAGCTATGACAATCTTTTGAATGAATTCATGGTATTCCTCCAGGTATCATCTATCGATCAAAATATTGCAGAGCTTGGAACAGCCTCATGTAAACTCATGTTTGATCTTGTCCAAAATAATCTTAAGGGAAATTCAACAATATGTCTTAATCCTCGTTTGATATGCAAGGATAGTGTAAAAAATATCAATTAAAATTTAAGCCAAACATCACATTACATCTTGTTGTTTGGCTCTCTCCTGTCATTGTAATTGCCAATAGTTAAGGCTTACAATTAGATTATATATTTGTTATTTTACTTCATCTTATTTCTATTAAATTATTGTTCAAATGTAAATGCTATTTCTCCATCACCAATTATAACAACTGTATATTTATCTTCAGGAGATTCAAATACCATATCTGTTTTTGTACAATTTTCTCCAAAGCTTAGGTAGTATTTCAAATTCATTCCTTTATTTTCAATTATCATTACATTAGTCTTCTTGTCTGGTGTAATTAATCTTAAACATACTTTTCTACCTGCACTCTCATTAAAATGATATATTCCTTCTTTATATGTACTTGCAATAGGTCTATTGGCATTTGGCTTTGCTTCAGCTATAACTCCTGTAAACATAAATATTATGAGGCTTACTGCTATAACTTTAAGTTTTTTTGTCATTATGATTTCACTCCCTTCTTTATTAGCTTGTTAATTTATAATAATATTATTCACTTATCATATTCTTATTTTTTCTTTCTCATATAATATACTTAAATTTTATTCATTATAAAAAATAAGAACCTATGTAATATAGAAACAAACATTTCTTTTTACATAGGTTACAAATCTATATTAAATTCAATTGTAATGAAATAGTTCTTAATCTCTAAATATATCTTCCAAATCTATAGTAATATCTGGAAAAGCAGTACTTACATAACTATCTTTGTCTTTAAAAACGTTGGTAATCTTATATTGATTATCTATTAAAGAATATTGCACTATATATCCTTCTTGCTCCACTAAATTATACTCAAGGACTCCAAACCTCTGATAAACATCTAGTTTCGTTATATAATCATGAGTTGCAGTACTTTTTGAAATCACTTCAAAGATTATCTTCGGAGCAACAGTAAAGCTTTCTCCTTGCCGAGTACTATCATCACACATTACAAAAACATCAGGCTTGTATTTATATACTTCTTCATTATTTTTAAAGATTACTTCAATAGATTCTGTATAAACATCACATTTACTCTTATCTAGAAAGGTCATTAATTTAAAATTCAACATAGATATTATTTTGTTATGTTTAATTGAAGTGTTAGATGATAACACAATATATCCATTACTATATTCAGCTTTACCATTATAATTTGCTTGAATACTTTCGAAATCTTCCTCTGTATAGTGTATATTCTTAGCATACATCATTCTTCATCCTTTCTTGAATTTTCTCTTTAAAATATCATCCATAATTATAGCTCATTAAAAAGAACGACCCATTTATAAGATGATTCTCATTTAATTATAGCCTAAAACATAACAATAATATAGCATTCTTTAAATCATAATAAAGCTACATTAATGTTTTATTTTTGAACTCATTTGTGCCATAATATAAATATCAATTATTTATGGAGATGATTTCTTATGGGTAATGAACTTAAAAAATTAACTCAAATACTTAAAGATAGTAATAATATAGTTTTCTTCGGAGGTGCAGGATGTAGTTGTGAAAGCGGTATTCCAGACTTTAGAAGTTCAAATGGGTTATGGAATGAAAAGCTTAAAATAAATCTTACTCCTGAACAGCTTGTTTCACATACTATGTTTATGAGATATCCTGAAGAGTTTTTTGAATTTTACAAAGATAAATTAATATATCCAGAAGCCAAACCTAATGCTGGTCATTTAACTCTAGCAGAACTTGAAAACATGGGGAAACTTAAAGCTATTGTTACACAAAATATAGATGGCCTACATCAGATGGCTGGCTCTAAAAATGTGTTTGAGCTTCATGGTTCTGTCCATAGAAATTATTGCACTAAGTGTAATGAATTTTATGATGCTGATTTCATAATGAATTCTAAAGGAATTCCTACATGCAGGAAGTGTGGTGGCAGTGTTAAGCCTGATGTGGTTTTGTATGAGGAATGTCTAGATGAAGATACTATAAATGGTGCAGTGAGAGCTATAGAAAAAGCTGATACTTTAATTATAGGGGGAACCTCTCTTGTAGTATATCCTGCAGCAGGACTTATAAACTATTTTAGAGGACGAAATCTTGTTCTTATAAATAAAAGCAGCACCTCTGCTGACGCTAAGGCAACCCTTACAATTCATGACTCTATAGGAAAAGTCTTGAGTAAAGCTTTGGAATTACTAAACAATAATTAGGGTAGTTTTTGTTAAATTTGTTTAATAGACTATACGAATAACCATGTCTTTTAATTAGCATACTCTATTTGCTTTATTTTTTATAAAGTATATCATATTTAAAGAAATAATTAGAATAAAGAAGATATTTAAATATATTTCGATTATTCAAGCTATACTAAATTTGCTTACACGAAGAATTTCATATATTATTAAATCAAGGAAAACTTGAAGTTGAAATGATGCTTCACTTATAATTTTTAATTAATCTAACATTTTAATTTTGTAAATGATTGTATGTGTATTTTCGTAAAAGGACATCCCCTGGACAAGGATGTCCTTTTACATTGGAAAAAATAACTTAATTGCTAATAAAATATCCCCACTGAAAGGTCAATTCTTTTCTCAGTAGGGATTGTTTTTTTATAAAATCTTTTTCTTTGCTTTCATTTTCTTCTTTGTTATTGTTCTAAGATTTGAACCTATTACCTTTATCTGCTTTAATCGTCGTATGCTATCTTCTAAAGATTCTCTTTCCTTCATCATTTCCTCTAAATTTTTATTTATATCATCATACTTTTCATCTAGAAGCTCCACAATGTCTTTTGTTGGATCATCTACTATGCCCTTGAATAACCTAAGTACATCCTTGTAGCCTTCAAGAATTCTCTCTAAAGAAGTCTGTCTAGAGAAATCTAGAGTTCCAACTATCCAGCCTCCCATATTTTTTGATGGAAGAATCTCTATTATCTTTGCATTAGGGAAAAGTGTCCTATCGACTCTTTCTTCTTTGTTGAAATAAATGACTATTATGATATCGCAACCACTATCATAAACAGGCTTTATTGGTACATTGTCTACTAATCCTCCATCCATGTATATCTGCTCCTCTATTTCCTCACTTCCGAAAACCATAGGAAGAGCTGTTGTAGCACAGAGTATATTTTTCATCTCTTTCTCATCATAATCATTTATCTTAAAGTATTTAGCATTCATGTCCGGCATCTCAGTACAACATATATACATAGGTGTATTGGAACTTTTTATCTTTTCATAATTTAGACCTTTATCTATTATTTCAATAAGTCCTTGTTTTGAAATCACATCACCTTCATCTCTCAAGGTGCTTGCCCACTTTAGAACTTCGTCCTTCTTTCGTTCTGATATCTTTAGATAAAGCATATTCCTAGCTATGATTCTATCATCTATAGGAAGCATCTTTTCTTGGGAGCTATTGAGCCATACCTCTTCCCCAATGTCGTAATCCTTTTGTAGAAATAAAACTCCATTTAATGCACCTATAGAAGTTCCTGATATAGCTGATACCTTGTCCTCAAGTCCTAATAGCTTTAACCCGCGCCACACGCCTATCTGGTAAGAGCCTTTTCCTCCTCCTCCTGCAAATACAATTCCTAATTTGCTCATCTAATTCCTCCTCTCAAAAACAAATCTCTGCTTCACTCTAGAATATCCTGTTTTTCTTATAATCATTATATACAATTTTTGAAAATCTTCATCACATTTAAGAAAGATTTAAAAAAAATTTTTCTACTATAAATACTATCCTTAACTTTATAATCTTAGTCATATTAACAAGGGATTTAAAATAAACTAAATTATATAAATCTATTTGGAGTGATTTCATGTTCTATATTATTGTACTTCTTATTATTGCTTTAGGCGTTGAATTCTATTATTTCATGGGTAAACTAAACGAACAAAGAAGGTACGTTTTTACATTAAAAAGAGAGAGTGATTTATTAAAGGATAAGGCAAAAAGCTCCTTTAATAACTATAAATCTTTAGGTATAAAATTTTCAAACCCGCCTTTTAACTATGGTGCTCTTTCTCAAAATACAGAGCTTTTTCTTTGTCCATTACCAGACTCACCAATCCTTGCAAAGATGGACAATCCTATTCGTGTCAGTATATTGTCAAAAGCTCAAGCTCTAGATGAAATTTGGTACGAGGTAGTTTTAGATGTATCTACTAACATAAACTCCAGAGGATGGGTTAGAAGTTCAAAAATGATATTTAACGAAACCACCAACATAACAGCAAAATATTAAATTTCTTCAGCAAAAAAGTCTTAGCACATTAATCTGTTGCTAAGACTTTTCTATTCTTCATAATGATTCTGTGCCTCTTCATTAAGCACATTCACGCCATGTTTTGCCATAGTGACTCTTCTCATAACCTCATTTTCTATTAATAAGAACCCTTTTTGAGTCACTATATATTGCTTTTTTCTATCTGATTCTTCACCTATATGATTTATAAAACCACCTTGGGTCATTTTCTTCAGTAATGTGTAAAGTGTAGCTGGCCCTATTATTACCTGACCTTCTGTAAGTTCCTCTACATATCTCATTATGGCATATCCATGCTTAGGCTTTAATAATGATAATAATATATAGTAAGCCGGGTCAGTGAGCTGCTCTGTTTCAAAGGTATTTGCCTTAGACATAATTTCTCACCTATCCTTATAAAACTAGAATTGAAAGAGTAAGGCTAACCTTACCCTCTCATGGCAATGGTCAATCTATTTTAGTTTACTTTGTGTGATTGAATATAGTATTAGTTTTTCACTTATTTTATATGAAATTCTTCTTGTTTTCCTGAAAACTATAAGCCAATTAGTTAAAATTTTCCCGAATACCAATTAAAGTTACCACTGATTATTTGTTGCACTTTTCTTGTTTGGTTTATCATCTTTGCCAGTACCGTGGCTTTCACAATGGCCTCAGCCTCCGCCAGTTTTTTTACCTTTTAATTCTTTTCCATGATCTTTTTTGTCCATGATTTGCGCCTCCTTTCAAAGTTTATGATATTATCTTCTGTAATTTAAAAGTATTAATGCTATGAAATCATTACCACGAATTTAGATTAAATTTCTTATCTTTTATTTAAGTATATTTACAAATATGGTTATTACTGTTGAATTTACAAAATCTATGAATAGACACCCCACTATAGGAACTGCAAAATATGGTGTTGGTGCCGGTCCGAATTTTGTAGTAAGGGCATCCATGTTTGCTACTGCATTAGGTGTGGCTCCCATACCAAAACCACAGTTAGCTGATGCAAATACCGCTGCCTCATAATCACGCCCCATGACTCTATATGTGATAAAGTATGCAAAGCCACCCATAAGTATAGTTTGAGCTAACAGCATAACTATCATAGGAAGGGCTAAGTCAAACAATTCCCACAGCTTTAATCCCATAAGAGCCATGGCTAAAAAGAAGGAAAGGCTTATGCTTCCTATAGCTTCAATTTCGTGGTCCTCAAGATGAATATTTCTAACATCACATAGATTTCTTATTATGGCTGCTGCAAGCATGGCGCCAATATAAGATGGAAAAGTAAGTCCTAAATCCTCTATAAATCCTGAGATTATAGTTCCAATCCCCATAGCTATAAATAGCCAAGAAACACCGTTCATAAGTCTCTTTTGACATAAAACCAATGTATTATCTTCATGAAAGTCACTCAAAGGTATCTCGTGATCATTTCCTGGTGATTTAGGTGTCTTTATATTATTTCTTTCAATTAAATTTTTTGCTACAAAACCACCTAGAAAACTTCCCACTATCAATCCGAAAGTAGCTGATGCAAAAGCCACAGTTGTAGCTCCACTAACTCCCATATTTTCTAAAAGCGGCCCGAAGGATCCTGCTGTTCCATGCCCTCCAACCATAGGTATAGAACCTGTGCATAATCCAAGCAGCGGGCTTAATCCAAAAGCTCCTGCCATAATAGCTCCTAGTACATCTTGAAATATTACAAGCATTGTAGCTAACCCTAAAAATATAAAAACCTTAATACCACCTTTCCTTAATACTCTAAGACTAGCTGTAAAGCCAACACTAGTGAAAAATGCCGTCATAAATATATTCTGTAATGTTGTATCCAAAACAACTACAGTATCTCCTGTAAGTCTTAATACTAAAATTACTATGGCAAATACAAGCCCTCCGATAACTGGAGCTGGTATGCAGTACTTTGAAAAAAAGCTTATCTTTTTTCTTAAATATGCCCCCAAATAATACATGGTAGTAACCAGCGCCATAGTCTCAAATAAATCCAGTTTAAACTCCATCTTTCTTATCTCCTCTATCCTCTTATGGTAACCTTTTATTTTAGTATGGGTATTTATTCATAAGGTTATTCTTATAGTAGTAATTAGTACTTCTTTTCTTCACATAATTACAGAAACAAAAAGCCGAGACATAACTGCCTCGGCTTTTTGTATTGCTTTATATAATTTTCAAGTCTACATTTTCAATTTAAGATAGAATAGTAATCCAACAATACACCACACTATAAGCGCTATCATGGACTCTTTTCCAAGGCTTGCTGGTGACATTGGAAGGAGAAGTAATAGAACAAATAGTATACTTACAAGTACTCCTAATATTGAAAATACTTTTCCTGATTTTGTACTGCATTTTTTATAAGCTATAAATGAAACATAAAAATATGCTATAGCTGCACCTAAGGAAGACATATCTACAATCCAAAGTATTACCTCACGTCCAAACCAAGGTGCTATGAGACTTATAACTGTTATAAATAATATAGAGTTCTTAAAGACACCGTTTTTATTTAATTTCCCCATTTTCTTTGGCAGCATATCATATCTTGCTATGGAACCTAAAAGCTTTGAGCTGCAAAGCATAAATCCGTTTATTCCACTCCACACTGCTGCACTTAAAGCTATTATAAGCATAAAGAAAAATGCCTTCCCTAAAGTCCCTTGAACAGCACTTCCTGTTGCCCACTCTAGAGCTGAAGCTTCACTAGGACTAAAGGCTAATGCAGTTATTATATTTAATATAATATAAATTGAAGTACCTATTAATAATGAAATAACTGCAACTATAGATGCCTTTTTAGCAGAAAAATTAAATTCCTTGCTGAGCTGAGGTATGGCATCAAAACCTACAAAAGCAAATGGAGTTATTGCAAATACCTTAGCTATACCACTTATATTAAATTCATAGTTTGTTATATAGTTCTCTGCAAAGGCTACCTTATCTCCCTTTATAATCATCCCTGCAAAGACAAGAGCTACCATGGATATAAGGGCAAATATTATAAGGTTTTGCACCTTGCTAGTTTCCTTTACTCCCCTTATATTTAAATAAGCAAAAGCTAGTATTACTAAAGTAGATACAAGTATTTCTCCAAAGTAAACATTATATCCTGCTACATTATATAGGTAGCCAAACTCTAAAACTCCTCCAACTAATTTTTTTATAACCAGTGGAAAAGCAGTTGCGTTAAGTGGAATCATTGTGAAATAAGCTAAAGTTAAAAACCATCCAACTATAAAGCCATGATTCTTTCCTAAATTATTATAGGTAAAAGCAAATTCTCCGCCCTCTTCATTTTGACTATTCATCATGACTTCATAATTTCTTTCAATAATTACAATACACAAAGCTCCAAAGATAAGTCCTAGTGCCGTATTGATGACTCCACCTTCCTTTAAAAATTTCGTTCCAGGAAGCATGAAGGAACCCCATCCTATGATTGCACCAACTACTATTGAAAACAAATCTAAACGCCCTAAGTATTTCTTCATATATACACCTCCTCTTTCATATAAGAAAGCCTGTCTATATAATAAACAGGCTTAAGTTTCTTTTTTAGTTATACCACAATATTAAGCAGGTATGTTAAATTTCTTTACTAATTTTACTCCTAACATTCCACCTGCGATAAGTGCAGCCATGAATATCCATCCTGATAATGACATGTTTGCAATTCCTGAGAATAATGCTCCAACGTTACATCCTCCTGCAAGCTTTGCACCATATCCCATAAGCAATCCACCTAAAGCATAGAATGCTACATCTTTAGCTTTGAAGTTTAAGTTTAGTTTCCATCTTCCAGCTAATAACATACATATAGCAGCTCCAGCTATCATTCCTATGTTTCTTAAAGAAACAGGATCAGTTAATATTCCAGCATTAACAACCTTTGCACTTCCAGCGAAAGCAGGCATAGAACTGAAGTTAACTCCAAGTTTGTTGAAGAACCATACTCCCCAGTGAGTGTAAGGACCAGATGCTCCCCAGCTTGATTTTGTAGTGTTGATTATGAATATGAATAATACTCCAATAAGTACTGCTCCAGTGAATAAAGACCATCTTTCAACAAATAGTTTGTGGTAAGTTTCCCAGCTGAATAGCTTGAATTCTTTTCCTTCTTCTATCTTCTCTTCCCACTTTTCAAACTTTATAGCTTCATATGTACCAGCTTTTCTTCTCTTGCTCTCATATGCTCTAACTATAGCATATAAAAGGAATAACATTGCTAGTGATACAAGTACTGCTCCTACATATCCAAAAGTATCTGGAAGGTAAACCTTTGTTCCACCTTGGAATAATACAGTATTCTTTAATGATGGAAGTTGCCATGTTCCAAGCATTCCTCCTAAGCAGAAGAATATTAAAGCTATGAAACCTCTTCCTGAACCTTCTCCTACGTCAGTTAATGTACCAGAAGCACATCCCCCTCCAAGTATCATACCTATACCAAATAGTAATCCACCTACTACTAAAGCTAAGTTTATATCTGCTACACTTCCTGTACCAGGTATAGTTGCAGCGCCTTTAGCAGCTCTGAATGCAGCTTCTGCTCCACCTTGAGCAGCTCCATAGTGAATTCCTGCTGCTCCTATAACAGTGATTGCAAATAAGAATAATAATGCCTTTGATAGAGTTCCATCTCCAGTCATTGCTATCTTTCTTATTCCTCCTGCAAATCCAAATCTAGACCTTTGAAGAACATAACCCAGCATAAGTCCTGTAAGTAAGAATAATGCTAATTTGCTGTTTGTTTGGTACTTTGAATAAGTTAAAAATATCATTGCGGCTAAAAGACCAAAACCTATAAATACTTGATTCTTTTTCATGATTCCATCTCCCTTTTATATTTATTTTTTATATAAATTAAATTTGATTAATCGAAATTGTAGTCTGTAACTATCTTTTCTCTTCCTGTAACCATGTCATTGTAATATTCATAGAAGCTTATTCCCATGAATCCACCTGAAACGTTGTATATGTTGTCAAAGCCTAAGTGTCCTAATGCAACACATGCATTGTAGCTTCTTTGAGCGCTTCTGCAGTGAAGATATACTGGTCTATCTTTTGGTATTTCACTTAATCTATCTCTTATTTCACTTAGAGGTATGTTCTTTGCTCCAACTATATGGCTTAATTCATACTCATCAGCTTCTCTAACATCTATTATGAAGGCTCCGCTTTCTACCAAATCCCTAACTTGATGTACGTAGATTTGCTTGAAGCTTCCACTTAATATGTTTGTAGCAACAAGTGCAGCCATATTTACAACATCTTTTGCTGTTCCAAATGGTGGTGCATAACAAAGCTCTAAATCTGCTAAATCATAAACTGTTCCACCGAATTTTATTAATGTAGCTATAACATCAACTCTCTTGTCTACATTTCCACGTCCTACAGCTTGAGCTCCTAAAACTCTTCCTGTTGGAACTTCAAATATAAGCTTGAAGTGAAGTGGCTCACTGTCTGGCATTAGACCAACTTTGTCTTGAGGTATAACTCTTACTACATCGTAATTTATATTTAAGTTTTGAGCTTTTATAAGACCCTCTGTAAGTCCTGTTGATGCTCCATTGTAATCAAAAACCTGAATACATGATGATCCAATGAAGCCTGTATTTCTGCTTGGTATTCCATGGATATGGTTTGCAACTGCTCTAGCTTCTTTTTGAGCTGGACCAGCAAGTGCAAGTTTTGTCATACTATTTGTTAATGCATGGAATACTTCTATAGCATCTCCAACTGCATATATGTCTTTATCATTAGTTAAATAGTTTGTATCTACCTTTATAGCACCAGTTTCACCAATCTCTAATCCTGCCTTTTTCGCAAGGTCAGTTTCTGGAGCAACGCCTATTGCCATAACAACTGCATCTGATGCAATCTTCTTTCCAGATCCTAAAACTACAAGGTTCTTTTCAAAGGAATCAACTTTGTCCCCAACAATAAGGTTAACTCCATTATCATAAAGTGCTTTATGAAGTACTTGAACCATGTCATAATCGAAAGGTCTCATTATTTGGTCCATTGCCTCAACTAAAGTAACATTATATCCTGCTTCCTTTAGATTCTCAGCTACTTCAACTCCTATGAAGCCTCCACCGATTACTGTTATATTCTTTGCCTCATTATCCTTTATGAATACATTAAGTCTCGCTATATCCACAACATTTCTAACTGTAAATAGGTTGACATCGGAAAGTCCCTTTATAGGTGGAACTATAGCCTTTGCTCCTGGTGATAAAACTAGCTTATCATAGCTTTCTTTATGCTCTTTTCCTGTAACTACATTTTTAACTGTAACTTCTTTATTTTCTCTATCTATGTAAGTAACTTCGCTAAATACTCTTGCATCAATTCTATACTGTTTGAAGAAAGTTTCTGGCTTCATAAGAACTAAATCCTCATGATCCTCAACCTTTCCACTTAAGTGATAAGGTAAACAACAATTTGAAAATGAAACGTGAGGTCCCCTCTCAAACATTACGATTTCATTGCTCTCATCTAATCTTCTAAGACGTGCTGCTGTAGATGCTCCTCCAGCAACTCCTCCAACGATTACTATCTTCTTTCCCATTTCATACCAACCTTTCAATCTATATTTAAACTACTTCCAAAGTTTTCAATATTGTTAAAAATTTATCCTACTATTAAATCATATCATAGAATAAAACTCCTGCATAATAACAAATCCTTATCTATGATAACTCTTTCTTATAGTGTTAAAAATTTTCAAATAACTTTACAATCTCTACCATACTAATGTAAAATAAACTCATCAATATATATTGGAAGTGATGAATATGAATATTACATACTTACGTTCTTTCTATACTACAGTAAAATTTAATAGTATTTCAAAAGCAGCCAAAGAGCTTCATCTAACTCAACCTGGACTCAGCATGCAGCTTCAAAGCCTTGAAAATGAAATAGGTTCAAAACTTCTTAATAGAAGTAACAAAGGTGTTGAGCTCACAGATGAAGGAGCCGTTGTATACGAATACGCAGGCACTATGATATCTTTAGCCGACAATCTAGAAAGAGATTTAAATAATTTAAAAACAAAAAAATCAAGCCTAGTAATATGCTCTTGTAAAAGTCTAGGTGAACATATACTGCCTTGTAGCATTTATACCTTTAAAGAAATTCATTTTAATATAGATATATCAATGGAGATTTATAATTCCCAAAACGTGTTAAAAAAACTACTAAATCATGATGCCAATATCGGTATAGTGACAGGCGTAGATATTCCTGAAAATATAGTTGCTGCTCCTATAATGCATGACAATTTAATCTTAGTCAGCGGAAGAAATGCAGAGAAAACTAATATAACTTTAGATGAAGTCCTAAGTCTTCCTCTTATCCTTAGAGAACAAGGATCAGGAATCTTAACCTTATTAGAAAATGCTCTAAAAGAGAAGCTCTTAACATTCAATAATTTAAATGTACTTATTTCGCTAAATTCTGTAGAATCAATAAAATCATCAGTATCATCAGGGCGAGGCTATGCCTTCCTTCCAGAATCAGTGGTTAGTCAAGAACTGAAAACGGGAAATTTAAAAAAGATCAATATTGAAGATTTTAAAGTTCCCTTTGACTATTACATAGCCTTCAGAGAAAACTATACATTAACGGAATACGAGAGAAAATTTGCTGACTTTTTAACTTCAAAGAAACGTTGCTTCTGCTATTAGATTAGTTAAGAATTGCTTAGTAAAAAGTGATGAATTGCTCAGAGAATAGAGATTAACTGTGTAATAATAACTGGTAACTAATAAAAGCCTTTCTGATGATTTACATTCATCAGAAAGGCTTTTACTTAATGTGTTTTGTCTCTTTAAAACAGATTACCATCTCTCGTTTAATATCTCATCTTTTTTAGCTTCGTACTCATCTTCTGTTATTATTCCATCATCTTTTAGAGCTTTTAGCTTTCTTAGCTTTTCTTCAAAATCAAGCTCTCTGCTCTCTTGAAAATTTGATGTAGTGTCGCTTATTTCTATCTCTTGAGATGCTATTCCCTTTTCTCCAAAGGCATTTACTCCATTAGTCACTGTTATTATAACGGCAAATAATGTCCATATGATTCCAAAGACTCCAAAGGTGGGTATAGCAACAAATAACCCTATGCCTACAAATAAAAGTCCTCCAAAAAATCCAGCTAATGATTGTCCTTTACTTGGTTTTACTCTAATATTTCTCCCCATAGATATCTCCTTAAAATATATTATTATACTTAAATGATATCATAGGAGTATATTCTAATTCCATCTCTATCTATTTGTTTTTTTACCTCTTCATTAAGTAAATCCGAAAATATCACAGAAATAAATTCTCTTTGCTCCTTTACCATAAGATATGGATTTATACTGCTTTCTTGACTTAATTGGATTCATCACTCTACCTCTTCTTCAATTTAATTTATATTTTAAAATTACATGCTCTTTACCGTAATCTAAAAATATTTCTAGATGAACTTTTAGCTTCTCTGGTATAGGAAGCTCCACTAAAGTCCAAGATGTCCCCCCATCCTTGGTCATGTATACATCATCTTTATTTGCTTTGGTTGTTATAAAGCCTATTTTCTTATTTGCAAATGAAATCCCTGTTT
This sequence comes from Clostridium sp., assembly GCA_022773025.1. Lineage (GTDB taxonomy): Bacteria > Bacillota > Clostridia > Clostridiales > Clostridiaceae > Clostridium_X. The sequence continues at coordinate 39,791 of JALEZF010000091.1, read as the reverse complement.
CAAAGCTGGTTCCGCCACCATTTAGTGTCCCCTTATACTCCCAATAGTCACCATTGTCACTGCTGGTGTATATATGAATACTTTCAAAGTTCATAGCCCTATCCCCTGCAACTATTGCATATCCTAAGCCGTCCTCTGTATATCCAATATATAGCTGCACCCTATTATATACACTGCCGAAATTACAACTGCTGCTAGTTCAATTATTCTTCTCTTTACCATATCTTCATCACCTTAACAAAAACTTTCTATTATAAATTCCATTATAAAACCATATAGCTTTATGCTATTCCTAAGAAACTCTTAATTTGCACATTGAAAAAGCAGCGCCTAGATGAGAATCTAGAATCACTGCCTCTTTAATGAATTGCTTTTTATTAAATTTCCTTAAAACATTTTTCATACACTATTTTTATGAATTCCTCATCACTGATATCTTTAATATCCTTATGAATTTCTATAAATCTATCTCTAGATGAAAGGATAAAAATATTCTCCAGCTTATCTCTAGTTATAGAGTAGACCTCCACCCCATTTGGAAAGTTAAATCTATCTGAAATTGCCTCTACATTATTATTTTCTTTCAATCCACTTAAAGCTCTTTTTTTATAAAAATCTATGATCCAAGAATGTTCGCTTTGAAGAATTTCATAATCAAAACGATACTCATCATCATAAAAGCTTGAATACCTCATATATTTTGCAAGTATACTACTATGAAATCTTTCACGCTCTTTATCTTTCATAGCATCATTAAGATTAAAGTCTTCTGCAGTAAGTTTTATATTAGAAAGCTGTGATGGATTGTTGTCATCTATAGGCGACCTTGTTATGAACAATGCCAATATAATAAAGACTAAAATATAGCCTTTCTTTAATTTATTTTTCCTCTTTATCCTCTTATAATCGTTATATGGTGTAAACTTGTGTCTTCTTTCACCGATTTTACTTCTCACTGCCCATATGAAAAAACTCATTATTTCCGTCAAAAGTATTGCTATAAATATCAAGTATAGTATTCCAACAAGCAAGGAGGAATTAAAAGCTATGGCATATTTAATTCTATTTCCAATAAACTCAAAATAAAGCTGCATTGCAAAGAGTATAAGAATAGAAATTTTCATCAGTATCCGAGGTATTGATGCATTGAAAATATTCTTAAACTTTTCCTCATCATCAGTCTCAATGGGAATCACTTTATTCTCATCCTCTGTATAGAATATAAGAAGTTTATTTTCTTGGCATACATAATTCCATCCTGCAGCAATGCAGTATTCTCTATACTCTCTAGATTTTTCCGTGTCTTCTTCATCGTAAATGGACAGCCTTCTGCTGGCTTCAACTGAATATTTTAATTTCTTAGGTTCAATCCTTTTAAATTTAAAAAAATACTCATATATGCTCTCAAGAAGCCATCCCTTTTCTGCCATCATCTCTAGATATTCCTCAACAGCTGTACATTCATAAGGTGAATAAATGAAAAATGTTACCTTTTTAGATTTGTCCTTTTTCATATTAGCCCTCCAATATATAAGATTTCTATATATTACATAGAGCTGTTCTCTACGGTCGTCTTCAGTTAATCTTTAACATTCTAGCAAAGTCTTGTCCAATTATAGTTTGAAACTATTTCTTAAAAGCACTCTTCATAGATAGTTCTCACAAAATCGTATTGGCTCATATCTTCAAATTCATTAAAAATCTTCATAATCATATTAGGTGATGATAAAAGAAGTATCCTGCCTTCATCTATTAATTCAACCTCTATATCCTTTGGTAGATTAAATTTATACGAAACTACTTCAATGTCATAGCCGTAACCCTTCATGGTCTTTATAATCCTGTTTTTTTGAATCTTTATAATCCACGGATAATTACTCTTTAGCATATCGTAGCTAAGGTGCTTATCTGCTGTCCCACTTGAATAATACAGTCTTTCCGCCAATATACTCTTATTAAACCTCTCATATACCTCTTCTGGATTTCCATCTTTATATCCTAAATCTGATAATGTAAAAGTTGCTTTTTGTGGTAAGTCTGCACTTTCTTCATCACTATTATCTGTCATCATAAGTCCAAACATGGTTATATTTATAGTAACAATTATGGTTATCAAAATTCCTATAGCGGATATTGCAAACTTAGCAGCTTTTGAATATTTCTTTCTATTTATAAATTTCTTTATGAAAACTACACCAAAGATTGATGTTAAACCAATACTAGCCATAACTGAAATAATGCTTAATATATCATTTGTACTTGCTGCAACAAACATCAATATAATTATAGCTATTCCAATATATATTTTATTCGAACAATTTTTCCTCTTAAGCTGCTTATAATTGTTATATGGGATGAATTCACCATTCCTTTCCCTCACTTTACTCCTTATAACCCATAGAAAAAAGCTGACTACTGACGTTAAATTCATAGCTATAACTGACAGTATCATCACTCCGCTAAATAAACTTAAATTTGAAGTGAGCTGATATTCTAAAGTTCCTTGAAAAAACTGCAGATACAGATTAAATCCAAATAATACTGCTACAAGAAGATTCGTAAACACATTATATAATGAGGATTTAAATATAGACCTGAACCTCTCTTCATCATCAGTTTGGATAGGTACAACATTTTCTGCATCCGAACTGTAGAACACTTGAATCTTCCCTACCTGACATATATACTTCCACCCTGCTGCTCTGCAGTATTCTCTATAATCTATGGCTATATCTGAATCATCTGCATCTAAGACTGATATTTTAGAAAATGTATCTACCGAATATTTTAGTTTCTTTGGCTCTATCTTTTTGAAGGTAAAGAAATATCCGCTTATCCTTTCCAAAAGCCAACCCTTTTCAGCCATGTTCTCTAGATACTCTTCCACCGCCGTGCACTCATAGGGCTGGTACATAAAATTCGTAGTCTTTTTATCCTTATCCCAAATCATCATAACCCTCCATCATAAACATATTTCCATCTTCAACCATGGTGTTAAGTCTTCTATATTCATCTCTTAAAATTTCTTTTCCATAATCGGTGATTATATAACTTCTCTTTCTTCCTACAACCTCTGTCTCCATTATCATGTTTTCCTTTTGAAATTTTCCAAGCAATGTGTACAAAGTTCCCGGTCCAACCTTCACACGTCCTCTAGAAATCTCAAGAACAGCCTCCATAATATCTACTCCGCATCTTTCCTTCATCAAAGACATCAAAATGTAGTACATAGGCTCTGTTAAGTTTTGAAATTGCTCTCTTGGCATTTGTTATCATCCTTTCAATATCGAATAACGATATTATACTTTCATATTAATATCGTTATTCGATATTGTCAACGTGTTCTGAATTAAAAAGAAAAATATCACAGGGTTTTGCACAATCCTGTGATATTCTCATCTTTAGGCTCAGCTCCAAAAGTTACTTTGCTTACACCGTAACTCTTTCCTTCATGCTCTTCAAACACACCAACCCAAAATGGTTCTTCAAAAAATATGGTTAGTTTAATAGATGTATCCATAAACATCTCCTCCTGTTAATTTTAGTTCTATAGAGAACGGACAACCCCAGGAGGGCAGGTTACTGATATATTATTTTATAAATATAGGTTCTGACTACCAACAGAAACTGTGTTTTTATCTCTAGATTTATTATATCATAATAAACTTTAAATATTATACTATGGAATTTTATTCCTTAGCCCTTATAATCCTGCCTTTTTAAATTCACCATGAAAAAAGTGTAATAATTTATGAAATGGTTTCTTAAATAGCACCAACAAAAAGAAGGCAAATCCTAATAAAAGTAATCGTAGAATATCCATGACTGTATTATGCAGCAGTGGTCCTGCTATTGCTTCTCTAAAACCTAAAATAGAATAGGTAAATGGCAGATATGGATTTACAATCTGAAAAAACTTAGGATTTGTTTGTATTGGATATAATCCTCCTGCCCCTGCTATTTGAATAACCATAATAATTACCGCAATGGCTTTTCCCACATTTCCTAGGACGGAGTCAAGAGTGAATATTATAACCGTAAACACAATAGAGGTCAAAACTGTCATAGTCATAAATAGTCCAAAACTTTCTGGTACTACCCCAAGTATAAATACATCTCCGATGCTTATTACTATCCCTTGTATCAGTGATATTGTTAGAAATATTAGCATCTTACCAAAATGTTCATGGATAAGAGTTGCTCCTTCTATATTTTTTAATCCCTTAAATTCCGTTGAAAGTATGGTGCTTGCTAATAGAGCTCCTACCCAAATTGCCAAAACAGTGTAAAAAGGTGTAATTCCAACACCAAATACACCTCCCTTATATACTTCCTCCTCCTTGACCTCTATTGGTGAAGCTATAAAGTTTGAGATGATTTCTGGATTTTCACCCATGATTGATATTAGATTATTTATAGTATTTTCATTTACTCCCTTAGTTTTATCATTTAATTCATTTAGTGATGTTTGAAAGTTTCCTAGCTTAGTGGCAGTGTCTCCAGCTTGCTTACTTGCCACCTCTGTTGACGCTATACCAAAGCTTGCTAGTGCATTTAATTGAGGAATAATTATCTTAGTTCCCTCTAAAATATTGTTTGCTAGGGTTGATTTGTCCATCAGCTTATTTGATGTATTATTTATAGCCAAAACCCCTTCTGAATAAAAACTGTTTGAAAGCTGTATTAGATTAGCAGTGACTTCATTTGATAATTGTGATAAAGAATCGAGAAGTCCATTTATATCTTTTGAAGGTACCCCACTATCAATACTTTTAGATATTGAATTTAATATATTTCTCTGTGCCTTAACTAACTCATTATTCTTATCTAGCTTGTTTACTATCTTAGATATGTCCTTGCCACTTTTAAGAGAGTCAATAACACTAGAATAGGCCATTGCACTGTCTTTTAGCTTGTCCATTTTGTTTAGATTGCTTCCATACTCAGATGCTTTCTCTTTTAATTGATTTCTACTACTAGAATTATTAATATTCTTTAGTTCTGCTATAAGCATCTGGTTTTTTGAATTTATCATTTGAATTTCCATCACATTATTTTTGCAATTAGTTAGTAGAGAATTTAATGCACTTTGAGTAATACCAATTAACTCTTTTCCGCTAGCTGTTGCACTTTGTAGACTTTCAATTTGATTTGAAAGTACAGGCAAATTATTTTTTACTGTATATAAATAATTTTCAAGAGAAATTGCATCATCACCAGCATCATTTATCAATTTTATAGTTTTATCAATATTTTCGCTGGTATAACCCAAAGCATCTCGAATTTGAAATATTTCACCTTTATTGGTTTGAAGCTCTCCTCCAAGGGAATTTAAAAAGGTGAACGCTTCTTTATTAACTGTTTCCACAAAGTTTGTTGTGATTTCCTTTGTAAGCTTATCTTTTACAACTGCTGTAATTTTTGTTGCAATGGCATTTGCCTTTTCATTTGCTCTGTAAATTATCTCTGGTTTTTTAGGATTTAATGTAACTAATGTAGCTAATGAGCTTGAAAAATCGCTTGGAATCTCTATTAATGCATAGTATTTCCCTTCATTTACCCCATAATTCCCCTGCCATTGGTCTACAAACTGCCAGCTAATTGAATTGTCTTTTTTTAATTCTTCAATAATCTGTGCTCCAACATTTATATCTTTTCCTTCAAGGGATGTACCTCTGTCATCATTGACAATTGCAACTGGTAAATTTCCAGTATTGCTATAGGGGTCCCAGCATGCCTTAATATTTATCCATGCATAAAGAGACGGTATGGTGCAAAGTATAAGCACAGTCACTAAAGCCACTTTATTTTCTACAATCCTTTTAAAATCTTTTTTATAAATATACCAAACCTTTTTCATAGTATGCCTCCTATTCCCCTACACCTGATTCCTCAAAGCTTTTCTCAAAATGTTTAATTTTTTCATATAACGGCTTCTTTAAAAAGAACCCTATTAGAATAAATATAACTACATAGCTTAATAGCACTATAATATCTAGTGCTACTTTAGATGAAAGAGGACCGGCAATGGCCTCTCTATATCCTCCTATCGCATAAGTGAAAGGGAAAAAGGGTTGAAATATTCTAAAAATTAAGGGATCTACTTGGATAGGATAGGTTCCTCCAGAGCCTGCAAGTTGCACTACCATTAATATTATTGCAGCAACCTTTCCCAAATTTCCAAATACACTCATTAAAGTATAAACAATAGTTGAAAATGCAAGTCCAATTATTACTGATATCATGACCAATAAAAATGAATTAACGGTATATACATGTAATAGAAAAATATCTCCAATAGAAACTATTAACCCTTGTAGCATTCCTAATGCTGCAAAATATAGAAGTTTACCAAAATACTTCTGCCTTGGAGTATAATGATCTCTTTCTGGAATAATAACTGGATTCACTTTAAGCACTGATATTAACATAAGTGCTCCTACCCAAAGGGCTAAAACTGAATAAACAGGTGCCATGGCAGATCCATAGTTAGGTATTCCATAGACAGGTTCTTCCTTTAGGTTTATAGGACTTGAAATATAGTTTCCCATAAGATTCGGATCACTTTGAAGAATGCTTATTATTGCAATTAAATCATCTTCATTTGTTTTCTCTAAGGCTGAACCAAGTACTGAGATTATACCTTTAAAATCCTTCAATTTATTGCTTAAATCCTTTGTTATAGTTCCTGCCAAATTTGATCCTTCTATTCCAAGGGAAAGCATGTTATTAATCTGAATAGACAATCCCTCTGATGTTTTTAATATTTCAGCGGCATCCTTAGTGGAACTTATTAGCTCCTTGGAAATACTATTAAGTTGAGGTCTTGCATTATTATCATACGCTAATAAAATATCTGCACTTTCTTGGACAGACTTATTTGTTAAATCATTTAATAAGGCTACCACTTCACTATTAATCTTATTTGTTTCTAGAAGGTACTTTTCTAGTTTTGATAAATTATCCTTTTCCTTATTTAAAGTCTCTTCTAAATTTCTTAATGATAAAATAAGCTTTGCTATTTCTTCATTATTGGCTGTTTTATTCACAGTCTCTAAATATTTGACTATCGAATCAATATTCGTTATGGAGGCATTTAATCTACTTTCTATTTTTATAATACTAGTTGTAATATCCGATTCAATTTCCTCACTGCTACTTTCATTAATGCTTTCTACTAATGAATGATCTTCCATGGACTCTGCCTTTAAATCATTAAGAATTATTCTTATGTTATTAAAGGATTGATTTAAAGTTTGCTGTACCGTTTCACCTAGATTAGCAGCATTAGTAGTGCTATTTTCAAGGCTTTGAATTCCATCTGTCATTTGAGGTATGCTTGTCTTTAATTCTACCAAATAACTATTTAGCGCCTCTGCTTCTAAGCTTCCATTATCTAAAGCATCTTCTATTTCAGCTAGATGTTTATTTGCATAAATAATCCCTTTTCTAAGCTCCACCAATTCGTTTCTTTTTGACTCTAAATCTTCTCCAACTATATTAACTTTTTCAAAAACTGTCTTATTTACAGTAGAGATAAAGTTGGTTGTGATTTCTCCAACTATTTTTTCCTGTGCAACTTCAGTTATTTTTCCAACTACAGGTGTTGCTTTGGAGTTTACCTTATAAATTATCTGAGGTTTTTTAGGGCTATTTGAAGTTAAACTTGTAATCTTATCCGAAAAATCTTCAGGAATTACGATCATTGCATAATAAGTTCCATCTACAAGTCCCATATCTCCTTTTTTTAAACTTACAAAATCCCATCCTATGCTTTTGTTCTCTTCTAAGTTATTAATAACTTCTTTACCAACGTTCATCTCATTTCCTAAAAATTTTGTGCCCTTATCCTCATTTACTATAGCTACTGGTATTGTACTTGTATTGCTATAAGGGTCCCAACAAGCTTTTATGTTTATCCAAGCATAGAGTGCTGGAATAATACATATTGCAAGTATAACAATTAGGGCTATTGGGTTTTTAGCTGTGCTTACCACATCTCTTTTAAAAATTTTAAGAACATTTTTCACTTTTGCCACATCCTAAATTAATACTAACGACTTGAACACACCATATGTTAACAGGTTTTAATCTTAATTTAAAGTCAAATTTATGTATTTTTTGTGAATTTTTATACTGACCAGTCAATCATTATATTACTTATTATAGAATTCAAATATTATCTTTATCCATTAGGATTTTCTTTATTTCATCAATCCTATGTCCCTGCCTTTTCAAAATTTTTATCTCTTCAATTCTCTCCATCGCTCTTTCTCTTGGAAATCGCCTAGTCAAATTTTCTTCCTCTTGATCAAAAGGTAGCATACCTTCTTCAGTATAAAATTTTAAAGTGCTATATCTTGAATTCGTAAGTCTTACCAACTCACCAATGGACACATATTCTGAATCAAGAATTTTTTCCATAGATCTTTGTCTTGACATCTTTTAATACAACTCCTCTAATTAGGATATCTTCTAAGTCGTACTCCATGAATAGTCGTTCTTCCTCCTGTGGACGTAGGAATAGCTTCATAAAGTATATTATCAATTTTAATGAGAACTATCTTTTCCCCTCTCATTACTTCATACCTGTGCCCCCCTTTAGCTAGACGTGACGTAACTGCCTCTAATCTCTGCTTAGGATTCGAAAACCACTCTTCTGTATCTATAAAAACAGATTGTGAACGTTCAAGCCAAGGAAATACAAAGTTTAACCCTATTCCAGTTGGTGTCTTCATTGCATTCTTCTTTGCTCTCAAAAATTTCTTTATCGCTATTTCCAAGCCATGATATATATTTATTTTAAAAAGTATTTTTGCCAAATACACTTTTTCAGACAGCTCATTCATCTTCACCACAATCTCTTCTAATTCTTTGTTAGAGAAAACCTCTTGAAAACATGCACTCTCACGTAAAAGCCAAAGCATAAAAATAGTTTCATCGCTTACTGGTCCTTCCTCTAAAATCTCCGCGCGTATGCTTTCAATAATTCTAGTATAAACTTCACTTTTAGTTCTGTATTCCTTCATATCTACATCCATACTGTCATAATACAAATCACATCCTAAAAGATTTGGTATCTCCTCAATAAGCTCCTCCCCCTCTAAAGAATCTACCATAGTCTTCTCTAAATTCTCTAAATCTTTTTGCGATAAATTTCCTGCTTTAGTAAGCCACCATGAAAAATTACCTTCATCCTCTTCCCTTTTTAAGATTGATTTAAAAACGGTTTCCGTATATAGCATTGTATTTGGATTATTAAATATACTTTTATCCAATATTAATTGTCCTTGACTTTCTTTTAAGTATCCCTCTAAATAAGCTTCTAAAATAACCGCTGCTGCCATGCAATTTAGCGATACCTTTTTTGACACAGTCATAGTCTTAGCATCTTGTGCATTTAAAGCTATAAGAGAAAAGCATTGTGATAGTTTTAAATCTTTCATACACATATCTCCTTTTGTAAATTTATTACTTTTACTTACTACTTACTACTTATGATTTAATATTATACTCTCTTTTCACAATTGTCAAACTTTTAAAGAATTCACAAAAAAAATATGGTGCCTTTACTTAAAGACACCATAAGCACTTTTATCTGATAATGACTTATAAACTTATATACTCCATTCTTCGCAATTCCACACATCTGTAGCTACATCCTTATAAAATTCAGGTTCATGGCATACTAAAACTATGCTTCCCGAATATTCTATAAGAGCTCTTTTCAGTTCTTCTTTCGCATCAATATCTAGATGATTGGTGGGTTCATCTAATATGAGTATATTAGTTTCTTTATTTATAAGCTTGCATAATCTTACCTTTGCCTGTTCTCCTCCACTTAAAGTTTCCATGGTGCTTAAAATATGTTCTCGAGTCAGGCCACATCTAGCAAGCTTTGTTCTTATTTGAGTTTGATTATCCTTTGGAAACTCATCCCATAATTCATCTATTACATATCTATCACTCATATCAAGTTTTACTTCCTGCTCATAATATCCAATTTCCTGAAGCACTCCCAAAGTTACATCTCCACTTATAGGCTTTAATATGCCCATAAGACTTTTCAAAAGTGTAGTTTTTCCTATACCATTCGCCCCTATAAGAGCGATTTTCTGTCCCTTTCTCATCTTTAAATTTAAAGGACATGTTAATGGTTTATCATATCCTATAACTAGATTCTTTGTTTCAAATATCACGCTTCCAGAAGGTTTTGCTTCCTTAAAACTGAAATGTGGTTTTGGCTTGCTTTTGGTGATTTCTATTCTTTCAATTTTATTCAGCTTCTTCTCTCTAGATGCAGCCATAGCTGTAGTCGACGCTCTTGCTTTATTTCGTCTAATGTAGTCTTCAAGCTTTTCTATCTCCTTTTGCTGTCTGGCATAATCGATTTTAAGCTGAATCTTTCTCTCTTCATATAGCTTTAGAAATTTATCATAGTTTCCAACATATCTGGTAAGACTTTTATTCTCCAAATGGTAAACCACATTTATAATGCTATTCAAGAATATATTGTCATGGGAGATTACTATAAAAGCATTATCATAGTTTGATAAATACTCCTTGAGCCATTCTATATTTTCCTCATCCAAATGATTTGTTGGCTCATCTAAAAGCAAAATATCAGGTTTCTCTAACAAAAGCTTTCCTAAAAGGATTTTGCTTCTTTGTCCTCCGCTAAGTTCTGATGTTTTTCTCTCTAATAATTCTTTGAATCCTAAGCCTGAAGCTATGCCCTCTATTCGTGACTCTATAGAATAGAATCCTTCTTTCTCTAAGGTTTCCTGAAAAAAGCTCATTCTTCTAAGGGCCTTTTCCATATCACCTGCGTTCATGGAACACATATCTTCATAGAGCTTATTTAATTTTTTCTCTACAATAAATAGTGTAGAAAAAGCTGTCCTCAAATATTCTCTAACAGTGTCCTCATCTTTAAGCTCAACATTTTGGTCCATATATCCAACTGAAACTTTACTGTTCCACTCTATAGTTCCTTGCTCTGGCAATATATCTCCAGTAATTAGCCTAAAGAAGGTTGTTTTTCCCTCTCCATTAGCTCCCACAAGACCGATATGTTCTCCATTTAACAAATTAAAAGAAACATCATTAAAAATCTGCCTATCTCCAAACCCCTGATACATATTTGCAACCTTTAAAATACTCATCTGTTCTTCCCCTCTTTTTCAATGTTTCATCTATTCTACCTTATCACGGTGTACTAAATTTTAATAAGCTCATAAACATTTCTGTATCAATCACGACCAACAAAAAGTAGGTGATATAAACTTATTCTTTATAGATAAGCTTACATCACCTACTTTAAACTAATGGGATTATCCATCCCTCTTTTTATACAATCGTATTATCCTTCTTATGCTGGCTTCACTTAAATAAAATAAACCAGATAACTCCTCTACAGAGATTCCTTGATTGTATTTATAGAAAATCTCCTTGTTTCTAATATCTAATTCTCTAAGTGCACCGCTACTCTGTCCCCAAGTCTTCTTGTTTTCTTCTTTCCTTGGGATGTACAAATACTCCCCATCTATATACTCTTGGACTATCTGTAAAATTTCCTCTGGAATGATATCCTGTGCTTTTTCATATCTCATAAATCATTGCTCCTATCTACATATTAGTTGTAAATAAGGCACAACAATAAATAAAACATGAATTCAAATTAATTCTTTAATTAGCTCCAAACAACTTGTTTCATGTTTTACTATAGTTGTGCAGAGCTGAATGCTATTGTGCTGTTTTTCCTCATTAAAAATCACCTCGTCATGTATCTTATAATTACGATTATACTACTTCCAATATATGCTTACAACTCTATTTCTTTCCCTAGTGGCTCTATATTTTTGAAATTTTTAAGTGTAGAATTTAGACATATATATAATTAATAGGGAGATTGAAATGAAAAATTATATTATTGAAAAGAGCACCCCAGAGGATTTCAATATAGTTGATGATGGCATAATAGAATTCAACTTTTCCAAAGTGCCCTTTTCTAGAGAAAAATCCTTTAAAGCCATAAATAGAGTTATAAGAGATGATAAGGGTAATGTAATTGCTGGTATAAATACTGTGATGTACTGCTGGGACTGCTTATATGTTGACGTTTTATGGGTAAAAGAAGATTTTAGGAAAGAAGGCCTTGGCTCAGCACTTCTAAATGAAATTGAAAACATCGCTAAAGAAAATGGATGCTATCTCATTCATTTAGATACCTTTGATTTTCAAGCTAAAGATTTTTACTTAAAACATGGTTATGAAGTTTTTGGAGTACTAGATGATTGTCCTAGAGAGCATAAGCGTTATTTTATGAAGAAAAATATCTGAGAAACAAAGTGCTGTCAACTCCTTTAGCCTTAAATATAAAAAACTTAGCGTCAGTTGCTTGCTTTAACTGACGCTAAGAAAACTATTCTATCTTTTAATATAAATTTTAAACTACTGCTACCTTCTCTTTTGAAGCGTGAATCTTTCCAACTACGTAAGATGAAATAGATACCGAGAGAAGAGAGCAAATTATCTTGTCTGCTGAAATATAAGTTAAAGAAAGCATTAAAACTACAAAATCAGCAAGGAAATATGCCTTGGAAATCTTACATTTGCTTAACTTTGAGATGATTAGAGCTAAAGCGTCATCCCCTCCGGAAGCTCCTCCTGCCTTAAGAATTATTCCAACACCTAGGCCTACAATTAGTCCACCTAAAACCGCTGCTGATATAGGGTATCCATCTAAGCTTGGAAGAACATATCCAAAGTACTCATAAATGTTGTAAAACATAGAGAATCCAAAGCTAGCAAAAATTGCATTCTTTAAAAAAGTTTTGCCTAATAGCTTGTATGCAAAGAAATAACAGATAGCATCCATTCATAATCCAGTTATACCTGGAGAAATGCCGAGCCAGTGTTTTAAAAACAACGTCATTCCTAAAATTCCACCTTCAGTAATGCTACTTTGGCTATGGATATTGTATAGGCCAAAAGATAAGATCGCAGCTCCCAATAGCAAAAGACAGTATTGTTTTTTTATGATTTTTACATTTGCCTTTTGTAATAACATTATAAAACTCCTTTCTATCATTGACACTTTTAAGTATAAAGGATATAGTAACTATATTGTCAACTGACATTTTCTCTTATTTTCCAAAGCAAAATTTGCGTAATAAGGAGGCTTTTTTTATGAATACTCGTTTCACTGTAGGGGAAATGGCAAGGCTTAATAACATTTCAAAACAGACTTTGATATTTTACGATAACGAAGGAATCTTTAAACCCAAAATCATAGATCCAATAAACGGTTATAGGTACTACACTGCTGATCAGCTTGAAGTCCTAGACAGTATACTTATATTAAAAGAAATGGGTTTATCCCTAAAAGATATAAGAGAATTTATGAAAAATCGAAGCAGTGAAACTGCCATAGCCGTTATGAAAGAACAGCAGGAAGAAATAAAAAACAAAATCAAGCATCTGCGATTAATCCAGAAACGTTTAGAGAGAAAAATCCAAACCCTCGAAAATTTTTCAAAAAATGAAAATAAAGTAGAGTTTATCTGTACTACTAAAAGTGAATATCTTGCTATAGAAAAGGTCTCTTATCCTCAGGACCTTCTAAAGCTCGACATATCTCTAAAAAGTTTATTAAATAAAGCTGAAAATTTTAACTATCCCCACTACTACCAAATAGGTGCCATGATTCCAGTGGAAAATCTTCTTAGAAGCAAATATTTATCTGCTGATTATGCCTTTATTCCATTGGAAACTAATTTAGTAGGCGTTAAAACTCATAAAAAAGCTAAAGGCTTTTATGCCCGTACATATCATACTGGCACTTATTCATCTATAGGAAAAACCTACAAAGAACTTTTGAAATATATTCAGGAATCTGGATATAAGATTCAAGGATATTCCTATGAGTACTGTATCTTTGACAGTCTAACTTCTAAGGAAAGTGATGATTACGTCACAGAAATTCAGATCCCTATTGAAAAATCTTAGACGTGATACTATGATATAATCTATAATAAAAACTACTATTTTTAATCCTAGTACAAGGAGATAAATTATGAGAATAATATCAGAAAATAACTTATGTGAAAATAGACCTTATATTAACTTAAAGAAATTATCAAGAACTACCTCATTAAGAGTGGGCTCCTCTGATGATCTTGGACTTAAAAGCACTTATATAATAGACCAACATACTCAGTCTTTATCTAAAGACAAAAATTACACTTCAGAATATAAGAATGGTATCGAAAAAATAACCTTTGATACAGACTCCCTCAATGGAATGCTTCTAGTGGAAGTGAACTATTCCTCTAGAACTGGGGATAGTTCTGCTAAATTTAAAGTTTATGTTATCCTAAACAACATCAAATACGCTCTTCCCTTTAATTATTTTGAGGATATTTATTCAGCGTGCATGGATATATTGAATAAAGAAATAGAAAACCCTAAAGATTTAACTTGCATAAAAGCAGGTTTCAACAATCTAAAAAAAGAAGAAATCTTTGTGGATATGGACTTGAATCTAGATAGATTAGCTGAATTTAAAGATAAGGTAAACTATAAAAGAAATGGCTATTACTTTGTAATCAATAATATCGCTTCTTCTATTTCAAAATACGATATAAACAATAAAAAAGACATAATAAAAATAACTGACAGAGTAAAGGTCCTAACCTATAATTACAATACAAGACTTTATGAACTAGTAACCTGCCGTAATAAGGATAATATAATACCTCTATACGACACTGATATCATCTGCGATTTAGGTGATGAAAATGACTTTCCAACTGTAAGCATATACACTAGCTATGGTCTTGGAAAACTGTTAGACCTTAGAAATAATGTTATTCCAACCAATAATAGCATAGCATTATTTGCCAATATACTAGACTTAGGCTTAGATGTTCTGGATTAATTTATTTGCCATGAAACCCTGTAAGCAATAAGTAATTCCACCTCTAAATTTATTTAAAACCATAAAAGGAACATGTTCACTGATAAACATGTTCCTTTTACTTTCATTTTTAAACTAAATAATCTACAACTATTCGTTCTTCTTTTACTTCTGCAATAAATTCTCCAACTTTAAGATGCTCAGGATGATTTGCATAAATTTTAAGCTTTTCTTCATTTTCAAATTCAGAACATAAAACAACGTCATAAGAGCTGCTGGAATTGCTTACATCTATACCAACCTCTAAAAAGCCCACCTCTGGTATAATATCAGGTAATTTCTCTAGTCTCTCCTTTATTATTTTGGCCTTCTGAGCTTTATCATTTCCGTTGCTAAAATCCTTTAGTTTCCACATTACTATATGTTTTATCATAAAAATTTCCCCCTTAAAATTTATTACATTTTTCTTTTAAACAACTTCTATTGTCCCATATTAATAAAATTACACTTCCAGCTAGATAGCATAATATATCCTTTATGTCAAAGGTGCTGCCTATGATTATTGAAAGTATTTTATTGTTCTCTAGCCCTAGTATCTTTACAATATCAAAGAATTGCATTCCTTCCACAAAGGCTGCAAAAACAAATAAATATACTGGCAAAAGTCTTATTTCCTTTTTAATAAAAGTCTTTATGAAAGTATACATCAAAACAATTACTAAAATATCTCCTATATATGGTCTGATAATTCTATCGTGTACGAAAACTGCTATAAATAATTCAATAAGAAATATAGCAATAAAAGCTTTTAGATATTTAAAATTTATTTTCATATTTTCTCCTATATAAACTCACATTTTCTTCGGATAATCCTATTCCAATAATTACATATAATTATATTACCACTGATATAAAAAAAGAGCCAGTTTTTAATCTGACTCTTCTTGTATGATCTAACAGAACTACTATAAATTCTATTCAACTATACCGTCATTGCTTATCATATAATCAATACAAACTCTCTTCTCATTCTTTTCATTAAGATCAAAAGAAAGCATCAAGCTTCCCTTTTCTAGCTTACTATTAATATTCTCATCCTTAGCTGTATCAAAGAATATATGATCAATTTTACTATTCTCTCTGTTATCATTAACTGCCTTTTCAATTTCCTTTAAATCTAACTTTGGATCTATTTCTTTTATTTTCTCTAAATGCTTATTTAATACTGGATATTTATCTAGCTCAAAGGTCGGAGTTCTCAATACTGCTGCGCAATAGTAATTGAACATAGTCTCCGTTAACTTTCCTTCTTCATTCTCTGTAAGTAAATAATATACCGTCCCATCCTCAATTGGCTTCTTTGATGACGCAACCTCTATATAGGTATCAAAATATATTCCATAAGAGGCATCATCATTTCTTTCCTCTATAATATGTCCACCTATGGAGTTCTTCTGAACTACTTCGGCGTATTGTTTCAATTTATCATTTACTTTTTCAAAGAATTCTTCCTTCGCTATTGGTTTAACCTCTTCAATTTGACTTTGCCCTTGAGAAGCTTCTTCTTGTGGCTTATCACTCCCACATCCCGTAAATACTGCAGTGGTTGCTACTATTAACAAAGCAGCTATTATTCTTCTTTTTTTCATATGTATTCCCCCATTATTAAAATAAATTTTTCATATGTTAATCCATTTTAAATTATATCAATTTAAAATTTATTTTAAAAGTAGTAAGAGTTATTATTTACTATAAATAGCAACAAAAACACCAGCATACTTTAAGAAATATACTGGTGTCTACTATTTAAAATTTATTTTAATTCATCACTATATTCACATACATTGTCTGGTGAAAGAATAATCTTCTTCCATTCATTTGGTTTCTTAATTTGCATCTTCTTAGCATATAACCAAAATGGTATACCTAATGCAAAGTATAAACCAACTGCTATCCATCCGCCTACATCCATACTTTTAGTACATGTGTAAATAACCCAAGTACAAAATACCGTAGAAATACATCCCATTACATTTCCACATTTAACCTTAAAAGGACGTTCCCAGTGAGGTTTTGTTTTTCTAAGGCGAAGAAATGATAGAGAAACACCTAAGTAAATAACACCTGCGGATAACCCCGTAATTGTAAATATATAATTAATCCATGCTTCTGGAGCAAATACAGTAAAATACAATGAGAATATACCAATAACAAGATTTGCTTTCCAAGGCTGTCCATTTTTGTTGATAGCCGTAAACACTTTGGAAAATTGACCTTGCTTAGCTCCACCATATAAGGTACGTGAAGCACTTAGCCAGAAACCCGAAAGTGTTGTGATACAAGTGATAATTCCCATTACTACAATAACTATAGCTAACCAATGCATTCCCAACATGTCTGCTACACGAGGGTCAACAACATCTGTCTGAGCCATCCACTCATTAGATACTATTCCTCCTACTGCCACAATTGCAAGTCCATAGATAAGCAATGTCAACAACATGGATGAAATAAATGCAATTAGAAGTTTCTTTCTTGGAAAATTTGACTCTTCAGCTAACTGCGGAATTAAATCAAAACCTTGAAACTTCATTATTAACAATCCAACTCCCAGTGAAAATCCTTCAAATCCTGAAGGAAACCAAGGAGTAAGGTTTGAATAATGCCATTGATCACTTGTTATAAAAATTATAGATGCGCATATAGAAACGACTAATGTACTCCAAAACATAATATTTTGTATTCTTGCTAAGAATTTTATCTCCATATTAGTTAGGAAAAACCATATACAAATAATAGCCGCTGCTATCATTTTAAGCTGTAAAAATGATACCGGAAATAAATATGATAACATGCTTGAAATACCAAATGCTACTGAAGGCATTGCTACAATATAGAGTAGAATTAATGCCCAACATGAAAACCATCCTGTATTCCAACCAAACGCATTAGAAATCCAAACGTTTTCTCCACCTGCATAAGGTAGTGTACTTGTCATCTCTGAATATATTAAGCATAGTGGAAGAACTAATATACAACATGTAAGTAATGAAAATAATGCCCCTGGACCAGAAATTTCAAACCAATATTTAATTTCGACCATCCAAGCTGCAATCATACCACCAGCTGCCATAGCAATGATATGGGACAGCTTCAATTCTTTTTTTAAATTATCCCCCATAATTTTTTACCCCCATCATCTTATTAAAGATAAAACTTTATATACTCCCAAGATATATAATCATTAAATCCCGCTATTTATCTTTATTAAGACTCTTAGAAATAGCTTCAATAGTTTCATCAGTACTCAATACATTACAATATAATACATTCATAATCTTTAATTCAGCATCATGTAAATCCATATCTGGTGCTGCACAACAGTCTTCTACACAAATAATTTTGAAACCTTGATCAGCAAGTACACGAACGGTATTAGCCACACATTGGTCTGTAACAATACCCGTAACAACAATTGTATCAATACCTTTATTTCTCATAAGTTCAGTATAATTTGTACTAAGTGACACACTATCCGTTGTCTTATTTACTACAATATCATCTGCTTCTGGAGCTAGCTCATCAACCATTTCTGCTTCTAATGAATCAACATGAATCAGAATATCATTCCATCCATATGTCTTTTGAACTCTTGCTCTATCAGAACCATCCTTCTTTAAGCAAGCAATACGTCCATAAGTAACTTCCATTTCATTATCTCTGAAGAATTTAATTAATCGTTTATTGTTAGGAATAACAATCTCATCTAGTCTGTCATGATATGGAATCCATCTTTCCCAATCTCCTCTTTCCTTAGCAGCCTTAGAATCGCCTATATCTCTTAAAATAAATTCTTTTTGTAAGTCAACTAATAATAATGCTGTCTTGTCACGTTCAAATTCCATATCTGGAACTTCTTCCATCCCCTGATAATAAAATGATAAGTATTTTTTGTTGATTTTCATTAAATTTCCCCCTATCGTTTTATAATATAATAATTATTTAATTCACACTTAAATTAAAAAGCAATTTATATACCATTCACCTTTCAATTTAACAAATTTATAGAAAATTCAATAAATACCCTTATGAATTTGTTTATTTATCCATTTTTTTATTTTTTCTGCATATGAACCTCTACATTTTATAGAGATACGTCAAATTTCTTTAAATCCTTACTTATACTTATTTGTCACTTTTCTATACAGATTTGTCATATTTGCCTTTTTAGCCTGTCAATAAATCTTAAGTATCTATTCATTACAATGAAAAAATGAATTAACCTATATCAAAATTTCAAAATAAACAAATGAATAATTTCATAAAAAAAGAAGCATATATTTATGCCTCTTAAAAAACAAATCTTTTTAACCTATCATTTAATCTACCTAACACAGATGGAACTATTTTTAATATACTTGGTAAGAACAATGAAATTACGAAAGCTACAGCACTTATTACAAATATCTTATATTGAATAGGTTGTCCAATATAAATCTGATATCCATGAATAGCTGATAAAGCTATTGATGCCACTATTATAATCTTTGATGCAATCCAAGATACTAAACTTATTATCTTACAGAAAAATATTATTGTAGATAATACGACTATCACTGGTATTGCTAAGATTTTTAATATTATTCCACTTACTGTGGTTGATGTAGATGATTCCTTTTTTCCTTTAACCGCTGATTTTTTATTCTTATTTCTTTTGTTTTTATCTCTGTCCTTGCTGTTACTCTTCGAAGATTTCTTTTTATTACTTCTTTGTTTTTTCCTTGATGAACTTTTTGATGAGGCTCTTCTACTTCCTTTATCAAATATATATTCTTCTTCATCATATTCAAAATCATCATATTTATCCTCATTTGAATTGTGTTTTGAATTCTGATTTAAGTATCTATCATTTGTCTTAATCTCTAAATTCTGATTATACTGGTCTTGTTCTCTTTCTATCTTTATTGCTTCATAAGCCTGATCAAATACTTTTATAAAAGCCCCTGCTCTTCTTTCACTATTTATCTCTTCTTTAAATTTGTTCACTTTATCTTTATAAGCTCTTGTTACCTCTTCCATTGATGCATTTTCATCAATACCTAAAGTCTTATAATGTTCCATAATTATCTGTCTCCATATTATAAATTTGCAATATATTTTTCTAACAACAACAATATATGCCTTTTCTTTTGTTTGGTCACTATTATATCAAGTTTTATAAACTAATTGAAACGGTAATTATATCCTTAGCTCTTGTATACACCTATTTCTATAATCTATTTTCACTTTTATAGATTAACTTTACCATAAATACGTTCTTACTCAAAATTTAGTCAAAAATAATGCCCATGAAAATAAATTTTATTTCCACAGGCACTATTTTTTATATTCCTAAAAGCTCTTTTTTCTTAGCTTCAAATTCTTCTGGTGTCAATATTCCCATGTCCAATAACTGCTTAAATTTCATTAATTCATCTGCAGTAGACACGTTATTAATTACTTGAGTTGTAGGATTCATTTTAGCTTCTTTGTATAATTCCTTTTGTTTGTTTACAGTATTCACGAAATACTCCATGGTTGTAGTGGATATCTTTTCCATATCTTTTGTGTCTATATTATCTGTAATAGATAATTTACCAAACATCCCCTTCTTAGAATGGGTTATACTACTAATTTTATCTAAAGGAATATCTACTATTTCAAATTCACGCTTTACCTTTTTATCTATATATAATACACGTTTATTAGTACATATTAAAAGCCAAGTACCAACACTCATACCGCTTGTCATAGCCATAATATTCTCGTTTCCTAAAAGTATAGTTGGTAATTGTTTAATTTCGTCTTTTAGGGATTTTAGATTATCCTTATAAGGTAAGCCTTCCATTTCTGCTTCAATCTCACCTAAAGTTTTTCTATTAGCCTTGTCCTCTTTACTTCCATAATTTTGTTCTAAGTATTCTATAGCTTTTTCTCCATCAGCTTTAGATTTATGACTGAATACTAAGTTTATAGGCTTATTACCAACTGCAAGCTGTATTATTCCATTTGTAGCTATAGTTGCTTTGCCATTACTTTCATAGACTTTATTTCAGTAAATAATATCTCTTTGCCATCATAAATTGACTATATATGAAATTTTTATTTCTACAATTGAATTTAAATATGATAATTAAGAGATTTCTTCATGTTTCAATGATATTTTGTACATTTCCTTACTTAGGACAATGATCCATATCTTCAAACCCAGTTCCAGTGCTAATGCACATCCCCATAATATTTCTGACATAAATATCATGTTTATATTTTTAGCAATTACAGCTATGGATTCTAATATGATATATTTTATTACTCTCTTATTATAGCTTTCATGGAGACTATTGTTTTTATCCTTTAATATTTCACTGCTGCCGCATAGAAGCATATATATCATAATTATCTCTAACACATTAAAGATATTCATCCATATGAGATTAAAAAATACATTGTTTCCTATACCCCATCCAGGTGAAACCTCTATAACCAATGAGAAAAATGATAATACGGATAATACAATGCATAGTCTACCACAAATCTTAAAGCCTTCTAAGTCATAGTTTTCATATATCTTTTTTATTCCATAATATATAATCATATATGCAATAAAGCTTGGCAACATCTTAAATCCTACGAAATTTATATGAAATGTTAGAAATATGAATCCCCAAAATACCTTTTTATATCCTTCACTCACTACTATATCTCCCCTCTAGCCTTTAGATATTTATATAAACCATAATAGGTATATTGCTTATTGTTGTTTGTCATATTGTGATATCTCATACTATATCTGTCTTCATAATCATTTCTGAACCATATTCTAGGCTTTATATCATATACATTGTAAGTTTCTAATATGTTGTCATCGGTCTTATATGAAGAGGAACATGTTATTGTAGAATCTTTTTTTATAGTTCTCCCATTTTCATATTCTCTTTCCGTAGCTTCACCCAGTTCACTTGAAGTAATATGAAAATCAAATCTTCTTGAGGCCTCTTCTAGTAACGGTGATTCTACTTTTTCTATCCGTGTATCCTCAGTTACTTTCAATGTAATTGAGGATGTTCCATCATTAGAAGCTCTAGTGCTTATATGTTCTAATGCTACAGGACTTCTCTTTTCCTTATACAAAATTATTTTTCCTAGATCCACATCCATTTTTAATCCATCATCAAACTCTACTGTTGCCGATGTTAACATTAATTCTTCTGTAAAGTCTTCATACTTAAGATTTGGACATGTTATATCTACTCTATGAATTCCATAGCGTCCGTATTTATCTATATTGGACTCATTCATTTGATTAAACATCATACTTTCCCATTGATTATTCTCAAATGCGAAAAAATTTATATTTGGTGCTTCTTTAAAAGTTATATTGGTTACACGTCTTTTGTCTTCTACATTTGAAATATACTTTAAGATTAATCTTCCCTGACTTAAGGTACTAATTTCTTCATTTCCATTCGTACCAACTTCACAATAATTCATTAAAAATACCGGCTTATCCATTCTTAACTTACTAATTGATACCATAGCCACTACTAAAGATACTATTATCAATGAAAGTGATATTTTTAGTGTTTTATTTCTCTTACTCATAAACTTCCTCCTAATATCTATTTAACTAATTATACCATTTTTTACAGTGAACAACTATACTTGAGCATTCCCATTAAGCATATTAGATATATTTAAAAATGTAAATTTTAACATTAGTCATTAATAAAGTTACATATATGATGTTTATGATATAATATATTGTATTTATTTAATTTAACTACTGGAGGACTTAAAAAGATGCCCCTAAGAATTGCAATTTTAGGTGGACCTAGATGATGAAGCCATCAAACAATTTTTAGATTCTGAAAATCTATTTTATACAACCATAGAAGGTTCTACCAAGGAACGTTCAGAAAAAATCCTTGAAATATTAAATATCAAAGAAATAACAGAATAAAATTAAAATGATTAGAAAAAGACTGTATCAAAAGATTTTATTAATCAATGTTGATACAGTCCAAAACTGAATTAAAAATAGATTTATCCCTTAATTCTTTAAATATCCCTTTTTCTAAATAAGGTTTCATATCATCTATTGTTTTCTCTTTCCGCCATTTCCTCCTGTCATGCCTTCTGTGCCGTAGGTTATTGAGGTCATATCTATAGTCTGGGTTTCAGTTCCAATTGTAACGGTATATTTTTCTCCCTTCTTTATATCTGGACTACTTATAACTACAGAATTGTACTGATCTTGGGCCTTATAGGTTAGAATTACATTTCCAGTAATGTCTTTAACCGTAATATCAGTTCCAGATTGTTGTACACTTTTTGATGTGAGCAACATTGATCCTTGGGTTGAAGATGCTCCAAAATTTTGTGCCATTCCACTCATTCCTGTAGCTATCACTGTTCCGCCACTGATTTCAGCTTTACTATCATAATCTAAAGCTCCATTGCCACTATTTTGTGGCCCTGTAATGTAGATTTCTCCACCTGCAACTGTAAGAGATCCATTAGAGTCTATTCCGTCACCAGAAACTTTCACATTAATTTTTCCTCCTGTTATCTTTATATAACAGCTGCTGTTTTCAGAAAATGTATTTTGTCCAGGTCTTCCACCAGTGGAACTTTGATCAGTACCACCTCCTGCATTTAGTCCATCATCTGAAGAAATAAGGTTTATAATTCCACCTGTGATGTCAATACTCTTTCCTTCTATTCCTTCATAGCTCTTTTCTATAGTAATAGTTCCGTTATTTATGACAGTCTTTGAATCAGCATGTATGCCATCATCTCCAGATGAAATAATAATATTCCCCTCATTAATAATCACATTACCGTTAGAATGTATTCCGTCATCTGAAGAATTAATATTAAAGCTTCCCCCGCTTATAATCAAGTTTCCATCTGATTTTAAGCCCTTAGCACTTGCTATATTTGTTTCTGAAGATGAGGCCGATTGGGAATTATCTGAAGACTGCTGGTCTGCTGCTGGCTTTTGACCCGATGCCGTATTGTCTTCTGGTTTATCATTCTTCTGAGGGATATCCCTTCCTTGTGGTGGAGTCATATTCGAATTCATGTCATTTTTCTGAGTTTTTCCTCCCCATGATCCCCAATCTTTATTTACCGCTCCATCACTCTTTGTGCTAGCATTTTCGCTTCCGCCTCCTGTCATAGCTTTAAATTCTCCTCCATCAACTTGAAGTATTGATGATGCATCTATACCATCTGTTTCACATTTAAGATTGAATTTTCCATTAGCAATATAGACAAATCCCTTGGATTCATCATCAGTATTTTCCGAATGTATTCCATCCTTTCCACTAGTTAAGTTGTAAGTTCCATCGGCTACTCTTACACTATCCTTACCTGATATTCCGTGTTCTTTAGATGTTATGTTGTATGTGCCGCTTGTAAAAATAGCGTCATCTTTTGATACTATTCCATGGCCATATGCAGCATTTATAGTAAGACTGCCAAGACCATTAAAGGTTATATCGTCCTTTGAGAATATAACTGAGTCTATATTGTTATCATCTATTGCCACAAATTCGCTCTTATTTGAAAGTATATTCTCGCTATCCTTGGCAAGGGTGACAAATACCTTATCTGCTTGCTTTACGTAGATAGCGGCTGAAGTATCACAGTTTATATTTACATTGTCTAATATAATCTGGATTTTTTCCGATGAATCTGCATCGATGATTACTTGTCCATTTGAAAGAGTTCCCGAAAGAATATAAGTACCTTCCTTATCAATTGTAACTGAACTATCAGACAGTGCTATCTTTGTAGCGCTGCTTTCATCATATCCAATTTCCTTATCTCTATCTGAAAACATATTTGTAATGTCTAATTTGTCAGCTGATACCGTAGCTTTACTGGAACCTTCAGCATTTCCTGTATCTTCGCTACTTCCATTATTCACTGAGCATCCAACAATAGAAAACATCATTATAAAGCTGATAATAGCGCATATTAATTTTCGTTTCATAATTTCCCCCCCTTATAGGCTATTCATATTCACTTCCTGCATAGACATAGAAATTTCAAGATTTCCATTCCTACATCTTAGATTGTCTATAAATTCTTTTTCCTTTGATGTATCCTTTAAGACAATATTATATTTTATCTTAAAAAGGCTACCCATATTACTTGTTTTTACACTTACAATTTCATAGGATTCAGCATATTCATTTAAAATGTCATCAAATACATCTGTATAATCAAGATCTTCCGGAATTGTTATTCTAAGCACTTTTTCATTGCTATATTTACTTCTCTTTTCAAATCCTGACATAGAATAAAGCATAAGCATTCCTCCTAAAATCACTGCTAGAAGAACTGCATAGGCTAGGTATCCCATACCTGCTACAAGCCCTGTACCCATAGCCAAGAAAATAGCACATATCTCTCTAGCACTTCCAGGTGCACTTCTAAAACGCACAAGGGAGAAGGCTCCTGCTACAGCCACTCCTGTTCCAACATTTCCATTTACCATCATAATTATAACGCACACAACAGCTGGAATTAATGCAAGTGTCACAGCAAAACCTTTTGTATATCTGCTTTTAAAAGTATAAGCGTAAACAAGGATTAACCCTATTACAATGGATACTCCAAGACAAATTAAAAAATCAGTTACTGGAATTACAACAGTTGTTGCACTGTCGAAAATTCCTTTAAAAATAGTATTAAGCATATTTATATACTCCTTTCGATTTCATGGTCATTAAAGATTGTCTATAGGCATTTCCATACTTTGAAAAAGACGTTTTGTAAATTTTATTCTCCGTAAGTACATGTGCCATCCACAAAGGCATTGACCCCGCAGTCTTTATTTCCATAAGACTCATATCATCACTAATCAAAGGACTTCCATACTTCTCAGCGCAAAGAGACAAGTCGCTGTCTCTCCATAATATATTTTCATCAAAGGTCACTCTAAAATCATGATCATCCTTACCATAAAAAGCTTCTCTCTCATAGGATAGAAACACCATTGGTTTAATATCTTTGTAGAGTTTACAGAAATAATCTGTTTCATTAGTAATCTGATTTGAGACTGAAGGTCTCTTTCCATTACATAAATATTCAAAAGCATCTCTGCATTTCATAGCTACACGTCTTTTATAAACTACATCCTCAAATTTCTTTTTAAGCTCCACAAATACCACGCTATCCATATCAGCTTTTCCGTAAGACCTAACTCTAAGCTTCTCTTTGTATATAGGTTTATCCATAGACCTTCTGATTATTAGACTATCAGGAGTATCTAGATAAATATTAAATATAGTATTTCTGCCATAGGAATCCCCCTTCATATATTGGGCCATAGCAGCTTTTATAATCTCCTTTTGTTTTTTAGTAATAAGATATTTTATTTCATACCTTTTAAAAATGGTTTGGTTTTTCATAACTTCCGCCTCCTTGAATGACTAAAGTATAGCAAGTGAAGCTTAAATGAAACTTAAAATCCTAAAGGAAATAAAAAAAGACCTCAAACCCCTTTGGATTTAAGATCTCTTATACTATTTTATAATTACATGTAAATTTTATAGGTAGAGTTTTTGTGAACTTTCCAATCCTAAACTTTTCATAATGTGCATATGAACTTTATAGTTTTACTATCAGGACTTACTGATGTAATGCTACCCTTGTGATTTTTCACTATGGACTCTGCCATGGACAAGCCTATGCCGTAGCCTCCTGTCTTAGAATTTCTAGAACTATCACCACGATAAAATCTGTCAAAGAAAATATCATGGTTTCCCTTTTTAATCTTCTCTACAGAATTAGAGACACAAAGCTCACTACGTCTTCCCTTTTTCTTAAGGCTTATCTCTATATTCCCCTCATCATTGGAGTACTTCATAGCATTATCAAGAAGTATACACACCAACTGTCTTAAAATCTTTTCGTCTCCCTTATATGAAATATTTTCTTCAATGTTAATATGAAGAGATTTACCGTTAGATTGTGAAATAGATTTAAAATACTCTGCCTCTTCAAACACTGCATCAGAAAGAGAAAAGTCCTTCATATTCATCACATTTATACCTTCATCCATCCTAGCAAGGGAGACAAGGCTATTTGTAAGTGATGTCATCCTTTCAACCTGATGTCGTATGCTTTTAGTCCACTGACTTTCACCATTTTCCATCTCTACAATATCCGTATTAGCACTTATTATAGATAGTGGTGTCTTTATCTCATGGGAGGCATCTGTTATAAAACGCTTTTGCTTATCATAGCTCTCAGCCATTGGTTTAACTACAATCTTAGATAGGATAACAACTAATATAAACACAAGAATCATTCCTATTGTTCCCATAACAATACTTGTCATAACAAATGAATGTACGGTATCTAGGTCCCTGCTGCAGTCTATAAACACCACCATAGTACCACCATTAAAATTAGCTTTCTTATATTTATAATTTCCAATAAATTTGCTGACCCTGCTGTTCTCATAGGCTTCTTTAGCAAGGTCCATAGCATCATCAGTTGATATAGCCGCTACAAAACCTGTATCAGCTGCTGAAACATTTCCCTTATTATCAAAAAATACAGTAAAGTATCTTGTTTCATAGGGTGTCTCTGGCGACATGCCTTCCTTCATCTTTTTATCCATCTTGTTCGTTCCAGGCTTCTTTCCCATATTAGGAAAACGTCCTTCATTTTCAGTAAGTACAGATAAAATTTCATCGGTCCTTACATTAACATTGCTGTATACCCGTATATTTATAATTCCAATAATCAGCGCAAGAACTATAAATACTGAAAGCATAGCTATTGCTATAAATTTTTGGCGAAGCTTCTTTATCATAGGTCAACCTCCAGTATGTATCCTTTATTTCTCACTGCCTTAATCTTTATATTCGCTTCAAGCGCTGATAATTTCTTTCTAAGATATGATATATATACCCACACTACATTGATTTCAGACTCGCTGTCATACCCCCATATCTTTTCCATAAAAAGCTCTGTGGATATAATCTGTCCCATATTTACCATAAACATCTCCATCATCTGAAACTCCTTATTAGCAAGTCGAAACACTCCTGAGGATGATGATATTTCATAAGTAAGACGATTTAAAGTTATATTTCCGGCTTCAATGACAGATTGAGTTATTTCACTCTGCCTTCTTGTCATGGCTCTTATCCTCGCAAGTAACTCCTTTGCTGCAAATGGCTTTGTAAGGTAGTCATCTGCACCAGCATCAAGTCCTTTTACCCTGTCATCTATTTCAGACTTAGCCGTAAGCATGAGTACAGGTATCATATTTCCCTTGTCACGTATCCTCTGAACCACCGTAATTCCATCAACTTTAGGCATCATGATATCTAGAATTGCTCCATCATAATTTCCCCCATCTATATAGTCAATGGCATCCTGTCCATTATAAACTGCATCCACTGAATAATTATTATGTTTCAATATTGCACAAAGAGCATCTGAAAGCTCTTTCTCATCCTCAGCAATAAGTAGCCTCATATTTGCACCTTCCTCAAAATTAATTAATATTAATTATACCATTCGAAGCTTAAATGTAGTTAAAAAAATCCTGAGTATAAAGAACTCTCTCTTCAAACATAATCATTTCTCAATTACTTCATATATGTTAAAATAATTTGTGAGGCATTACAAGAATGCCTTGATTATCTTTTATATCTATAGCAAGAAAGGTTGGAATAAATATGATAAAACCAATTGTAAAAGATGTTTTATTTCTAGGTCAGAAATCAGATCCTGCCACAAAGAAAGATGCATCAGTAATTGATGATTTGATAGATACTTTAAGAGCAAATGCGGCTGACTGCGTTGTCATGGCTGCAAACATGATCGGTGTCAAAAAACGCATAATAGTATTCAGTGCTTACGATATGATAATTCCAATGGTAAATCCAGTTATCACAAGGAGTCAGAATATCTACGATACCGAAGAAAGCTGCCTATCTTTAAAGGGTTTTAGAAAGACAAAGCGTTACGAGATTATAGACGTGGAATATCTAGATAGAAATTTTAAAAAGCAGAAAGGCACCTTCCAAGGCTTCACCGCTCAAATAATCCAGCATGAAATCGACCACTGCAACGGGATAATAATATAAGGTATATGAAAAAAGAACTGTGCAATTTTTAACTGCTCAGTTCTTTTTTATTATCTCAACTTATACTACATAGTACACTTTTTTTAATGCCTAAATTATAGCTAATACTATAAAATTAATTATGAATAATCCTGTACTAATCCATAAAACAGGATTAATTTCTCTAGCTTTTCCTTTGATTATTTTTACTAAGCAATAGAATATAAATCCTGCTGCTATTCCATAAGATATGTTATAACATAATCCCATAAATATTGCTGCAAAGAATGCAGGTATAGCTTCTTCTAAATCTGACCAATTTATTTCCTTAAATGAAGCAAGCATCATTATTCCAACTGCTATTAAAGCTGGTGCTGTTGCTTGTGCTGGCACAATTCCAACTATAGGTGCCAAGAAAATACTTAGAATAAACATTCCTGCTGTAACAACAGAAGTTAATCCAGTACGTCCACCTGCTCCAATACCTGCTGCACTTTCTACATAGGTTGTAGTATTTGATGTTCCCAAAATAGCTCCAATTGATGTTGCTATAGAGTCTGCAAATAAAGCTTTGTCCATTTTTGATTTGAATCCTGAACCTTCTTCTAAAGCCTTTTGATCTTCCTCACTAAATATCCCTGTATGTCTTCCTGTCCCTATAAATGTTCCAAGAGTATCAAAGGTGTCAGATAAACTAAATGCAAATATTGTTATTAACACCAATGGAATTTTAGCTGGATCACTAAACAAAGATAACATTCCCTTTTCTCCAAAGGCAACTCCAAAAACATCTTTTAATTGGCTAAATGAATCACTTAATCCACCTGTAGCACCAATTGATGATAAATCTACTACTCCCATAGGAATTCCTATTAAAGTTGTAGCTATTATACCTATCATAATAGCTCCCTTTACATTAAGTACTAATAATACTACTGTAATTACGATTCCTATTAAAGCTAATATTACTGCTGGATTATTAAATGCTACTAAAGCTGGCACTGTTCCACTATCAGCTACCACTGTTCCACTCTCTAAAATTATATGTTTTCCAGGATCTGAAGTAAAACTAAGTAGTCCTGCATTTTTAGCCCCTATATAAGCTATGAATATTCCTATTCCACCCCCAATAGCATTTTGAATACTTTCAGGTATAGCTTTGATTATCATTTTACGTACCTTGGTAACTGTAATTGTGATATTAATTAATCCACATATAAATACCATTGCTAAAGCTTGTTGCCATGTGAATCCTAGTACGCCACAAACAGTAAAAGTAAAAAATGCATTCAATCCCATACCTGGAGCTTGTGCATAAGGTACATTTGCAAAAAGACCCATAACTAGTGTTCCTACCACTGATGCGATAATAGTTGCTAAAAATATTGCTCCTGATGGCATTGGATTATTAGGTGTTCCTGCCAAAGATAACATTGATGGATTTACAAATATTATGTATGACATAGCAAAAAATGTTGTAAGTCCAGCGACAACTTCTTTAGATACAGTTGTCCCATTTTCCTTCAGTTTAAAAAATTTCTCCATTTTTAAATTCCCCCACTTAAATATTCTCTTTTTTTACTTATAATAACAACAACACCAATAATTATAATTTAAATTATACATTTTTTCCATATTTTTTAATTTTTCAACCAAATAATTATTTTTTGCACATATTTATTTCAAATATGAAAATTTAATCTTAAAATTTACTATTACTTACTTGCTAAAATGAAAATTATACATACAATATATTATATAATTCTATGAGGTGATTTATATGAATGATGTTTTTGAAAAATACCCCTTTTCCAAGGGAATATTGACTATAAATACCGCTTCCTTTGAACAGTTTCAGAACTTTATTGATTCGGATTATTTTAATACAAAAAATCAGGATTTTATATATCGTGGTCAAGGAGATTCTACATGGACAACAACATCATCTATCACAAGAATTTTATCTAAGGAAGGTTCAGTAAGATATCCTAATGTATTAAACTATCAGCTTAATAATTTTAAAAATAATGTAAGAGGTAGAAGAGGCTTAAATCCTGAAATATATAATAGTGATATTGAATGGTGGGCACTTGGACAACATTATGAATTAGGTACTCCAATGCTGGATTTTAGTTATTCACCTTATGTGGCTACTTTTTTTGCATTTGAAGAAGATAGGACAAGCGATAGAGCTGTTTTTGCTTTAAATTATAAACTGCTTTGTCAGTATTATGATTTTTATCAAATAAATGAATATAACAGAATAAAGGTTTATAAACCTAAAATGGATGATAACCCACGAATTATTGCTCAAAGCGGATTACTTGCATATATTCCAATATTAAAGGATTTGGAATCAATAATAGAATCTCATTTTGAAAAATGTAATAATATTTTTATGTGCGAGCCTGTATTAATTAAATTTATAGTCCCTAATAGTGACAGAATACATGCACTACAGATAATGCAAAAAATGAATATTACAGATTCAACAATTTATCCAGATTTAACTGGAGCAGCTAAGCTTTGCAATATGAAATTAAGAATAAGTGAATATTAATAAAGTATAAAAGTTAATTGATGGGCTGTTACAAAATGTAACTAGCCCTTCAATTAACTTTTATTTTTTTGTGCATTCATCACTTCTAATTCATAATTATATATTTCTCTTATATAAAAATTATACTACTTTAGTTCTCCCTTAATCATACCTTCATGACAACACATTAATCAAAAAAAAATTAATCAAGGTTGTACACAACTCCAATTTAAAATTTATTTATAAAAACCTCTTTACATTTTAATATATTTATAATATAACTTTACCAACGGAGTAAACAACATTGTTTACTACAGTAAATTTAATTTTGAGGAGGTACTTTATATGCCAGTTATTTCGATTAGAGTTACTGAAGAACAAAAACTAGAATTAGAACGTAAGCTTTCTGAAAGTAATATGAGTAGCCTAAATAGTTATATACTATCTCTTATTCTTCCAAACAGTGTTTCTACAAATAAAAATCTTCTTACTCATAAGATGATTCTTAGTAAGTTACAAAACTATAAGTCAGGAGAATCATTTAATATTCCTGAACTTTTCTCAAAAACTGAATGGGATTCATTTTCTAATACCGTTAGTGTTGGTAGAACTTTTCGCCTAGCTGAAAAAGATAAAAATAGTTTAGTTTCTAAAAAAGTTATATTTGTAGAAAAAAAATCTGGTTATCCAGCAGTTTACAAGGTTAAGTAATATTATTTAGTCAAATTCTCCTGTGAAAATGTATTAATAAAACAAATTAGTACATTTTCCATACAATAACTCTTTTCTCACTACTCTATGCAAGGGATTTTTAAAATGTAAAAATCCTTGGCTATTTTTTATAACCAAGACTTTTATATTATTCTTTATTTAATATCTCTTTTAGTAGCTCCAAAGCACTCTCATCTTCTTCTGAGTTTGTTCCAAGCTGACCTCTAAATGCTTTTGCTAATATTGATTTCTTTATTAATTCTATTTGTTCTTCTAAATATGTAATTTCTTCTATTTTAGATTCTTCTTGTAAAAGTTTATCTATAATTTTCACTATTTCTTTCTGTTCTTCTAAAGAAGGTAAATTTATACTTAATCCCTCAAATTCACTTTTTCTTATAGAGGGTGAGTTATCTCCCTTCATAAGTGAAGTATAATAATTTAAAACTCTATCACTACATAACATCCTATAAAGAAATCTTGAATCTAACATTTCCCTACATCTACAAATATAGAAACCAGTTGATGCGATACAATCTTCTAATTCTTCAGTAATGTATGCTATATTTTTCAAGTATGGTCTAACAGTTGAAAATACAATATCACCCTTTGTTACCTCTCTACTTGCTCTACTAGGTGCTTTTTTAGTCTCAATTATTTTAGGATTTCCTACAACTTGTTTTTTATTGTCTACAGAATCTATATCTATATATCTAAAATACTCTTCTGATTGACTAGGCTTTTTGTTAGTCATAGGTTTTAATAAATCCTTTAAAATATATTTTCCATACTCATCTGTTAACCCATTCTCTTTTCTCCACTCTTTAGTCAATTCGCCTCTAAAAGCCTTCTCCAATATAGCTGACTTCCTCTTCTCAAAATTATCTCTAGCTTCTTCTATTAATTCATTAGCCTTATCTAATTTTTCAAAAAGACTTTCTATTTTATCAACTATTCTTTGTTGTTCTTTTAATGGTGGAATAGGTATTTTAATATTATATATCTTAGCTCCAGATATTACTGGCTGTGCTGAAGATGTACTATAGCTTCCTAGATTTAATTCTTTTAAAGCATGATATAAATATTTCTCATTAACGATTTTTTTCTCATATTCTACAACTAATGCATTATCTGTAATCCAACAAGGAAAAGATGTGATATGGATATTCCCACACTGAGCCCCAACTCTACCTATAATTAATTTACTTGTATCATAAATCGCCTGATCATGATAACCTGTTACTCCATTTCCTCCATATACAGGAATATCACCTTCGGCATTCATATCTTTTGCAGTAAGACCTTTTCCTGAACTAACTTTTAATATAGTTCCTAATTTAGTCCACACCCAATTCTCAGGAACCTCATAAGGAATATCTTTAACAATAGCTTCTTCTAGCTTTTCTTCCAACGTCATTTTCTTCTTAGCCATTACTATTCCTCGCTTTCAAGAGCTCTTAATTCTTTAATTACACTCATAAGTAAGTCTGTTGCTTCTTGTAGCTTTGCTACTGCTTCTTCTGCACTTTCTATTGGATCTGGTAAATCTTCATAATCAAGTATTGAATCATCCTTTATAAGTCCTAAATCAAGATTATCATTCTTTTCTCTGATTTCTTCTCTAGTAAACTTATTCCATCTTTCATCTTCAACCTTTTCTCTATCTTCAGCTGTACAAGCCTTAACAAATTCATCAAAATGAGATTCCTTTAATGGGTTAGTCTTACCGAAATTAGGCATATTAGTTCTTAAATCATAGAACCATACATCTTTAGTATTTCCTTTGTCCTCAGTTCCTCTAGTAAAAAATAATACATTAGTTTTAACTCCTTGAGCATAGAAGATACCTGTTGGAAGTCTAAGTATTGTATGAAGATTACACTTATCCATCAAATCTTCCCTTATCTTAGTTCCATCACCTTCTTGAAACAGTACATTATCTGGTAATACTACTGCTGCTCTTGCTTTTCCATCAGCTTTTAAGCTTCTATATATATGTTGTAAGAAGTTTAATTGTTTATTTGAAGTCATGAAAGTTAAGTCATCTCTTGTAGCTCTTTCTCCACCCTTCTTAGTTCCAAATGGAGGGTTTGAAAGCACTACATCTAAATCTTTCATTTGTTTTCCTACATTGGTTAATGTATCTCCTAAGATTATATTTCCTTCAATATCATGTAACATTGCATTCATAAGTGCTAATCTATGAGTTTCATGAACTAACTCACAGCCCGAGAAAGCTTCTTTAATTTGAAAGTTCTGTAACTCAGTAACATCATCTACATCTACATCCCAATAGTCATTGTACTTTTCCTTCATATAATGATCTGCTGCAATCATAAATCCAAATGTTCCTGCTGCTGGGTCATTGCACTTTTCTCCTGGCTTAGGATCAACAAGCTTAACCATAACATCAATAAGAACTCTTGGTGTGAAGTATTGCCCTGCTCCTGATTTCTTTTCTGATGCATTCTTTTCTAAAAGTCCTTCATAAAGATTACCTAGTCCCTCTTCCTTTGCAGAGTACCAGTCAAGTCCATCTATTGTTGTTATTATCTTTTCTAAGTTCTTTGGTTCTTCTATGTTAGTAGCTGAACCTTGGTATATTTGTTGTACTATACCTGTTGTTTCTTCGCCTAAATGATTTAATAAACTCTTGTAGAAAGTCTTAAGTTCTATTCCACTTTTTGATTTTAAATCATCCCACTTATATCCTTCTGGTAATTTACTTTCTGCTCCAGTTTCTTTTGCCATCTTTAAGAATAGGATATAAGTTAACTCAGTAACATATTGATGATAAGTTATACCATCATCTCTTAGTACATTACAAAGATTCCAAAGTTTACTTACTATTTCTTGCGTATTCATTATTAGCTAATCTCCTTGTTTTCAAACATATATTTCTTCAATTTTATTATTATTTCTCCTAAGTTTCCATTAAACAGCTTTTCATTAAGTCTGTCAAATCCGCCACCTTGGGTCTTAAATGCTCCTGTATCTAATGTTTCTTTATCTACAACTACTTCCTTTAGCATAACCTTTTCTATTCTATTAATCCAATTCTCTTGATGCTTAGTTAGGTAGTATTCTCTCTTAATTCTTGCAACAGCTCTCTTAACTCTTTCTTCATTAGATTCTAATGGACTACCTAAAGCTTGTTGTCTAATAAATGCAATTATGTCTGCAACTATTTCTTCATGCTTTAAATCCTTCCAAGCTGTCTTTAAATACTCTTCATTAAAACCATTACTATCTAATATTGCTCTTAATTGTTTCAAACTTTCCTTAGTTAAATCCTGTGGTCTGGTACAAACAATTTCTAAAGCTTGAATTGTATTTTTATTTTCTTCAATATAATTTTTAAACTCTTGAATATAGTCTTCTGGTTTCTTACCTTTTCCATATCCTCTAGTATGTGATACAAGTTTATCTTCTGCTTTGGATATTATTATAACCTCATCACTACTATACTTTTCATCAAGATACTCAATAAGTGCATTATTATTTATAATTTCCTTAACAGCACTATCTATATCGCTTCCTCTTAATTCTTTGATAAACTCTTCAGGTGTTTTATCATTGCAAAGGCTCTTAAATATTAACTTTTCATTTTCATCAATTAACTTCTTTTTTCTTTGAAGCTTTGCAATAACTTTCTTAACTGTAGCTTCTTTTTCCTCGATGCTTTCTGCTCTTTCTAAAGTTTCCTTTAATATCTTAAAACTTGCTCCTTTACTTGCAGCAACTGGCTTCATATTAGTCATATCTTGCAGTGCTTCATAGAGTCTTACACAGTCAAATATCTCGAAGTGATTCTTATTTATCTCATCACAAAGACGAGTTGCTCTTCCTAACATTTGCTCATATAGAATTCTTGATTTTACTCTTCTTAAGAATACTATCTTATCAATTTTCGGAACATCTATACCTGTAGATAACAAATCTACTGTAACAACTACATTAGGATATCTTTCATTTTTGAATCTCTTAATTGCTAAATCTGGATCTTTAATTGAACCTGTTATCTTAAGAATAGAATCATCATCTACTCCACCTATAGTATCTCTAAATATTTCTTTTAATAATCTAACTATCATATCAGCATGAGCATCACTAGCTGCAAATATTAATGTTTTTCCTTCATCATTTTCTGGATCAATATACTTTGCTACTTCTTCTAATGCTACTCTTGTATGTGATTCTATAATTACCTTCTTATTAAACTGATCCACTTCAAAATCAATATCATCTTCAAGCTCAGCACCATTAATAAGTTCACCTGTAAACTTATTATACTTTGCTACCTTATCACCTTTATTATAATGTACTCCGTCTCTTGTAAGTTCAGTTTCTATTAAATGTGGTGGCTCATGGTCTACAAGATACCCATCAATAACAGCATTTCTATAACTATAGTTATAAACTGGCTCACCAAATATCATTGTTGTATGAAGCGCAGGGGTTGCTGTTAATGCAACCTTAAATGCATCAAAGTATTCAATAACCTTTTTGTATTTACTTAAAAAATCTCTGTTATCTCTCCATTCAACTTCAGTATCAGTCATTTCTTTATCTAAGGTATACCCCCTATGTGCTTCATCAATTATTACACAATCATAATCACCAACAGATGGTACATTAGTTTCATCTTCGTTATACATAATTCTTTTTACCATAGCTTGTACTGTTGCTATGTGAATTTTAGTTTCTTTATCTATTAACTTTTCATCTAAACCATTTATGTTGTAGATTTGATTTAATGTTTTTAAATCTTCTATCTTAACTTCCTTAAATGTATCCAATGCTTGGTCACCTAAAGATGTTCTATCAACTAAGAAAAGGATTCTTCTATATCTCTTAGTTTTAAGTAATCTATAAATCAAACCTAATACTGTTCTTGTTTTTCCTGTTCCTGTTGCCATAGTAATTAAAGCTGACTTCTTGCCATCAATAATTGCCTTTTCTACAGCTTTTATTGCATCAACTTGATAATATCTAAGTCCAATACTATTTTCACTTTGTAAAAATTCAAAACTCATCTCATCTAATGATTTATTGGCATCAGCAATATCTTCATTAATCATAGCTTCAAGCTTTTCTGGTGAATACCATCCTTGAAGTACTTTCTCATTATTTTTAGAATTTCTACAATCTAAGAAATGGACACCACTTTTATCTTCTATTTCCTTTATGTACTTTCTACCATTAGCAGTAAATAAAAATGGCACCTTATACCCATTCCACTCAGAAATAACATACTCACTATGTTCTTCTTTAACTCCTTTAGCATAAGTCTTAGATTCAACCATAGTACCTGCAACATCTTTTGAGTACTTTTTAGCTTCAATAAACCCTACAAGCTTTTCTCCAATAAATAAAGCATAATCTACTGCTCCACTCCCTTTTTCTTCAGAGTATGTTGGCCATTCAGCTATAGCTAAATTTTTTCCTTTAGCTGGTCTTGTCCCCTTTGAATATCTAAGATTAAGAGTATCAGCTTCCCATCCTGCTGATTGAAGCTGCGCATCTATTATTCTTCTTGTTTCAGCTTCGCTTAGTTCAATATTTCTACTAGCTTTTTTCCCTTGAACCTTACGCTCTTCTAATTGTTTTTTGTCTTTTTCTTTTAATCTTAATTTCTCAAGTTCAATTTCTAAAGCTTTTACTTTTTCATCATACTCTTTAGCTATATCATTAACATTTTCACCATATTCATTTTCTGTTGGCATAACAAACTCTTGTGGTTCAAAGTTCCAATCTCCATATGTTTGCATAAACCAAACAGCTAATTTATATGTTAATTCTAATTGAATTTTTGCCTTTTCGACATCTTCATATCCATTATGAGCTGCACTATTTCTTTTTACTCTCAACATATGAAGAATGCTATCTATATCTTCTGGAATTAAATCTTCCTTTTTAAGTAGCTTAATTCTATTATTATGACTATTGTCATGAGCTATTAATGTCTCATCCACTTCTTCCATTGATACCATGTACTTAACAAGTATTTCTCCAAACATACCACATTTAATAAATGTAGTATTGGAATCTATATAAAGGTTTCTTTCTGATAATCGCCCTAAGTTTTCTAGTATTGGCCATCTTTCTTTTAAAAAAGTAAAATTACTCATTATTCTCCTCCCATTACACATTGGAATCTGTCTTTATTTTAACATTTTAAGTTAGAAGATTACAGAATTTATTTACTTCTGTCCTAATCAATTAACTGGTATAATATTGGTATTAATGGATAATTAGGAGAATTAATATGAAAGAACTTCTTACAGAAATAACACAAAATTTTATTACATCAAAATCTTTACCATTTAAAAATAATCCTATGGGAAAACTCTTTAGAAATACTTTTCCTTCTAAATACGAAAATAGCAACTAATGGATACTATATTGTATACCTATTCAAATCAGATATGAGTGGATTTTACTTAAGTTTAAATTAAGGATGGACTTACTTTGAAAGAAAGTATAAGACTAAAGAGGGAAAAGTTAAAATCAAACAATCTGCAGATATAGTTAGAAATATATTATCACCTTTATCCAATAGCTTTGCTGAAACTACCATAAATTTAAAGGCCTCTGGTAATTTAGGAAAAGGATATGAACTTGGCCACATATGTGGATGTTATTATGATGCAAATAATATTCCTTCAACTGAAAAGTTAATAGCCGATTTAAACGAACTAATTACTGAATATATGAAACTAAAGAAAATAATTGGAGATAGAACAGCCGCTGAATTTAATGATTTTATTTTATTAAATTCTGACGGAAGTTTCCTAGATAACACAGAAGATGATCTTAAATTTACTGTTAAAGCACAAGATATAATTAGCTATTTACTATTAAATCAATACCAATTAAGCCCTAAAGAAATAATTGATTCACCTATTTCAATACCTAAACCAATTATTAAGAATAGTGGTATTAAAACATGGCCTAGAAATGCGAGCATTGCTGCTAATTCTATTATTAATTCAAATTATAAATGCTCGTTTGATAATAATCATATAAGCTTTACTTCAAATAAAACAAAAAGGCCTTATATGGAACCTCATCATCTTATTCCATTATCAGAACAAGCCAGATTTTCTGTAAGTCTAGATGTTGAATCTAATATCGTAAGCTTATGTAGTAACTGTCATAACTGTGTGCATTATGGTATAAATGAAGAGAGACTATTAATATTAAAACAGTTATATGAATGCAGAAAAGATAGGCTTGCTAAATGTGGAATAAATATCACATTAACTGAACTTCTTAATATCTATAATGTACCTGAAAATATTGTAATATAAAAAGAAGCACTTTCGTGCTTCTTTTTATATCAGACTGCTGACAAAGTGTCAGCAGTCTTTAATTTTATACAAATATGTAATATAATTTAAGATATATTAATTTATTACATGGGGGTTTTGCCAATGATAAACGAAAGAAGAGAAGCACAAAATGAAATGGAAGTGGTTAT
>JALEZF010000077.1 GCA_022773025.1 Clostridium sp. | reverse complement strand
AGAAGATAGCAACAAGACTATCTTTGTTATTTTCATATTATATTATTAATTTCGATAATATTTTTAATCTTAAATTTTATCCACAACTAATAATAGAAAAACCCTCTGTTTTTAAACAGGGGGTTTTTCAACAAACTGATAACTATATCAATAGTGATATAGTTATGAAATGATATTTCAAATGAATTTTATAACTATGTGATTTTTAATAACCTATTACAAAAAATATGATATAATACTATTACAGGGAAATACAATAAAACAAACAATGTTGTGGTAAAATATGTTACAAGGAAAATGAAAATTATTTGAGTGAGTGAAATAATGTTTCAGAAAAATAGTCTAGGTATTAAATTAAAATTTAAATTAGGGTGGAGGACGAATTGTGTTAACTTATGAAATTATAGCTAGATTAATTATGTCGGTGATAATCGGAGGAGTAATTGGATATGAACGACAGCACAAAAATAGACCAGCAGGTTTTAGAACTCATATATTAGTGTGTTTAGGGGCGACTGTTGTAGCGCTTATTCAATGTTTTAATGTGAATGATGCCCTTAGGATGATACAAACAGATCCAGCTATGGCCAATGTAGTAAAAGTGGACATGCAGAGATTAGGGGCACAAGTTATATCAGGGATAGGATTTCTAGGAGCTGGTACTATAATACATGAAAAAGGATCTATAAAAGGTCTTACAACAGCGGCATCCTTATGGGTAGTTGGATGTATAGGTCTTGGCATAGGAATGGGATATTATTTCTTAGCTGCTGCATCTACAATAACAGCTGTTTTAGTATTAGGTATACTAAAGAAATTTGAAAAAAAATATATGATAAGCTACAATGAATTAACTGTTCAGATTGAGCATTTAAATGATAAGGTAGTGTATCATGATATATCTCAATTCTTTAATAATAAAAATATAAAAATTCTTAGAGTTGATTTTTCTATAAATGAAGAGGATGAAAACGAAAGATATACTGAGAGTGAATATACAATAAGACTCAATAAGGGTCTTAGCCCATCTAAACTTATTGAAGATTTAGTGGCGGCAGATGTAGGTGTAAAAAGAATTGTGAGATGTGAAGCGATATAAAATTATATAGGTGATTATATAAAATTAAAAAGAATGTGTACTACATGAAAAATTATGTGGCACACATTCTTTTTGCTTAATTTTTAGATATCTTAGTAGAAGAGTCAATTATATTCCATATGGTATTTCCAGGAGAAAGGGGAATTACACTTCCGGACTCATCTTTCAATACTGTAGAATTATTTTCTTTGTACCACTTTGCTGACTTGATTTTTCCATTAGATAGTATAAAACCATCTCCGGAACCTTTTAGGTCTATATCTACGTGCTGACCATCTTTGTTTAAGGTAATCTTAGTGAGTTGAATCACTACGTTTTTAAAGCCTACAGGTGCTCCAGTTTCTCTGTCTGTTGAAGCTTCATCGTCCATAACTTTGTAGTACTTTCCATTATTAAAGGTATATGAGGTTTTGTAGGATCTATTTATTGGAAGTTCTATATAATTGCAGGACTCTAAGGAATCTTTCATCCAATAATCTTTATCAAATTTTAAATTACAACATGGAGTATTATTAAAGCCCTTTTTATTTATTGTGCTTATAATTTTTGAGGAAGAAGTATATAGATTATGTGGTGCTTTACGTTTAGAATCCCTCCAATAAGATCCGCTATTAACTATCTCATCCATAGACATAAGGCCTTCTGATTTCACACAGGCTAAGGCATCATCGCTGCCACCACAATGAGCAAAGGGAAGATTATACTCTTCAGATATATCTATAAAATAAGGCCTAAGGCTGCGAACAGGTCCAATAACTTTGGCATCATTCTTTTGAAAAACAGCAATGAACCTAGGGATACCTCCTTCTGCCATGGTTTCATAAACTATATCAGCATCATTTAATCCACTTTGAGGGCGTGCAGCTTTAGAATTTTCTATGACAACCATAAATGGAGTTTGATTTTTGATGGCAGAATTTATTTCTTCTCCAGTAAACAGACTTTTAACTGAAGACGAAGGAATTCCTTCATTATGTACCTTTGCTGAAGTTTCTGCAGTTGCCTCTTTTGTGTTGTCAGGTTCCTTTTTTTCAGCTAAGGAACAACCTAATAAATTTATGGAAATTCCTAAGGTTAACGCTAAAATAAAATGTTTATTCACATTAAAAACCTCCCTTGAATTTATAATATATTTAGTATTTATATGAAAGATAGGGTGAATTTATGAATAGATGAGAAAACTTTGCCTTGTCAACAGGAGGGAATGTGTAAAAAATCTATGTAGAGAAAGCTAGAACTAATTAAAGGGGAAATTTCGAAAAAAAATATGTTTATAAAAATTGCTATGAGAAACTATGTTTAGTATAATGTAGCAAGTTAATACTAGATATTGTGTTTGGAGGGATACTTTAATGCTACATGTTGTGAAAAGAGATGGCCGTAAGGTTGAATTCAATTCTCAAAAGATAGCGGATGCTGTAAAAGGAGCATCTGAGGAAATCGCTTATGGATTGAAGGAAAGTGAAATAATAGAGATAACTAAAGACGTTATAAAGGAAATAGAAAACTGTGAATTAAATGAAATAACGGTAGAAACAATACAAAACATAGTTGAGAAGACTTTGGCAGATTTAAGCTATGGTGAAGTCAGCAAGACTTATAGCAATTATAGAAAAGAAAGAACAAAGGTTAGGGAGATAAAGTCTGACCTTATGAAAGCCATAGAAAAAATTGGTGTAGAAACAGATAGAGATAATGCTAATGTTGGAAATAACTTTAGTTCAAAATTATTAAGAATCGCAAGTGAATCAAATAAGTGGCATAACTTAGCGTCTATGCCTAAAAATTTAGCCAAAGCTCACGAAAATGGGGATTTATATTATCATGATTTAGATAGCTACAATTTGACTACAAATTGTTTACATATACCTACTAGAGAGATTTTAGAAAGAGGATTTAATACTGGATACGGAACTATAAATCCTCCAAAGAGAATTGAATCTGCAGCAGAGCTTTCTTGTATACTTCTTCAATCTACTCAAAATGATATGTTTGGTGGACAGTCTCATCCTGATTTCGATAATGATATGGGAATCTTTGTAGAGCCTACTAGAAAAGAAATAAGACGTGAATTAGAAGAGTATGGACTTACAGGAAGTCAGCTTGAAGAGATGACAGAGAAGAAGCTTAAAAAGCAAATTCATCAGGCTATGCAGGGTATAGTATATAATCTAAATACAATGCACTCAAGAGCTGGTTCTCAAGTGCCATTTAGTTCAGTAAATATAGGTATACCTGAAAATCATGACAGTGCTATGATATGTGAAATATTCCTTTTAGAATATGAAAAGGGATTAGGAAAGGGAGAGCAGCCTATATTCCCTAACATAATCTTTAGAGTTAAGGAAGGGGTCAATAGAGAAGCACAGGACCCATATTATTATCTATATGAATTAGCATGCAGAGTAGCAAGCAAGCGTATGAATCCAACTTTTATGAATATAGATGCAGATTTCAATAAAAGTTATTATGACAAAGGTGTTGTTCCAGCAACTATGGGATGTAGGACATATATCATGTCTAATGTAAATGGAGAGCCAGGAACTAAAGGAAGAGGTAATATAGCTCCAACAACCGTAAACCTTCCAAGAATAGGACTTTTAGCAAAGGGAGATGTAGAGAAATTCTTTGAAATTCTTGATTCAAGACTAAATCTTGCAAAAGAAGCTTTGATGCATAGATATGGAGTTCTTAAGAATCTAAAAGTTAAGGACCTTCCATTTGTAGCAGGGCAAGGACTTATGAAGGGAGCAGAAGGATTAGATCCAAATGATTCAATAGAGCCTATATTAAAGCAAGGAAGCTGGAGCATAGGATTCATTGGACTTGCAGAGACACTTAAGGCTCTTACAGGAAAGCACCATGGTGAAGATGAGAAGTCTAAAGAATTGGGGGTTAAGATAATAACTCATATTAGACAGTACACTGATAGACTTACTGAGGAAACAAAGCTTAATTGGAGTACTTATGCAACTCCAGCGGAAGGATTAAGCGGAAAATTCATCCTTCAGGATAAAAAGGTATTTGGAGAAGTACCAGGAGTTACAGACAAAGATTACTATACAAACAGCTACCACATACCAGTTGGATTTCCTATTTCTATAAAGGACAAAATAGATATAGAGGCTCCATATCACAAGCTATGTAATGCTGGACATATAACTTATATAGAAGTAGATGACCGTCCAGATGGAGAGACTATAATGGATATCTTAAATTATGCCTACAAAAACACTAATATAAGCTATATGGGCATAAATTTTCACATAAGATACTGTAAATCTTGTGGAACATATCTAGACACAGGAGATATAAAGTGTCCTAAGTGCGGGAGCAATGATATACAAGGTGTATCTAGAGTTACAGGATATTTAAGTCTTGATGAGAGATTTGGACCTGGAAAGTATGCAGAAAGACATGACAGATTAACTCATACGACAAGAGAGTGCGGATATAGAGATTGTGAATAAAAAATTAGCCCCTGCTGACCCTAATCATCAGCAGGGGCTAATTTTTATATGAACTTATCCTTTGGCAGCTTTGCCATAAGGGTTAAGGCCAAGTCTACAATAAGGTACATTGCTAAAATTATAGATAGTGAATTAAATATGTATAGAGCCTTTAGATATAAGCTATTTATCATGGGTTGAAGCAGGTATAATGCAGCGAACACTAGTATAATCCAAAAGGCTGAAAAAAGCATACATACGTAGCCATTTATATTGAGAGGAAGACCTGTATAGTCCCAATAACGTAAATCTAAGAAATGATCCAATAAAAAACCTGTTATATACTCAACAGTGCTTGGAACGATGATACTCATAATACCTAAAAACCATAGACTAGAATTGTATCTCTGAAGTACTATCATTATAGTCATGGCAAAACCATACATTGGTTTAAAGGGACCTATGAGAAATCCATTCTTAGAGAAACTTCCGCAAACAGCAAGGCTGTAGAGACCTTC
Source organism: Clostridium sp. (assembly GCA_022773025.1). Classification (GTDB taxonomy): domain Bacteria; phylum Bacillota; class Clostridia; order Clostridiales; family Clostridiaceae; genus Clostridium_X. The sequence continues at coordinate 28,455 of JALEZF010000077.1, read as the reverse complement.
TACTATCCACCCTAAAAATGAATATAGGACAAAATAAAAAAGCAGAGAATAAATGTTTATAGCCGGAAACTCTCTGTTTGCAAAATCCATAAAGATTCCTCCCTATACTAAAATTAAATATAGGGTTAGTATTTCCTAGCTATGATTATTTATTCTCTGATTATAAAATTATATTATTTTAGATATTTCTCAAACCAGTTGGTAATTTCGGTAAGTCTTCTTATCCTATGCTTTGGTTTACCACTTCTAGAAAGTTCATGATTTTCACCTCTGAACATGCATAGTCTAGAATCAACACCATGATACTTGAGCGCTGTGAACATTTGAATACCTTCTGCAAGCCAGCATCTATAATCTTCCTCTGAATGTATGAATAGGGTTGGAGTTGTAACTTTGTCCGCATACTTAAGAGGAGAATGGAACCAAAGCTTTTCATAATCATTCCAAGGGGTAGCTCCTTGCTGGTCATCTACGAAATAATATCCTATATCTGTAGTACAGAATTTCGAAATCCAATTTGATATACTTCTTTGAGAGGCAGCAGCCTTAAATCTATTTGTATGACCTATTATCCAGTTAGTCATAAATCCACCGTAAGAGCCACCTGTAACACCTACGTTTGAAGGATCTATATTAGGATATTTTTTTAGAACCTCATCAGTAAATCTCATAAGGTCATCATAATCTATGGTACCATATTTTCCTCTTATATCAGCAAATTCGCTGCCATGGGCATCTCCACCTCTAGGATTGCAGAAGAATACAAAGTAACCTTCGTTTGCCCAAAACTGCATTTCATGATAGAAAACATCGCCGTAAATTCCCTTAGGACCGCCGTGAATATCAAAGATAGCTGGGTATGTCTTAGTTTCATCAAAATCAGCAGGTTTAAGAACCCATCCTTCTATATTGATACCAGGAACTGCTTCAAAGTTAAGACTTTCAGGCTTTATTACCTTCAGTTCTTCTTGTACCCATTGATTAAAGGTAGAAAGCTGTTTTTCTGACCCACAATCCATTTTGTAAAGCTCTTGAAGTTTTTGCTCTCTAAGAGCTATCATTAAGATTTTTCCATCTTTAACATCGTAGCAGTCAACAGAGCCCTTGTTAAAGCTTACTTTTTCTATATTACCTTTTATATCTATTCTATTTATATAAGAACTGTCTATCTCTGTTGTTATAAAATAAAGGTATTCTCCGTCCATAACCATGGTCTTTCCACCGCCATAACGACAATCAGTACCCACGGAATTCCATGTACTCTTGTCTAAATCAGGAGTTAGGATTGCTTTTGAAAAATCCCTTAAGCTTATCAAATAAAATTTTCCATCCTCATTGATACCGTATTTTTTCATATCGCTTCCTAAAGCTATCAAAGTATCATCATTTATAAAGTCAACATAGCTATAAGAGAAATTTTCATCTTTATTTATATGAGTGAGAGAATTTTTCGTTATATCATAAATATACAAATTATCATTTAAAGGAGCCTTATCCTTGAAGGAGCTACCAGTGAAAATAATCTTATCCTTATTTTTATTTAAATGAAGACCACCAACGGAGGTGTATTCATCTGTGATAGCTGTGACTTTATTTGAACTAACTACATATTTATAAAGTCTATGACGTTGCTTGTTTGTAAATCCGCTACCATTGCTCCAAAAAGGAATTTCATCTAAAACTTCATAATCTTTTTCTTCTTTTCTAATTTTAAGCTCGTCCTCTTTTTCGTCATCAGATAATTTGGATAAGTCATTAGAGCCTATTTTATACATGGAAGTGAAAAGGAAGGTATCCTCATCTATTTCATATATGGAAGATACAAGCTTAGGAATTTTGAAAGCTTTGACAGCCTCGCCACCATGGATGTTTATCTTGTAGAATTGAGTGAATTCATGTCCATTTTCAAGTTTCTTTTTATCTTTTGAAGCCCTTGATGATGGGAAAAGTATAGTTTCATTATCAGAAAGCCATATGTAGCTTCTTTCCTTATCACATGCAGTAAGCTGAGAGCATGTCTCATTTTTGGCGTTATAAATCCATAAATTAGAGTCATAGTTGTTATCTTCTACGTTTGCATTGGAAACTACGAAACAGGCATTGTCTCCTTTTGGCGAAAAGTTTAATGAAGAAAGGAATTTGTACTTTGTAAAATCATCTAGTTCGATATTTCTCATTTTAATTGCCTCCTTTAGAAAACATAATAATTAGAAAATTCTTATTATAATTATACAGCAAATTTACATAGATGAACTACAGGAAAGTATTATCTATATTGGTTATGAAAAAAGTGTACTGATAGAAAATATATTAATCAAAGTGTATAATGTATTAATGAGATAATGGAGGGAATTGTTATGAAAAAAGATAAGACTGTACGACTTTCCGGCATGCTTCAAGAAAGTCTTGTAAATGGTCCTGGCATAAGAAGAGTTTTCTTTGCTCAAGGCTGCATACATAACTGCACAGGGTGTTTTAATGCTGAGACCCATGATTTTAATGGGGGTGAAGAATTTGATATGGATAAACTTATAGCCGAAGTCAAAGTAAATCCTATGCTTAAAGGAGTGACTTTTTCCGGTGGTGATCCATGGGAGCAGGCTGACAAATTCGCATATATGGCAAAGCACTTTAAAGAACAGGGATTAAATGTATGGTGTTATACAGGATATACCTATGAATATATCTTAGACAATGTAGATAAGAGAGCAGGATGGAAGGACCTTTTAAATAATATTGATGTTCTAGTTGATGGAAAGTTTGATGAAACAAAGAAAAAAGAAGGGTTAAAGTTCAAGGGATCTAGCAATCAGCGAATAATAGATATAAATAACAGTGATGAGAATCACATAGTTTTAAAGTATAAATAAGATATTCTCTTGTTATAAAAATCTGAATTTAACACAATCTATGGGTATATAGATGGTAAGGAGGAATTTTTATGAATAAGAGAATTATAAGGTTAGTTGCCATAGCTATAATATTAACTTTAACACTTACAGCACTGCTTAACAGTGATATACGTCTGGGGAATGCAATACCAACTTGGTTTATGAAATAAAATTTATTGGATTAAATACGAAAATAAACTATACTAATGACTAGAGGGACAAATCTCTCTAGTCATTATTTTTACAAAGGGGGAAAGAATATGGAATTTAAATTAAGTGGTAATGGCTGCTCATCACTAGAATGTGTAGTTGTTCCAGTATTTGAAAACCAAGAATTATGTGTAAGCTGTGAAGGTATGAAGGCGCTAATAAATTCGGTAAGAAATAGAGAAGCTTTCAAGGCAGCAAAAGGAGAGACTTATCATTTCACTAAGGTTTCTGAAGAGGCTATAAAACATGTTCTTCTTGTGGGACTTGGAAAGAAGGAAGATATAGATTCAGAATCTATAAGAAAGATATTTTCTAAAGTTATAAAGAAAATAAATGAGCTAAAGATTTCATCTATGGCAGTTAAATTCTTTGAAACAGAAGGATTATGTAAAAAGGGTACAATTAAGGCTATAGCAGAAGGAATGGCTCTAGCTGATTATAGCTTTGATAAATATAAAAGCAATAAGAGAGAAAGTACTTTAAAGGAAGTTTACATAGTTGATTTTAATGAGGAAGATAGAGAAACTCTAGAAGCTGCGTTAAAAGAGGGAGTAAGCCTTATTAAATCAACAATCTTTGCTAGAGATTTAGTAAATGAGCCAGCAAATACACTTTATCCAGAGACGTTAGCTGAGAAAGCCGTAGAAGCAGGAAAAGAGTATGGCTTTGAGGTGGAAGTATTAGATGAAAAACAGATAAAGGAATTAGGAATGGAAGCCTTCTTAGCAGTAGGAATGGCAGCTTTCAATAAGCCAAGATTCATAATCATGAGATACTTTGGGAATGAAGAGGACAAGGAAAATATCCTTGGATTAGTTGGAAAGGGACTTACTTATGATTCAGGCGGATACTCTCTTAAGCCTAATCAAGGAATGATAGATATGAAGAGTGATATGGGAGGCGCTGCTGCTGTAATAGGAGCAATGTGTTCTATCGCTGAAATGAAATTAAAGAAAAATGTAGTAGCAGTAGTTGCTGCTTGCGAGAATTTAGTTTCTAATGATGCATATAAGCCAGGAGATGTAATATCTTCTATGGCAGGAAAAACTATAGAAATATTCAGCACTGACGCTGAAGGAAGACTTACCCTAGCAGACGCTATCTACTATATAACATCTAAAGAAAATGTAAATAAAGTTGTAGATGTAGCAACTTTAACTGGAGCTGTTTTAGGAGCGCTAGGAACATTAACAACTGGTGTTATAACTAATGATGAGATTTTCTATGATGATCTTTTAAGTGCAGGTAAGCGTTCAGGGGAAAAATTCTGGCAGCTTCCAGCTTTTGAAGAATACAAAGAACTTCTTAACTCTAAGGTAGCAGATTACAAGAACTCTGGTGGAAGATTTGCTGGAACTATAACAGCAGGTTTATTCATTGGAGAATTCTTATACAAACCAATGCCATGGCTTCATCTTGATATAGCAGGTACAAGCTTCATGGATGGTGCTAAGGATTACTTAACAGCAGGTGGAACAGCTGCACCACTTAGAAGTCTTTACTATTTAGCAAGAGAAAACTAGATAAAAAATAGGGGCATTATCATTTTAAAATGATAATGCCCCTATTTTTTATACAATGAAGATTATGTTTCATATAGGTAGAGGATTATTTGAAATTCCATTCATTGTAGAACTCATCTAAAAATCTTAACATAAAATCGTGTCTTTCCTGAGCTAGCTTCTTTGCTGTCTCTGTATTCATAAGATCCTTTAGCTTTAGAAGTTTTTCATAAAAGTGATTTATAGTATGATTTTCTGCGTTTTTAACTTGGTCTAAAGATGAAAATTCCATGGGTTTTATGGAAGGGTCATAAATTGGACGATTCTTGTGACCACCATAGGCAAAGGTTCTTGCTATTCCAATTGCTCCGATAGCGTCTAATCTATCAGCATCTTGAACCACCATTCCTTCTATAGTATTTTGAGTAGAGTCAACTACACCACCTTTAAAGGACATGGTTCTAATGATAGTTAAAATATGATTTATTGAAGCTTCATCTATATTTTGAGATCTGAGAAAAGCTTCAGTTCTAGAAGTGTTTGTCTCAGTACCCTCGGAAAATTTCCAATCATCTATATCATGAAGAAGAGCTGTCATCTCCACAATAAAATTGTCCGCATTTTCTTTGGAGGCTAGAAATTTTGAAGTGTTATACACTCTTTCAATATGAAACCAGTCGTGACCACTGCCTTCTCCGTATAATTTATCATGAACAAATTTTTTAGTAGTCTCAATAATTAAAGTTTTATCCATAAGTCGTCCTTTCTGTGCAGATATGCATCAAAAAATTATAATTCTTAGTTTGAGTTTATAAAAATAATTCTAACATAAAAGGTACTCTAAGAATAATAAAATTAGATTCTTAGAGTACCTTTATAAAATTTATAATTTTAGAATTCTGCAGTTCCAGTGGTTCTTGGGAATGGTATAACGTCTCTGATGTTGCTCATTCCAGTGATGTACATAATAAGTCTTTCAAAGCCTAATCCAAAACCAGCGTGTTTTGTTCCACCGTATTTTCTAAGCTCTAAATACCACCAGTAATCTTCCTTGTGAAGTCCAAGCTCTTCAATTCTCTTTTCAAGAACGTCAAGTCTTTCTTCTCTTTGGCTTCCACCGATAATTTCTCCTATACCAGGAACTAAGCAGTCAGTAGCTGCAACAGTCTTTCCATCATCATTCATTCTCATATAGAATGCCTTGATTTCCTTTGGATAGTCAGTTATGAAAACTGGTCTCTTAAATACTTCTTCTGTTAAGTATCTTTCATGCTCAGTTTGAAGGTCAGAACCCCATGATACTGGGTATTCAAACTTCTTGTCAGCCTTCTCTAAAATTTCTACAGCTTCAGTGTAGCTTACTCTTCCGAAATCAGAAGAAACTACATGAGTTAATCTATCTAATAATCCTTTGTCAACAAATGAGCTGAAGAATTGCATCTCTTCAGGACATTCATCCATAACATACTTTATAACATACTTAAGCATATCTTCTGCAAGCTCCATGTCATCTTGAAGATCAGCAAATGCTATTTCAGGCTCTATCATCCAGAACTCAGCAGCGTGTCTTGCTGTATTTGAGTTTTCAGCTCTGAAAGTTGGTCCAAAAGTATAAACATTCTTAAATGCTAAAGCGAAACATTCAGCGTTTAACTGACCAGAAACTGTAAGGTTAGTTTCTTTTCCAAAGAAGTCTTCTTTGAAGTCTATAGCTCCGTCTTCAGTTTTTGGAATATCGTTAAGGTCTAAAGTTGTAAGTTGGAACATTTCTCCTGCACCTTCGCAGTCGCTTCCAGTTATTATTGGAGTATGAGTGTATACAAATCCTCTTTCTTGGAAGAATTTGTGGATAGCATAAGCAGCTACAGATCTTACTCTGAATACTGCTGAAAATGCATTACTTCTTGGTCTTAAGTGAGCTATTGATCTAAGGTACTCAAAGCTATGTCTCTTCTTTTGAAGAGGATAATCAGAGTTTGATAATCCTTCAATAACTATAGCAGTAGCTTTTATTTCAAAAGGCTGCTTTGCCTGTGGAGTAGCAACTACTTTTCCTACAACTGTAAGTGATGAACTTATAGGAAGCTTTGAAACCTCCTTAAAGTTTTCTAGAGCGTCATCAAAAACTATTTGAAGATTTTTGAAAAATGTACCGTCATTTAATTCTATGAATCCAAAAGTCTTAGAATCCCTAAGTGTTCTAATCCAACCGCATATAGATACTTCACTATCTATATATTTGTCACTGTTTCTATAAAGTTCTTTTATAGATATCTTTTCCATTGTAAAAACTCCTTTCAATATATGAATATAAAATAAAAAAACCTTCCATCCCTAAAAATATAAGGGACGAAAGGTATAATTCCGTGGTACCACCCAATTTGCTGAAAAACAGCCGCTCATATCTGCACAATACAATGCAGTTCAACATATAACGGGTTGACTCCGTCTAAGTCTACTCTCTAAAAAGATTTCGGTTAGAAGCTCAGAGATGTTCTTCAATATAAGTTTCATACAAGGCTTTCACCATCCCTCGCTCGCTAAGATTACCTCTTATATCTACTCTTCTCATCACAGCCATAATTTATTATATACAATATATTATAACCATGTTATAAAAAAAATCAACTATTAACATTAAAAAGAAACAGTCTCATATAATCTATGACATGAGACTGTGTTTTGTGGTTATATAGATTCGTACTTATCTTTGTCTAAGATTGTTAAAGCTTTCGTAAGTTCTTCTGTATGTTCCTTTTCTTCTTTTGTTATATGGCGGATCAGTTCAATTAACGTTTCATCCCTAAGATGAGAAATAAGATCCTCATAGAGAACTATGGCTTCTAATTCGCCTTTTATAGCATCTCTAATGTCAGTAAGAAGACCATTCTTTGAACTTTTCATGTGACTTTCATCTTTATATTTATCTCTTTCAGATATTGGAGGATGCTCTGAGAACTCCTTAGCTAATTTGCATTCCTCTTCGTCTATAGATCTTAAAGCATCAAGAAATTCCATGTAATGATGCTTTTCTTCTTCTCTTATGTGATGGAATAAATCTTTAACTTCTTTATTATCTGTAGCACTGATAAATCTAGTGTAGTCATTAATAGCAACTATTTCTGCAATCATTCCTTCTCTAAGCAAAGTTCCAGTGTCATTTAAAAGTCCTTGAGGTTGCCTATCAGTTGTATAACTCATAAAATCCCCTAAATATTAGTAGTATGTTATATGATATTCTTAAGATTAAGGTAGAGTTACACAAAGTAAAGTGAAAAATATAAAATTAAAGATTCCTATGTTGATTAAAAATACAAAATAATTACTAATTCAAATTATTTACCAAAATAAGGTTGAAAAATTGTGAAAAATATGAAATAATTTTAATAAGTCATTAAAAATTTAAATATTAAAACATTCAATAACTGGAGGCTTTTATGGATAAAAAAATTTCGGATGAAGTAAACAGTAAAATTGAGCAAATAGATAAGATTTTAGATAAAGATTTAGATAAAGCCTATGAAGTAGCTGAGGAAGCTTACAACCTTTCACTACAAAATAATCTACTATTACAACAAGGTATGAGCCTAATGAGTTTATGTATGATACATAAAGTAAAAGGACAAGTCGCTCTATGTCTAAAACATGCATATAAAGCTTTGGAGATCTTTGAAAGTATAGGGGATAAGGAGCAAAAGGTTAAGGCATTAAATATGATTTCAATTGCATATTACTATAGCAGTGTTTATGATAAAGCAATTCAATATTTGTTTGAAGCTTTAACTTTATGTAATGATATAGGTGACAGCTATATGCTTACGTGTCTTTTAAGTAATATAGGTGAAATCTATAGAGAATCTAAGAAATTTAATGAAGCTCTTGAATATAATAAGCAAGCTTATGATATTTGTGAAGAGAAAAACTTAGATGAAAATAAAGGATATATATTAAAGAATATAGGAAAAGTCTACTTTGCTATGGGGAGATTTGATGAGGCCATGGACTATCTAACTAAAAGTTATGATAATGCAATAGAGCATAAAGATTTTATTGAGATGGGCCAAGTAGAAAGCCAAATGGGTAATGTATATGTAAAGCTAGAGGACTATGAAAAGGCCAAATCATATTATAAGGAATCATTAAAGAGATTTAAAAATATAAAGGGTGGACTTTATGAAGTAGATGCGCTCATAGGAATGGGAAGGATAAGTTTAAAGGAAAACTTAGAGGATGCAATGACTTATTTTAATGAGGCGATAAAATACTGCAGTGAGATAAATAACGACAGAAAGTTGAGTTATATATACTTTATACTCGCTGACTACTATGAGGAGAACTCAGAGTATAAGCTTGCGTTGGAGTATCAAAAAAAGCATTATAATGTCCACGAAAAAATAAATGCAATGACAATTGGATACAAGCTTGAGATAATAAAGTTTGAGCTAGCAAAACTAAATATGAATTCTAAGATAGAGTCTTTTAGAATTATAAATGAACAGCTAGAAGATGAAATACATAGCCATGAGGAAAAGGTAAAAGAGCTAATATCATTGAATGATTCCTTAAAAGAAAAGGCTAATTATGATCATCTAACAGGTCTTGCAAATAGACATCTTATAGATACATGCATGAACAATTTATGGGCTGAATGCAGGAATAGAAATCAAAGTATTTTTATTATGATTATGGATATAGATGATTTTAAAAGGTTTAATGATCATTGGGGTCATGCTGAAGGTGACGAGTGTCTAAAGAAGGTGGCTAGAGCATTAAAGGAGAAAAATTCATCTCTAAAATCTTTAACTGGAAGGTATGGTGGAGAGGAGTTTATTTTCTTTAAAAAGGATATAACCTATGAAGAAGCTTTGAATATAGGGGAAGACTTTAGAAATAAGGTTAGTAAATTAAACATTAAGTATAATGAGGGTGAATCGGAAAATGTGACCTTAAGTATTGGCGGAGTTATAGGATATACGTCTGACTTAAGAGATATAAAAACTGCAATAGATATGGCAGATAAGCAACTTTATATTTCTAAACATATGGGAAAAAACATGGTCAATATTGTTTCCACTACAATTAATAATTACCTATAAAATAAAACAGGGTAGAAAGTGCATTGTTACTTTCTACCCTGTTTTATTTTAAAGTATCTTAGTGTATTCAATTATATCTGAAGTAAGAATATCTTAAGCTCCTTCCTTTAAGAAACGATATTGAGCCATGTAAAGATTATAATAGTAGCCTTTAAGCTTCAAAAGTTCATCGTGAGTACCAGCCTCAACGATTCTTCCATCATCTATAACCATGATTTTGTCGCAGTCACGAATGGTTGAGAGCCTATGAGCTATTACAAAAGAAGTTCTTCCCATTAATAGCTTGTTTATACCAGTTTGAACCAGCATCTCTGTATAGGTATCAATATTAGAGGTTGCTTCATCTAATATTAATATTCTTGGGTTAGCAAGAAGGGCTCTTGCAAAGGAAATAAGCTGTCTTTGTCCAACTGAAAGTCTAGAACCTCTTTCGTTTACCTCAGTTTCATAGCCATTTTCGAGCTTCATTATAAAGTCATGAGCATTTACGGCCTTGGCTGCAGCTATAACTTCTTCGTCAGTTGCATCAAGCCTTCCGTAACGGATATTTTCCTTTATTGTATCAGAGAATAAGAAGGTGTCTTGAAGCATTACTCCCATCTGACTCCTTAGTGATTCCAAGGTGACAGAGTGTACATCTATTCCATCAATCAATACTGCCCCTTCAGTTACATCATAAAATCTGCTTAAAAGATTTATTATAGTAGTCTTACCAGCGCCGGTAGCACCAACTAAAGCTATACTTTCCCCAGGATTAACCTTGAAAGATACATTTTTTAGTACTGTAACATCATCGTCATCATAAGCGAAGGAAACATCCTTAAATTCCACAGTCCCTTTTATCTTTGGCATCTCTTTTGCACCCTCTATAGATACTATGTCAGGTTCAACAGACATTATCTCAAATATTCTTTCTGCTGCTGCAAAATTAGTTATTAAGGTATTATAGAAATCTGAGATATTCATTATAGGACGCCAAAACATGGTTATATACATGGAAAATGCCACTAGAGTTCCTATAGATATATCAGAGGATACGATAAGCTTGGCACCAAGCCAGTAAACTAGTATTGTTCCAATTCCCCAAGATAGTTCTACTAAAGGCCAGAACAAATCATTTAGTCTTACAGCACTGTTGAAGGCATCCATCATTTCAGAAACCATGTTGTGGAATCTAGATTCAGATTTTTCTTCTTCTGCAAAACCTTGAACAACCTTTATACCAGAAAAATCTTCGTGAGTATAAGCATTGACGTTAGAACGCTTTTGCCTATAAGCCAGCCATCGATCTCTAGATTTTGCCTCTATTGAGAATAGGCCGAAACCTAACAAAGGAAGTATTATCATTGCAGCTACGGCAAGGTTAAAGTTTAAAGAAAACATTATAATAGTTACAAATACTAAGCTTAAAAGTTGGGGTATAAAGCTTGTTATACTTGTAGCAAATAAAGTTTTTAATGCATTTACATCGCCCATTACACGAGCTAGAACTTTTCCTACAGGTCTATTGTCAAAGAAGGAGAAGGAAAGCTTTTGGATGTGGCTATAAAGCTCGTGCCTTATTGTTATTAATATGCTGTTTGTAACCTCTGACATCATTATTATTCTAAGTCTTGCAACAAATAATGAGATTAGATTAACTCCAATAAAACCTAAGGCAATGATGACAAGTCCTCGAATATTTGAATTTGGAACAAAATCATCAAGGGCCATTTTCAGCAGGTATGGATTTATAAGTCCACAGGCTGTTACAAATATCATAAGAAGTATTACTATGGCTACCTTGACCTTAAAGGGTTTCAAGTAGGAAGCCAGTCTTTTTAATATATATCGTCTAGAATGAAATTCTAGTTGTTCATCTTGATTGGTAGAATTTCTAGCCATTAAACCACCTCTTTCTCTTCAGCCTCTATGAAGTCCTTAAATTGTTCGCAGTATATTTCGTAGTATTTACCCTTTTGAGCTAAAAGCTCCTCATGAGTACCACGTTCTACAATAGTACCATGATCCATGAATATTATTAGATCTGCGCTCTTAACGGCAGAAATTCTATGAGCTATTATAAAGGTTGTGGCTTTGGACTTATTTTCATTTAGATTTTTTAATAGTGTAAATTCTGTTTCCATATCTAAGGCTGAGGTTGAATCATCTAATATTAAAATTGAGGAATCCTTTACTAGGGCTCTTGCTATACATAATCTTTGTTTTTGTCCACCAGATAGGCCGATTCCTCTTTCACCGATTATAGTTTCATAACCGTCTTCTAATTCATTTATAAATTCACTTGCACAAGAAAGTGAGCAAGCTCTTTCGATTTCTTCATTAGTGGCGTTAGTCTTACTAAAACGTATATTTCCTTCTATTGTATCTGAGAATAAAAATGTATCTTGAGGTATGATAGACATGGCTTCTCTTAACTTTTGAAGGTTATAATCTTTAACGTTAACACCATCAATCTTGACTTCTCCGCTACATACATCGTAATATCTTCCGATTAGATTGATTAAGGATGATTTACCAGAACCTGTAGTTCCCATGATTGCTACAGTATAACCAGCCTGTATATCAAGATTTATATCGTGAAGAATGATTTCATCATTGTATTTAAAGGAAACATCTTTAAAAGATATATCTCCAGAAATTTTTTCGGGATTGTATTGATTTTCTTCAGGAGAATGGATGTCAGGCTTTTTATCTAATATCTTAAAGATTTTCTTTGCAGAAGCGCTGTTTTCAGCAAGCATATTAGATAATTCACCTAAGTTTCTCATAGGCCATATTAGATTTCCTATATAACCATTGAAGGCAACGAGAGTTCCAATAGAGATGCCTTCTCCCATAACTAGGTATCCTCCAAAGGTTATCATTATTACGATTGAAAGGTTGGTCAAGAACTCTATGGTTGGAAGGTGATTTCCTGTAACGTGAGCTTGATTCATATTTAGCTTATAGTAATCTTTATTCATGTTTAGGAATTTTTCCTTTTCGTAACCTTCTCTTGCAAAGGCTTTAACTAGTCTTACACCAGCTATATTTTCCTGAGCGGTAGTGTTCATAACAGCATTTTGATCACTTATTTTGTCATATACAGCAGAGATTTTCTTTTCAAATCTCATTGCTATAAAAGCTATAGGGAACATGATAACTATGCATGCTGTAGCTAGCTTTGCATTAAGATAAAATAAAGCAGCCGAACCTAAAACAAAGTAAATGATGTTTTCAACGAATAATCTAAGACCAAAGGATATTGTTCTCCAGATTACTTCTACGTCTTCGCCTATTCTAGACATTAATTCACCTGTATTTGTATTATCAAAATAAGTAAATGGAAGACTTTGTATGTGGTTGAATAACTCACATTTTATATCGTGATTTACTTTAGTTGATAGATAGTCAAATATAAATTCTTTAATATATCCAAAAACAGCTCTTCCTAGGGTTATTCCTAGAAGGGCAGCGAGTATAGGTGCAAGCAAGGAACCGTTCCCCCCTATGAGAACCTTGTCTACAATCTCTTTTGTAAGGTAAGGATTGAACATATCCAATAGAATGTTTAAAAGCATTGCTACGGATGGAACAATCAGCAGGATTTTGTACTTTAGTACATACTTGAAAATTCTCTTCATTTAATTTCCCCCTTTTTGTCAAAAATAAAAGACCATGGTTATCCATGGTCTAAAATCTACATTTGAGCATAAAAAAACCATGGATATGATAACCCATGACCTCTAGAAGACTTTTTTCAAACAACTAAAAATAAGTTCCACAAGAGATAGGGCTATACGTAAACTCTAAATTTATTAAGCATACTGATACATTCATTATAAATAACATTTTCCTACCTCCCTTTCTAAAAAATAAATACTACAATAATAGAATATTACCATGGACGAGCTATGTCAATTGATAATTTGAAAAATTGAGATAATTCTGTACTACTACAGAATTTATAAAAAATAAGAAACCATGTGATGAGATGAATAAGATATTGGTTACTAAATAATTGATTAATGAAGAGTTTAGAGTTCAGCAGAGAAGTGGAGAGGTGAAATTGGAATATTCATATCGATTTAAAATACAAAAAAGCACCGGGATTTTAAAATCGGCAGTGCTTTTGAATTTTTCGCTCTTATCTCTTCATTTTTCACTAATCTTGTAGGAACATTTCGCCAACTTTTACTACGTCTCCAGCGCCTACAGTTAAGAGAAGATCTCCTGAGGAAAGTTTTTGCTTTGCTACTTCAAGAGCCTCCGCATGAGAATGAACATTGATACATTTGATTCCCTTTGCGCGGATTTTATCTCCAAGCATATTAGAACTTACTATGCCAGTATCTTTTTCTCTAGCAGCATATATATCCATAAGTATAAGTTCATCAGTGTCATTAAAAGACTCGGAGAACTCATCTAATAGAGATATAGTCCTTGAATAAGTGTGTGGTTGGAATATACTCACAATCTTATTGTGAGGGTATTCTCTAGCTGCTTTTAAGGTTGCCTTTATTTCTGTTGGATGATGAGCATAGTCATCTATAACTGTTATATCATCCTTGGAGCCTTTGATTTCAAATCTTTTATGTGCTCCTTTAAAGCCTTCTAATCCTTCTATTACAGCTTTTTCATCAATTCCTAAGACTATAGAAGAAGCAACTGCGCTTAAAGCATTTAGCACATTGTGACTTCCAGGAACGTGAAGGTGAATAGTGTATAGCTCTTTTCCCTTGTAGACAACATCGAAGGAAGAACCTCTTCCGTTAAAATGGATGTCTTTAGCAACTATGTCGCCCTCGTTTAATCCGAAGGTTAAAGTGTTACAAGAAGCTGTTTCTAAAACTCTCTTCACTCTAAAATCGTCTGCATTTCCTATAGCATAGCCATCATTAGGAATTATAGAAACAAACTTTTTAAAGGTTGCCTCTATATCGTCTATGTCCTTATAGAAATCTAAGTGGTCTGCATCTATATTTAATATAACTCCGATATAAGGGAAGAATCTTAAAAATGATGCTTTATACTCGCAAGCTTCAGTTATAAAATATTCGCTTTCGCCAGTTCTGAAGTTACCATTTATTATGTCTAGATCTGCACCAACTAATATGGTTGGGTCAAGCTCAGCACTAAGAACTATATGAGAAAGCATAGATGTGCTTGTAGTTTTTCCATGGGTTCCTGAGATAGCCACATTATACTTATGTCCCTTCATTATATAACCTAGAAATTCTGCTCTATCCATTAAAGGAATATTATTATTTTTAGCAAATAAAAGTTCGGGATTATCTGAAGGTACAGCCGCTGTGTAAACAACTAAATCAACATTTTTTACGTTATCTGCACTGTGACCTATATGAATCTCTGCACCATGTTGTTGTAGTCTAGTAGTTATTTCTGATTCTTTCATATCAGAACCCGAAACTTTAAATCCATTTTTAAGAAGTATAGCAGCAAGTCCACTCATGCTTATGCCGCCAATACCGATGAAATGAACTTTTTTATTAGTATCTTTTAAAAAGTCAAAAGGCAAAGTTCTCACTCCTTATGATAAAAATATCTTCTTCTAGATAATTATATACACATTTTCAAGAAAAAAACACAAAAATTATTTAAAACATCAGAAAATCAATATGATATAACGGATTTTGGCAATAATAATATTAAGAAATAAGAAGTATAGTAATAAATCGAAGAATTTATTTATTCCCTTGATATATTTCCCTATATGAAATAAAATAAGTAGTGAATAATAATTGAAATAAATAGAAAATAATTCGTTAATTAATAAATTATAGAAGGTGGTACTCATGGATAAGTTCTCAAGAAATGGAAGAGTTGTAGCTATAACAAAAATTTTATCAGAAAATCCTAGCAAGATAGTAAGTTTGAATTCATTTTCCGGGAAGCTGAATGCAGCCAAATCCACTATAAGTGAAGATATGGTTATAGTAAGAGATACATTAGAGAGGTTGTCTTTAGGAAAAGTAAAGACTATATCTGGAGCAGCAGGAGGAATTAAGTTCATAGGGGACATAAGCAAGGAGAACAAAATAGAATTTGCAAATAACCTATGCAAAGCTTTAGGTGACAAGGAAAGAATAGTTGCTGGAACTTTTATATACATGACAGATATTATGTATAATCCAGAAGTTATAAGCAAGGCTGGATTAATTCTTTCGACTTTTTTTCAAGAGCAAGATATAGATTATGTAGTGACAGTAGAAACTAAGGGTATTCCTTTAGCTTATGAGGTTGCTAGAAATTTAGGAGTTCAGCTTGTAATAGTTAGAAGAGACAATAAAGTTACAGAAGGACCAACGGTTACTATAAATTATGCGTCAGGTTCCACAGGAATGATACAAAATATGTCATTATCTAAGAAATCTCTACGTAAGGAAAGTAAATGCATATACATAGATGATTTTATGAAATCAGGTGGAACGGCTCTAGGAATAAAGGAACTTCTAAAAGAATTTGATAGCGAACTTCTAGGTATGGCCGTACTGATAGATAATATAGAGACAGACAACAAATTAGTAGATGACTATGTATCTATAGTAGAATTTGAAGGATTGGACAAAGATAAAAAAGCCATTTTAAGACCATCCACATTATTCCAAAAATAAATGTTCAAAAAATTTCTGCAAAAAAAGAGGGAATTTTAAACAAATGCAGAAGTTATATGTTATAAAGCATCTTGGAGGTGGATTTTATAATGCAAATTACAGACGTAAGAATTAGAAAGATAGCTGCAGAAGGAAAAATGAAGGCTATCGTTTCTGTAACTTTTGATAATGAGTTTGTTGTACATGATATCAAAGTTATAGAAGGTCAAAATGGACTATTTATAGCTATGCCAAGTAGAAAGACTCCAGACGGAGAATTCAAGGACATAGCACATCCAATCAACACTCAAACTAGAGAAAAGATACAGGTTGCAATCTTAACAGAGTATGAAAAGGTTAAGAATGAGGATGTTGAAACTGTAGATGCGGTAGTAGAAGAATAGAAATAAAAAGGAGTTTTTGTGCTCCTTTTTATTTTTTTG
This sequence comes from Clostridium sp., assembly GCA_022773025.1. Classification (GTDB taxonomy): domain Bacteria; phylum Bacillota; class Clostridia; order Clostridiales; family Clostridiaceae; genus Clostridium_X. Next base: position 11,717 of record JALEZF010000077.1, on the reverse strand, counting down.
ATTTGGATAACTTTACATAAATTCAATCTATTGAGCAATTAGGTTGAAAACATGCGGGTTATAAAATATAATAGAAAAAGGAAAATGATGAAATGATGTTTTTTTAAAGCGTTAAAATAATCCATAAAGAGGTGTAAGAATGTATAAATATGCTATCATATTAGCTGCAGGAGAAGGGAAGAGAATGAAATCTTCAACTCCAAAAGTGTTACATAAGGTTTGCGGTAAAGAAATGGTGAATCATGTCATAGATACTATGAGAAGATCAGGTATTGATGAAGTTAATGTAGTCATTGGAAAAGGTGCTGAGAAGGTTAAAGCTGGAACAGAGAATAGAAATGTATCATATTCATTCCAAGACAAACAATTAGGAACAGGCCATGCAATCATGTGTGCGAAAGAATTCCTTAAAGATAAGGAAGGTGTAGTAGCTGTATTTGCAGGAGATGCTCCTTTAATCAAGGCTACCACAGTAGAAAATCTTATGAAACTTCACAATGAAGAAGGAAATAAGGCTACAATCCTAACTTCCTTAGTTGATGATCCAACAGGATACGGAAGAATTATCAGAAATAATGGAAGCGTAGAAAAGATAGTAGAACATAAGGACTGTAATAACGAAGAACTAAAAGTTAACGAAATAAATTCAGCTATATATACATTTGACATAAAGAGTCTTTTAGAATGTCTTGATGAATTAAAGAATGATAATGCTCAAGGAGAATATTATTTGACAGACGTTATAGGCATCCTAAAAGGAAAAAATGAAAAAGTTGGAGCTATGGTTGTAGATTTTGAAGAAACTTTAGGAGTTAATTCAAAAGTTCAATTAGCTCAAGTAGAAAACATTTTAAAGAATAGAATCAATAAGGAACACATGGAAAACGGTGTTACAATGATAGACCCAAACAGCACATATATAGGGGCTGATGTAGTTATAGAACAAGATGTTATAATATATCCAAACAATATATTAGAGGGAGCTACAGTTATAAAGTCTGGAGCTGTAATTTATCAAAATTGCAGAATAAAAGACAGTGTAGTAGAAAAAGAAGCTACTATAGAAAGCTCAGTTATACTAGATAGTAAAGTAGGGGAAAACACAACAGTAGGACCATTTGCATATATTCGTCCAGACAGTACTATTGGAAACAATGCAAGGATAGGTGACTTCGTTGAGATAAAAAAATCTTCTATAGGAGACAATACAAAAGTATCTCACCTTACATATATAGGAGATGCAGAAGTAGGAACTGGATGCAACTTTGGATGTGGAACAGTAGTTGTTAACTATGATGGAAAGAAGAAGCACAAAACTATCATTGGAAACAATGCATTCATAGGATGCAACACAAATCTAGTTTCACCAGTTGAAATTAAGGATAATGCTTATACAGCAGCTGGATCTACAATAACAAAAGAAGTTCCAGAAGGAAGTTTATCTATTGCTAGAGCAAAGCAAGTTAACATAGAGGGCTGGGTAGATAGAAAAGGACTAAGAAAATAACAAAAGAAATGTATTAATAAATATAATAATATTTTAGGAGGTCACAGGATGATAACCCATGGCAAAAACATTAAGATTTTCACCGGAAATTCACATCCAGAATTAGCGAGAGACATAGCAAGTGTAGTTGGAGTTAAAGTTGGAGATTCAAAGGTTGGAACTTTTAGTGATGGAGAAATTTCAGTAGATATAAATGAAACGGTAAGAGGAGCAGACGTATTTGTAGTTCAATCAACTAGTTCTCCAGTAAACAATAATTTAATGGAACTTCTTATAATGATTGATGCTTTTAAGAGAGCTTCAGCAGGAAGGATTACAGCGGTTATACCTTATTATGGATATGCTAGACAAGATAGAAAAGCAAAGTCTAGAGATCCCATAACAGCAAAATTAGTTGCTGACCTGCTTACTACAGCAGGAGCAGATAGAGTTCTTACAATGGATTTACATGCATCACAGATTCAAGGATATTTCAACATACCTGTTGATAATCTTATGGGAGCGCCAATTTTATCAAAGTACTTTATAGAGAAAGGCTTTGCAGAAAAAGATGATGTAGTAGTTGTTTCGCCTGACCTTGGAAGTGTAACTAGAGCTAGAAAGTTTGCAGATAAACTTCATGCACCAATAGCTATAATAGACAAGAGAAGACCAAGAGCAAATGTATCAGAAATAATGAATATCATAGGAGATATAAAAGATAAAACTTGTATCCTTATAGATGACATGATAGATACTGCTGGAACTATATCTAATGCAGCAAACGCACTAAAAGACTTAGGCGCTAAAGAAGTTTATGCATGCTGTACTCATGGTGTTTTATCAGGACCTGCTATAGAGAGAATAAATAATTCTGCTATAAAGGAATTAGTAATGCTTAATACAGTAAAAAATGCTCAAGCAGAGAGTATAAATAAATTTAAGTCTATATCTGTGGCACCTATATTTGGAGAAGCTATAAAGAGAATATATGATGATGTATCTATAAGCAAACTTTTTGAGGGCTAAGATATACCATTTCAGTGAGTTATGTTCTGATTTTTTAGAGGCATAACTCATTTTTTTAAAAAAACTAGTGAATGACGTAAAATATTTGTAACATTTAAAAAAATAAGTGTTATATAGCCTTAGTTTTGTGATAAATTAAATATAAAAGCACTATAAGGAGTGAATTAAAATGGATGGTACTATAGGTAAAATATTAGTTGTTGATGACGATGAAAATATATGTGAAGTTATAAAAATGTATCTTGAAAGTTCTGGTTATGACACTATGCTTTGTCATGATGGAAAAAAGGCTCAAGAGGTGTATTTAGAATACAAACCTGATTTGGTTCTTTTAGACATAATGCTTCCTCATGTGGACGGAATAGATGTACTTAAATGGATAAGAAGAGATGGGGAAACTCCAGTTATAATGATAACTGCAAAGGGAGACACTTTTGATAAGGTTCTTGGACTTGAACTAGGAGCTGATGACTACATAGTTAAGCCTTTTGAACCAAAGGAAATGCTTGCAAGGGTTAAGGCTGTAATGAGAAGATACAACGTAGAGGGAAGCGGAAAGGAAACTCTAAACTTCCAAGAGCTTACCATAGATGTGAACTCATACACAGTTACCTATAAAGGTGAAGAGATAAAGATGCCTCCAAAGGAATTCGAACTTCTTCATTATTTAGCAAGTAACAAAAATAGAGTATTTACAAGAGAACAGCTTCTATGTGAAGTTTGGGGATATGACTACCCAGGAGATTCAAGAACAGTGGATGTCCATATAAAGAGACTTAGAGAAAAACTTAATGGTGGAATGAACTGGCAATTAGAAACAGTATGGGGAGTAGGGTACAAATTTGAGGTGAAATAGATGTTAGTTAAAAACAGCTTAGTTTCTAAGATGATAGTCACCTTTACTACTATAATAGCTGTGAGTTTTATAATAATGGCTAGCTTTCTATCAATATGGTTTGAAGGATATTATTTTGAAGAGAGGAAATCTCTTTTAGATAAGCAGGGAAAGACAATTGCTACTTCAGCTATGATATATATAGATGAACAGCAGGAATCTGCTCTTAATAAATTAAAGGCAGATTTGAGTTTTGCTCAATCAACTTTAGGAGCAGATATAGTTTTAACTGATGCCATGGGTTATGTATATCAGGTTTCTTCAGAGGACTACAAAAATCTCATGTTCACAAATCTTAATATAAAAGAAATGGATGAACTTAGAGAAGGTCGTTCTATTGAGAAGAAGGGTAAGTTTGATGAACCCTTTAATTCTCCATGTTATATATATATAAACCCCATTTTTGTATCAGATACCTTTAGAGGAGTAATATTCATGCATACACCATTAGATCAGATAAAATCACCACTGACTAAGGTTTATGCAATCATATGGATGTGTGCCATTTTAGCTATTGTTTTTTCAAGTATAGTAATATATTATTTTGCTCAAAGGATACTTATAACTCCTTTGTCAAAGATAAATATAGCGGCTAGAAGAATAGCAAAGGGAGAAGTAGAAAGAAGAGCTTATATAGATTCTAATGATGAGATAGGTGAGCTTGCAACTTCCTTTAATATAATGGCAGATTCCCTAGAGCAGGTAGAAAAAAATCGACGAGAGTTTATGTCTAATGTATCCCATGAATTACGATCACCTATAACCTCTATAAAAGGCTTTATAGGCGGTGTTCTTGATGGAGTGATACCTAAGGGAAAAGAAAGCTATTATCTAAATATAGCCTATGATGAAATTCAAAGGCTTACAAGGCTTGTTAATGACCTTTTAGATTTAGCATCCATGGAGTCGGGAAAATTCTCACTTAGAATAGTGGAGCTTGATATAATTGAAATAGTAAAAGTTTGTGTAATAAAGTTTGAGCAGAGAATAAATGATAAAAAGCTAAAAGTGGATGTAATTTTTCCGGAAGACCATATTTACGTGGCTGGAGACAGAGATAGAATGATTCAAGTTGTAACAAATCTTTTAGATAATGCACTTAAATATGCAAAGGACAATGGTATTATTAAGGTTACGATAAAGGATAAGGGTGATAAAGTTCAGGTATCTGTGTATAATGATGGTCCTCCAATAAGTGAAGAAGATATAGTTCATATATGGGATAGATTTTATAAGGGAGATAAGTCTAGAACTTCTAAAGTCAGCACAGGACTAGGACTTCCTATAGTTAGAAATATTCTCACTCAGCTTGGAGAAGATATATGGGTAGAGAATAAGAATAAAGATAAGGAAGAGGGAGTTATATTTACTTTCACTTTGACTAAAGTTTAGCTGTAGTAAATCTTTATATATAAATCATACATTGTTCATATTGAGTTTAAATTGATAATATATAATCTCTTTGAAATTATAGGAGGTGTGCTTTATGGATCAAGACAGCAATGACATAGGTAAGATAACATTTAAAAAGCATGGAAAAAGAAGACAAATTCATAGAGCTATAAAACTTGTTGTTGTAGTAGGTGTGGCATTTATATCAGGTGCTTGCGGAGCCTCTTATGTGATAGACAGCAAACTCAGTGCCGATGATGTAACAAATAAGTTATTTTCTAATTCGCCATTAAATGCAGAAGAGGAAAAGACTATAGATAAATCTCAAGAACAAAAACCTGTAGTAGATGAAATATCTCCGTGTATAGTTGGAATAAGTACTTCAAGGGAAAATTTCACTGATATTGGAACAGGAAAGATAACTTCAGGAGTTATAATGAATAGTGAGGGCTATATAGTAACCAATTATAGCAGTATAGAAAATGCTGCTGATATATATGTTAAGATAGCATCTCAAGGAATGAAGCCTATAAAATCAAAGCTTTTATATGCCAATAAGCCTATGGATGTTGCTGTTCTAAAGGTTGATGTAAAAGGGCTTCCAACTATTAAATTAGCAGATATGAGTAATATAAATATAGGTGACAAAGTTATAGCAGTAGGCAATCCCCTTGGTGAAGAAAATTCCCCTTTTGCAACTCAAGGTATAATAAGCAGTTGTGGAAAAATGACACAAAAGGATGCAGAGGGAAAAGATGTAGCTTATAAGGTATTTAAAACTGATGCTAAGATAAACCAATATAATCGAGGAGGAATGCTATGCAATGAAAATGGAGAAGCTATAGGCATAATAAGCTCGAATGTACTTCAAGGCAATTCCTCAGATAATATAGGTATTGCCATTGATATAAGGGAAATTACAGAAATCATAACAAAAAGCAAATCAGTAGAAAGTGGTGAAAGACCAACCTTAGGTTTAAAGGGTGGAGATATAAAGTCTTCCAACAAATCCATGGAAGGGGTCTATGTTCAAGAAGTATTAAAGGGACAGCCATTATACAATGCAGGTGTAAAGCCTACAGATGTAATACTAGAGTTTGCTGGCAAAAAAGTCAGACAATTTTCGGATTTAATTTCCATACTAAATGGCTATAATATAGGTGATGAAGTCGGAGTAAAGGTATGGAGAAATGGTGAATATATGAATTTAAAAGTAAGATTAACTGAAAAAAAATAAAATTTAAACTCCACTTAGTGTGGAGTTAATTTTTTTATATATTATAATTATTATAGATAGATTAGTATAAGTGGTATACTAAAGAAATAAACTTGATGAATACATAGGAGGATATAGAATGTATTTAATTGTTGGGCTTGGAAATCCGGGAGAAGAATATAAAGGCACAAGACACAATGTGGGCTTTGATGCTATAGATATTATTTCAAGAAAGTATAATATTGAGGTAAATAGGGCAAAATTTAAAGGTATGTACGGAGAGGGTTTTATAAACGGAAAAAAGGTAATGTTACTTAAACCTACTACATACATGAATTTAAGCGGCGAGAGCATAGCTGAAATTGCAAATTTTTATAAGATTCCTCATGAGGATATCGTAGTGATTTATGACGATATAAGCTTGGATATAGGAAAACTTAGAATAAGAGCAAAGGGAAGTGCCGGTGGTCATAATGGTATCAAAAGTATAATAAGCTGTCTTGGTGAAGATGTGTTCCCTAGAGTGAAGGTTGGAGTTGGAGCTCCAAAAGGAAATTTAGTTTCCCACGTTCTTGGAAAGTTTTCACCAGAAGAGAGAGAAGTCCTAAATAAAGCTTTAGAGGCATCATCAGAAGCAGCAGTGACTATACTTATGCAAAATACAAATGATGCTATGAACAAATTTAATGGATTTAATGCAGCTGAAAATCAGTAGATATCTAAAATAGATGTGATACTAGAACCTTACAAAAATAAGGTTCATTTTCTCGTGGCAAGGGTAAATATATATTGTATAAATTTTATAGGGTTAGAAGAATAAGGCGGTGATTATAGAGTGAGACTTGAGGGGCTGATGAAGCCTTTTAAAAAAGACAATAAATATGAAGATTTGATGGAACAAGTGAGAGATGAAAGATTTCCTATAGGTATATATGGGATATCTGAATCGGCACGTTCATACATAATAAACGGTATATATGAGGGTATAGACAAGCCTTTATTTATATTCACAAATAGTGATATGGAGGCTAAAAATCTTTATGAGGACTTAAGCTTTTATATAAATGAAGTTTATTACTTTCCATCCAAAGATGTAGTATTCTACAATGTAGATGCTATATCAGGTGATTTGAGATGGGAAAGACTTAAAGTAATAAAAGAGATGGTGTCTAAAGGGAAAAAGATAATAGTAACCTCCATAGAGGTTCTAAGTCCTAGATATACACCTATAGAACTTTTCAAGGAGTACACAACAACTCTTAAAGTAGGAAAGCAGATAGATATGCTAGAACTAGCTGAAAGACTGGTACAATGCGGCTATGAAAGAATGGATATGGTGGATGGCAAGGGCCAGTTTTCTATAAGAGGAGGAATACTAGATATATTTCCTACAATATCAGTTTATCCTTATAGAATTGAACTTTTTGATGATGAGATAGATTCCATAAGAACTTTCAACGTAGAATCTCAAAGAAGTATAGACAAGGTTACAAGGATAGAAATTTTTCCTGCTAAGGAAATCATCCTAAAGAATCAAGATATCTTAAGAGGTTATGATGCTATAGAAGAAGATTTTCAAAAGTTTATTTCACAAAAGGAAAATAAAAAGAATAAGGCTCTTCTAGACAAGATAAAGGGAATCGTAAAAAGAAACTTAGAAGAACTTAAAGAGATAAGCTCCTTTGAAACTATTGAGAGTTATATACCTTATTTTTTTGAAAAGACATCTACGTTTTTTGATTATATAGGAGACAGCTATATCATAGTAGATGATATTCAAAGATGTAGCGGAAAGCTAGAAAGTGTATATACAGAATTTGAATACAGTTACAGCGCCTTTCTACAAAGAGGAGACATACTTCCAAAACAGGGAGATTTATTGATTCAAAAAGAAATGCTTATGGAAACTCTAGAGCTTGGGAAAGTATTCACTATAGAAGCTATAGCTAAAAGTACAAGTATACTGAAACCAAGGGCATTAAATAATTTTTCACAGATAACTCCAAGTAGCTATCATGGACAGTTAGACCTTCTCATTGAAGATATAAAGGCTAAAAAACAAAATGGATATAGGACACTAATTCTTTCGGGTACAAGACCTAGGGGAGAAAGGCTTGTAGACACCCTTAGAGATCGAGGAGTAGAGGCTCATTACAGTGATTCTGTAGATAATATAGGATTCGGAGAAGTTGTGGTGACCTTTGGAAACCTTTTGAAGGGATATGAGTATCCTGAATTTAAAGTATGTGTTATATCCGATCAAGAGGTGTTCGGAAAAGCTAAAAGAAAAACATCAAAGAGAGTAACTAAACAAAAAGGAGCTTCTAAGATTAAGAGCTTTGCAGAACTGAAGCCAGGGGATTATGTAGTTCACACAAACCATGGAATAGGTGTATACAAAGGTATAAAACAGATAGAGGTTCAAGGAAAGAAGAGGGACTATCTAGATATAACCTATGACAAAGGAGACCAACTCTATGTACCAGTAGATCAGCTTGATTTGGTTCAAAAGTATATAGGTAGTGAGGGGAAGGCACCAAAGGTAAATAAACTCGGTGGAAGTGAATGGACTAAAGCTAAGGCAAAGGCTAGAAAGTCAATCAATGAAATAGCTGGTGACTTAGTTAAGCTTTATGCTTCCAGAGCTACCTTAAAAGGATATAAGTTTTCCAAGGATACACCTTGGCAAAGACAGTTTGAAGATGAATTCCCATTTCAAGAGACACCGGACCAACTTACATCTTTAGAAGAAATAAAGAAGGACATGGAGTCTGATAAGCCTATGGACAGACTTATATGTGGAGATGTTGGTTATGGAAAGACGGAAGTAGCATTGAGAGCTGCATTTAAAGCAGTTATGGATGGAAAACAAGTGGCCTTTCTAGTGCCTACTACTATACTTGCAGAGCAGCACTACACGAATATGAAAAAGAGATTTTCTGATTTCCCTATGAGAATAGACATGATAAGTAGATTTAGGACTACAACACAGCAAAAAACAACATTAAAGGCTGTGAAGGAGGGAAATGTAGATATTCTTGTAGGAACCCATAGACTTGTATCAAAAGATATAGAGTTTAAAGATTTAGGACTTCTTATAATAGATGAAGAGCAGAGATTTGGAGTTACCCAGAAAGAAAAGATAAAGAGCTTAAAGAAAAATATAGACGTAGTTACACTAAGTGCAACACCTATTCCAAGAACTCTTCATATGTCACTTACAGGGGTAAGAGATATAAGTGTAATTGAAACTCCTCCAGAGGAGAGATATCCGATTCAAACCTATGTAGTTGAGTATAATGATCAGCTTATAAAAGATGCTATTTTAAGAGAAATTAATAGGAAGGGTCAAGTATACTTCGTCTACAATAGGGTGGAGGATATAAAGAATATGGCATCCTATCTTCAAAAACTTGTTCCGGAAGCCAATGTAGGGATAGCACATGGACAGATGACGGAAAGAGAATTAGAAGATGTCATGATGAAATTTATAGAAAATGAAATAAACATATTAGTATGTACAACTATCATAGAGACAGGAATAGACATACAAAATGTCAATACTATCATAATCTATGACTCAGACAGAATGGGACTATCTCAACTTTATCAGCTTAGAGGAAGAGTAGGAAGGTCCGATAGAATAGCCTATGCATATTTTACCTATAGAAAGGATAAAATTCTAACAGAGGTAGCAGAAAAAAGGCTAAAAGCATTAAAGGATTTTACAGAACTTGGATCAGGGTTCAAGATTGCCATGAGAGACTTAGAGATAAGAGGTGCTGGAAACATGATGGGGTCAGCACAGCATGGGCATATGGCCACAATAGGTTATGACTTGTATTGTAGGATGCTTGAAGATACAATAAAACTCATAAAGGGAGATATAGAAAAAGAACCGATAGAAACTGTTATGGATGTAAAAGTTGATGCATATATACCTGACAAGTATATCGATGATGAGATTCAAAAGATTGAGGTATATAAGAAGATAGCTGCTATAGATAGCTTTGATGATCTGATGGATATAAAGGAGGAGTTAGAGGATAGATTCTCAACAATTCCAGACCCTGTATATAACCTTATGAATATAGCTTACATAAGAAGTATGGCTAAGGATTTTGGTATTGAAGAAATCAGGGAAAAGGGTCAAGAAGTAGTATTTCAATTTGATTCAAGAAACAGCTTTAATGATAAGATTATGAAAGCCATAATGAAAAAGTATAATAAAAATATAATATTTAAGCTTGGGGAGAAACCAGCTTTTGGATTTAAGCTTCAAACAATAAATAGAGAAGATATGCTTGGTATATTTAAGAATCTCATGGAATACTTAAAAGCTGAAGCTTTGTAAAAAATTGTACAATTCACAATATGATGATATAATGAAACTGTTTATAAAAATTTAATTTGAAGAACCAAATTAAAAACTTTATAATAAAATAAGTGCTTATAAATTAAAATATGAAGCGGGGGAAGTAAAGTGAAAAATACTAAAAAAATAATAGCTGTAGCTCTTGTAGCAATGCTATCAACAGCTGTAGCAGGATGTAATTTGATAGAGAAAACTCCAGAGGCTATAAATAAAAGTGTAGTTGCAAAAATAGGTTCGGAAAAAATAACTTATGGAGATTTAGATAAGGAATTAGAATATCTAAAGGAACAATATGCACAGCAATATGGTGACAACTATATGTCAGACAGCAAAACTAGTGAGGCATTCAATAAGCAAAAGAAAAGTATGCTAGACTCTATGGTTCTTGAAAAGGTATATTTGAAGAAAGCTGATGAACTAGGATTAGTTCCAGCAGAAGATGAACTAAACAAAGAAATAGAAACTCAATTTGAAAGTATGAAAGCTGCTTTTGGAGATGAGGAAAAATTCAAAAGTGCATTAGAGGACTCTAAGCTTACAGAAGACTCATTAAAAGCTGCAATAAAGAACAGCATAATAGCTCAAAAGGTTGAGGAATATATATTAAAGGATGTTACTGTAGAAGACAGCGACATTGAAACATATTATAATGAAAATAAAGATAGTAAGTTCACAACACAACCAGGTGCTACACTATATCATATATTAATTGCTGAAAAGAATTCTAATGGAGATATAGATTTTGATGCTTCTCTTAAAAAAGCACAAGAGGTAAAGACAAAGCTTGATAATGGTGGAGATTTCAAAACTTTAGCAGCAGAATATGGAACTGACGGAACTAAGGATAAGGGCGGCGAATTAGGATTTATAGAATATACAAATACTCAGTACGATGCAGATTTTATGTCAGGAGCAAGCAAGCTTAAAGAAGGCGAAATATCAGAACCAGTTAAGACTCAGTTTGGATACCATATAATCAAAGCAACTGGAATCAAGGCTGATCCAGTAGTTAAATCTTTAGATGAAGTTAAGGATCAAATAAAGACTTATCTTCTTCAAACTAAACAAAATGAGATTTACACCAATACTGTAGATGAGTGGAAAAAAGAATTAAAAGTTGAGATAAATGAAAAGAATTTAAATCAATAGGATTTTCAAAAGAGACCGTTTATGACGGTCTCTTTTCAGACTGCTGACAAAGTGTCAGCAGTCTTTAATTTTATACAAATATGTAATATAATTTAAGATATATTAATTTATTACATGGGGGTTTTGCCAATGATAAACGAAAGAAGAGAAGCACAAAATGAAATGGAAGTGGTTA
>JALEZF010000064.1 GCA_022773025.1 Clostridium sp. | reverse complement strand
CTATAAAACTCCAGAAGAACTATTTGAAATGTATCTAGATAAAATCTATGCAATCTAAGTAAATTCAAGTATTTAAGTCATAAACAGAAATTAGTTCAATTTGTTATTGCAATTTATAACAATTTATTTTCTAATGAACTTTTAGAGAAAAGAAATTATGAAAGACACATTGAAAAAACACCTAATTCTTATTTTGGTAAACAACAATTTAGGATTACTCACGTAAACGTTATAGGCAAAAGTTACCTGAACTTATTACTGATGATAAAAAGCTTTGTCTATCTTCTGGAAGACTAATTGGAATAAATGAATTAATTTTAACAAATGATTCCTTTGTTGAAATTAGAGATAATACGGGTGTATTATTTAGACTAGGGCCTAATTCTGAATTTGCTTTAGAATTAACTGTATTAGGCATATCTCCAATTTTCTATGGAAAAGTTTATAAAAGTCGCTTTTCTAACAATAATAATGTTTATATGTGTTCAGGTAAGTATAGAACAAGTTGCTATGTAAACTGTGAAACTACCATCTACGTTGAAAATCTATCTCCAACAGAAGACGTATTCTATAGTTTTTCAGAATCCTTAAACATATATGAATATGATGAATATGGTAAAAATTTCAATATAGCAACTATAAACGAAGGTGAAAAAATCACTTTGGAATATAATCCTTCAAATTTAATCATAGAAAGATATATTACTAAAGATAAACAAATTATATCTGATGAAGACTACGATAAAATAACTGTAAATTATATAAACCCTAAAAATTGGAGATAATCATATAATAAGGTCTCTTTAATGTAAATTTAAATTGAGGCTTTTATATTTTAAGGAGGTATCTATGAAATTTATAAAAAAGCTCCTTCATGGTGCAAGTTTAATACTAAAAACCATGCCTCTATTTTGGCAGTCATCTAAACTTTGCACCCTTTTATTATTTTTTGCAATTCCGTTTCAAGGATTTATTCCAGTGCTTACAGTATATGCAACAAAAAATATCATAGATTTATTAGTCGCCTCAAGTCCTGTAATTCAAAGTGGATTTTCTCTGCTATATATATACCTTATCTTATGGATTGCTTTGTACATCATTCAGGGAATTTTAAATCCTATAACAATGCTTGCACAAGGTGCAATGACAGATAAACTCATCGCCCTTATCAATGAAAATATAATGAATAAATCTATAAGTATAAAGGATTTAGGACTCTTCGAAAATCCAGCCTTTTATGACGATATCCAAATTATTCAAGAAGAGGGTGCATGGCGTCCGGTAAACCTAATCGTATTTATAATCAGCATCTTTAGAAGCCTAATAACCGTTATATCTTTATTAGTTCTTCTAATGCAATTTCACCCTCTAATTGCATTGATTATGATATTATCTCTTCTTCCACAATCTATAGTCTTATATAGATTACAGGAGGAGGCTTTCGAAAATATGGTTACTAAAAGCCCTCTGTCTAGAAAGCTCAAATATTTTTCTACTATACTTCTATCTAAGGAATTCGCAAAAGAATCTAGGCTATTCCAATACGGAAATTATTTTACTAAAAAATATAAAGATGTCTTTCAAACCATTCATAAGGATTCCATGAAAATAAGAAAAAAACAAACTGCATTCGCTTCTCTCTTATTCATTATCGGTGCTATAGGAAGTGGTATTGCATTTTTATGGGTTATTTTAAAAACTGTAGATGGTAGATTCACCTCTGGAGATATTTTATTGTTTTCATCTAGTATAATTATTTTTGGACAAACTATAATTACTATGATACAAGAATCTACCTTGCTTTATGACACTCTGCTCTATATGGAAAAGTTTTTTAATTTCATAGAATTTCCTTCCTTCATGAAGTGTGGCGATGAAATTCTAGGTGAAAAAGGCATAGAACATATTGAGTTCCATCATGTGACTTTTACTTACCAAGATGCATCATCTCCTGCTCTTGATGATGTCTCTTTCTCCATATCATCTAAAGAGAGAATTGCTTTAGTCGGAGAAAATGGTTCAGGTAAATCCACTATAATAAAACTTATTTGCCGCCTTTATGATGTTGATTTTGGTGAAATATTTGTTAATGGTAAAAATATAAAAGAATATGATATTGATAATTACAGAAAGTCTATAGGAATTATCTTTCAGGATTACTCCAAATATGATTTGACAGTTAAAGAAAACATAGCAGTATCTGATATTGATAATATACTAAATGAAGTGAAACTTGAGGAGGCAATAGAAAAAGCCGGAATTCATCAAGATATATTTGAAAGTAAAAATGGATATGAACAGCAGCTAGGTAAGAATTTCAAAGGAGGAATAGAACTATCAGGTGGTCAGTGGCAAAAACTAGCTATTGCTAGAGCCTTTTTTAGAAATGGTTCTCTTCTACTATTTGATGAGCCTTCCTCATCTTTAGATGCTGTAAGTGAAGAATATTTTTTTAATAAAATTAAAGACATGTGTCAGGATAAAATTGTACTTTTCATCACTCATAAGCTTTCAGCTGCTACTATGGCTGACAAAATTATAGTTCTAAAAAATGGTCGTATAGTTGAAGAAGGAAGTCACAAATCTTTATTAGATGCCAAAGGCCACTATAGTCATCTTTTTAATCTTCAAGCCAAACGATTTATATAATTTTATATTCTAAAACAAAGGATGGCTTGCAAAACACTTTACAAACCATCCTTAAAATTATTATTTACAAGAATCTCTTTCAACTAAATCATGAGGAAGTACAAATTGAGTTTGTTCTAACTCTTGACGGTTTACAAGCTTTATAAGCATTCTCATAGCTACTGATCCCATGTCGTACATAGGTTGAGATATTGTAGTAAGTCTTGGGTAAAATAATGAAGCTGCATATATATCATTGAATCCAACTACATCTACATCTCCAGGAACATTTATTCCACTATCTCTTAAGGCATTGATGGCACCCATTGCTACTTCATCTGAAGCACAGAAAAGTGCATCAAACTTTGCTCCCTTTTCTAGCATAACTTTAACGCCTTCATATCCTGATCTTGGTCTTAGGTCATCGAAATACACTATTTTTTCATCTAATTCTATTCCGCTTTCCTTGATGGCCCTCTCATAGCCAGTAAATCTATCTGACCAAGCGTTTGCTCCATCTTTATGAACTCCTATGAATGCCACATTCTTATTTTGCTTTCCTAATAAGTATTTTGTAGTTTCATAAGCAGCAAGCTCATTGTCTATAGTTACACTTGGGATTACTCCCTTTTCGTCCTTAGATTCAACAAGTACAGTTGTAACTTGAATTTCATTTATAAGTTCAAGTATCTCATCTTGAAGAGAACTACTCATATATATAACTCCATCAACCATCTTTTCTTTCATAACTCTAAGGTACTCTTTTTCTTTCTCGATATCCAAATCTGAGTTACATAGCATTATATTATATCCATATATGTTTGCAACGTCCTCTGCTCCTCTAACTACCTCTGGATAGAATTGGCTCGATATATCTGGTACTAATATTCCTATAGTTCTTGTCCTTTGAGTTTTTAAACTTCTAGCTACTATGTTAGGTCTATATCCTAATTTTTTTATGGCTTCTTTAACTTTTTTCTTTGTGTCCTCGTTTACTACGTCAACGTCATTTAAAACTCTAGATACTGTTGCTATCGAAACGCCTGCTTCCTTAGCTACGTCCTTTATTGAAGCTGCCATAATTCTCACCTCTATTTCTTAATTATTATTATTCTCTTTGACTAAAGATTTTATCATAAAACCTGAACATTCACAATATACAAAGGATGAAGCCATACACTTTTGCTTCATACTATAAGTCATAAAAATGTGTGCTATTTTACTACTTCAACAGCCATGTCTAAACTCTCTCCGTTAATATTAAAGTTAGTATACTCTACCTCACCATTGTATGCAATTTCTACAGTTAGAGTTTCTTTCTTTATTACATCAGCGTACTTCTTAACCACTTCTAGAAGCTTATCATTATTTGCTACATATAAGTTTATCTTATCTGCAACTTCAAATCCACTTTCTTTTCTCATGTTTTGGATCTTACTCACCATTTCTCTTACATGACCTTCTTCTCTAAGCTCTTCAGTGATTGTAGTATCTAAAACTACTCCCACTTCTCCAACTCCAGCAAATGCATAACCTTCTAGTCCTTGCATTGTTACAAGAAGATTTTCAGAATTTAATTCTATTTTAGTTCCATCAACATCTATAGTAACAGTTCCACCATTTTGAACAGTTTGAGCTAGTTCCATCTGGTTTCTTCTTCCTATTTCTTGTCTTATCTTTGGTATCATCTTACCATAAGCCTTTCCTAGTACTGGAAGGTTTGGCTTGATTTCAAAGTTAACATACTTAGAAAGGTCTGCTCCAATCTGTACTGATTTTATATTAAGCTCTTCTCTTACTATGGCACCATAGTACTCTGGAAGTGAGCCTATACTTACAAGCATTTCAGATAATGGCTGTCTGTTCTTGATGTTAGCACTATTTCTAGCACTTCTTCCAAGTTTAACTATCTTGTATGCCATATCCATATCAGCTTCTAATGCACTGTCAACCTGTTCAGCCTTGTATTCTGGCCAGCTGCAAAGGTGTACGCTCTCAGGAGCCTTCTTATCTAATGAAACAACTAGATTTTGATAGATTTCTTCTGTTACAAATGGTATAAATGGTGCTGCTACTTTAGTTAAAGTTACAAGAACTCTGTATAGAGTAACGTATGCTCCTATCTTATCATCTGTTAGAGTTTCACTCCAATATCTAGATCTGTTTCTTCTTACATACCAGTTAGATAATTCATCTACGAAATCTTGTATGCTTAAAGCAGCTTGAGTTATTCTGTAGTTTGCTAAATCCTCATCTACAGTTTTAACTAAAGTGTTTAGTCTTGACATCTCCCATTTATCCATCACATTGTCAGATACGAAATCTTCGTATTTTGTAGGATCAAATTTGTCAAGGTCTGCATATAGAACGTAGAATGAATAAACATTCCATAATGTGCTTAGGAAGCTTCTTTGTGCTTCTGCAACATCATCTTTAGAAAATCTTGTTGGAAGCCATGGTGCACTAGCAGTGTAGAAATGCCATCTTGTAGCATCTGCTCCTTGGCTCTCTATTACTTCTATAGGGTCAACAACATTTCCCTTATGCTTTGACATCTTTATTCCTTGTTTATCTAATACGTGTCCTAGAACTACACAGTTCTCAAAAGGATTTGTGTCAAATATAGCTGTAGATATAGCTAGAAGTGTATAGAACCATCCTCTTGTCTGGTCAACAGCTTCTGATATAAATTGTGCTGGGAAGTTTGCTTCGAAAACTTCCTTATTTTCAAATGGATAGTGATATTGTGCAAAAGGCATTGATCCTGAGTCAAACCAACAGTCTATAACTTCTCCAGTTCTCTTCATTTCCTTTCCACACCTTTCACAGTGTAAATGAACATTATCTATATATGGCTTATGAAGTTCTATATCATCAGGTACATTTATACCCTTCTTCTTAAGCTCTTCTATGCTTCCTATACACTCTTTGTGTCCGCATTCACATTCCCATATTGGAAGTGGAGTTCCCCAGTATCTATCTCTTGAGATTCCCCAGTCTATAACATTTTCAAGGAACTTTCCAAATCTTCCTGTCTTAACGTTGTCTGGTAACCAATTTATCTTGTCATTGTTTTCTAAAAGCTTATCTCTAAGCTGAGTCATTCTTACAAACCAGCTCTCCTTTGGATAGTAAAGAAGTGGTGTGTCACATCTCCAACAGTGTGGATATGAGTGAAGGTGCTTTTCTGTCTTGAATAGCTTGTTGTTTTCTTCAAGCCACTTACAGATGCTCTCGTCACACTTCTTAACGAATTTTCCTGCCCATGGAGTAACTTCTTCTACGAATTTTCCTTCTCTATCAACTAGGTTGATGAAAGTTATTCCGTTAGCTTTAGCTACAAGGCTGTCATCTTCACCATAAGCTGGAGCTATATGAACGATACCAGTACCATCTGATAAAGTTACATAATCACCATGGATGACTTCGAAAGCTTTTCCTTCAACTTTTCCAAATGGCATTAACTGCTCATACTTTGTTCCAAGTAGCTCAGAACCCTTGAATTCTTTAACTATTTCGTAGTCCTCTCCAAGCACCTTAGTAGCAAGGTCCTTAGCTATAACGTAAACTTCTTCTCCAACTTTAGCTTCAATATAAGTGTATGCTTTGTTTATACAAAGAGCTAAGTTTGATGGTAATGTCCAAGGAGTTGTTGTCCAAGCTAATATATACTTGTTTTCCTCTCCAACAACCTTAAATTTAGCGATACAAGTAAGATCTTTAACGTCCTTATATCCTTGTGCAACTTCGTGAGAAGATAATGCTGTTCCACATCTTGGGCAGTATGGCATTACTTTGTGTCCTTCATATAAAAGACCCTTATCCCACATCTGCTTTAAAGCCCACCATACTGATTCTATATACTCATTATGGTAAGTAACATATGGGTTATCCATGTCTATCCAGTATCCTATCTGCTCAGACATGTTCTTCCACATAGAAGAGTAAGTGAATACGCTGTCCTTACATTGTCCTATGAACTTTTCTACCCCATAGTTTTCTATCTGCTCTTTTCCTGAGATTCCAAGCTTCTTTTCTATTTCAAGCTCAACTGGTAATCCGTGAGTATCCCATCCAGCTTTTCTTAAAACCTTGTAACCTTTCATTACTTTGTATCTTGGTATAAGGTCCTTCATAACTCTAGTAAGTACGTGTCCTATGTGAGGCTTTCCATTTGCAGTTGGAGGTCCATCATAAAATGTGAAGTATTCTCCATCCTCATTTAAGTTAAAATTCTTTTGAATTACGTTTTCTTCCTTCCAAAGGTTCAATATGTCTTTTTCTATATCTACAAATGATTTGGAAGAATCTATTTTTTTGTACATAACTTAATTCTCCTTTCCGTTTATTGGCTTCTATATTTATTAGAATAAATAAAAAAACTCCATCCCAAAGGACGAAGTTAAAATTCGCTAAACCACCATTGGCTGACTTTAAATATGCTAAAGTCTAATTTCAAGCACCATAATGCTCTATTCTTTAACGCAGAACTACGGAACAGCTTACTCTAAGTTCAGCTTTCAACTCCTAGGTGATATTCCCTAATCTATATTCCTATGGCTTTCCACCAACCGCCACTCTCTGAGAGGTCAAGACTTAAGTACTTTTCCTAATCATAGTTTTTCATTAAGTTGTATTATATTATATATAGGGAATATTGTCAATTCCTTTAAGTTTTTCAAAGCCATTATATTAATTCACTCATCTGAATATAATGTAGTAGTGAAATAATATAATGTCAGGAGATTTATGGAGATACTTGCAACCCTTATAAATATACTCGCTCTTATTTTTATACTATTTATGTCCATCAATTCTTATAAAACCAAAAACTTCAAACTACGTAAAAATGAAATTCTCTTTAAGAAATCATTAGGTAATTCGATATTGTTTTCCTTTATTTATATAGCCCTTTTTGTGTGCATGCTATTTTCAATTATTACGAACTATAGCTTAGGAATCCTCTTTATATCATGTTTGACAATATTAAATGTATCTATACATGTGAAACTGCTATCCCCTTATTTTTGTATATATAAAAAAGGGATCGCCATCTTAAACAGCTTCAATGAAGTGAATTCTTATTTTGCTTGGTCTGCCATATATCAATGGTATTTCGACAAAAATAAACCTTTAAAGGTATATATAATAATCACCGATGTCCTAGGAGAAAAAGAACTTTTAACCTTTAACCTTCACAAAGATGAACTTGATATATTTAGAATTCTCATGATGAGGTATATCCCTGAAAAATTTATCATTCAATAAAAAACTATGGTGCTGCAATGTATAAATTATTTGTAGCACCATAGTTTTTATATTATCTTGCCTCTTTCACACGAGCTTCTGTTCTCGTGGTAGCGAAATCATTATCTAAATCAAAAGGCTCTATAGATACTACAAGAGGTATCCCTGCTGGAATATTAAACTTGCTTGCATCAATCTTAAATGTATTTGCATCTTTTGGGGCAGTTCCGGCATAGGCATTATTCAAATATAAGTTGTAACCTGATATATCCTTTTCCTTTGACCTCTCCCAAGTAGCAGTTATTGTATTTCCTATTCTTGTAGCATTTAAGCTACTGACCTTTGCTGGTGGCATCAATAACGATATATCATTTGGTCCCCAGTTCAAGTCTACAGGAGATGAGACTCCATTTATCTTTCCTGATTCACTAAATTGCCATATCCTCCATCTTGTCCATCCGCCTTGGTCCTGAGGATAAGGTGGATTTCCTTTAATACTTGTGTACATAGCTATCCACAATGGCATATCTGCTAGTATATATCCCTTTCCTGGATAAAAGAAATTATCATAGATATCTATAAAGAACGCCCCTGTATATAGCATAAGTCTTCTTCTTGTTCGTCTTTCAAATCTCTTTCTAAATCTGTCAATCCAATCTAAGAGCTGTACAGTTGTTATTGATTTATTTATAGGTGCCTCCACATCTACAACTGGGAATAGGTCTCCATAATCTCCATCTCCAAATCCCTTTTGCAATGCATCTATGAAGTCATCACATTGAGAATCAGCAGTTGTAAGATCTGCTGAAGGAACAGCATAGTGATATGCCCCTACAGGTATTCCATATGCCCTAGCTTGCTTTGCTTGATCAAGAAACTTCCTATCTATTCTAAATCTTCCGCTTGCTGAACCTGATGACCTCAAGTACAAAAAATCTACAGACGTTGCTAAGATAGGAAAATTAACATTTTGACTATATTCATTTATATCTGCTCCAAAAAGACTATTAGGATTTTTATCTTGCATATGATCCTCCAATTTAATTTTTACCCTATTTTATTTTATACGACAACTTACCAATATGTTACAGTTTTAATAGAATTATATTTTTCCACCCCTTCTTTACTCTAAAGCAATGTGATATATTAAAAAATATAATTTAAAACCCTTTAAGGAGGCAGCTATGAAATACATATCAAATATAAAAACACCTAAGGTCAGCATCGCTCCTATGGTAGACAGAACTGACAAGCACTTTAGATTTTTTCTAAGACAAATAACAAAAAAATCTTTATTATATACTGAGATGATAACGGCTCAAGCTTTAATATATGGTGATTTAGGAAAACTTTTAGACTTTAATCCAGAGGAAGGTCCAGTAGCTCTTCAAATTGCAGGCTGCAAACCAGATGACATCTATAAAGCTGTAAAAAATGCAGAACCTTGGAGTTACACCGAAATAAACCTCAATGTAGGCTGTCCCTCTGATAGAGTATCAGGTAACGCTATGGGTGCATACCTTATGGCTTATCCTGAACTTGTGAAAGAAATGCTTCTAGCTATGAGAGAAGCCACATCAAAACCAATAACTATAAAACACAGGATAGGTATAGATGGTCGTGGCATCTTAACACCAGGTAGTTGCCCTAAGGAAGTTCTTGGAACCTATGAAGATTTAGTGAATTTCGTAACTATCATAGAAGATGCAAAAATCGATAGATTCACTATTCATGCCCGCTCAGCTATTTTGAAGGGTCTCAGCCCAAAAGAAAACAGGGAGGTTCCCCCTCTAGATTATGATATGGTCTATAGACTTAAAGAGGAATTCCCTCATTTTAATATAGAAATCAACGGCGGAATCAAAACCCCTGAAGAAATAGAAGAACATCTAAATCATGTTGATGGTGTCATGATAGGAAGGGCTTCCTATGAAAATCCTTTCATGCTTAGAAAAGCTGACATGTTCTTTGAAAATGGAGAAGAAAATAAGGTATCAAGAGCTGATATTTTAAATGGAATACTTCCTTATATGGAAGACCTAGAATCAAAAGGCTTCTCATCCTATGCTATTCTAAAGCATGGTTTAGAATTGTTTCACGGAGCCCAAGGAAGCAGACGCTGGAAACAGCTTATGAGTCCACCATTTAAAGATATGCTTCCATCAGAAAGGGTACGCCTAGCTCTAAAAGAGCTTCCTGAAGAAAGTCTTTTTGAAAAATAACATTTACCTTTATTTTACCATTGATTTAATTCTCATTTTATGATTAAATATAATTATTACTAATTAATAATTAATATTGATTAAGGAGATAGTCATGGAAAATAACGGATTAAACGAAGAAATTTTAGATAAAGTTACTAAGGTGTGCTTATGCAAAGCAATATCACGCCAAACTATAAAAAATGCAATTGCAGAAGGTGCTGATACTTTAGATAAAGTAAAAGAAGCAACTGGCGCAGCTAAAGGTGGATGCTGCGGCGCAAGATGCAAAAGCAAAATAGTTGAGCTTATAGAAGCTAGCAAATAGTATTACAAATTTTATGTTTTGAAAAGTATAAAAAATACCCTCTGCATCAGTTCTGCAGAGGGTATTTTTTTCATTTCCCAAATCTCAAACGATACTCCCTTTAAAAATAAAACATCCTAAAAAACAAAAGGCAGTGATTTCAAAACAATCACTGCCTCTCTCTACTTATTATATTTCTTCTCGACCTCAGGTCAGTCAAGCTTTTCACTTTTTCACTACGTAACTCTTCACTATTTTAAATGATTCCTCTAATCTCTTCAAGGGATTCAATATTATTTTCTTCCATATACTTTTCCATACCATCTATTATATCTAGTGCTATGTTTGGTCTCATGAAAGAAGCTGTTCCAACTTGAACTGTAGTGGCTCCTGCCATTATAAACTCTATAGCATCCTGCCAAGTAGTTATTCCGCCCATACCCATAACTGGGATAGATACGGCTTTGCTAACTTGGTTCACCATTCTAAGGGCTATAGGCTTTATAGCTGGACCTGATAATCCTGCATAGCCGTTGTTGAATACTGGCTTTCTCTTGTTTATATCTATAGCTAGTGCTAAAAATGTATTTACTAGAGAGATTCCATCTGCTCCCTCTTCTTCACAGGCTTTTGCTATATCTACTATGTTTTCTGCATTAGGAGAAAGTTTGATAACAAGCTTATGTTTGCAAACTTTTCTTATCTCTCTAACAACTTCTCTAGCTAGGGCTGTATTCGTTCCAAATGCCATTCCGCCGTGCTTTACATTAGGACATGATATGTTAAGCTCAAGTATATCAAGCTTTTGATCATTTAAAAGCTCCACACCCTTAAGATAATCTTCTATAGTGTTTCCACCTAGGTTTACTACATTTACAAGGTCTAAGCTATTTACCCAATCTAGATCCTTTTCTATGAAGCCTTTAACTCCTGGATTCTCTAATCCTACGCTGTTCATTATTCCACTAGGTGTTTCCCAAATTCTTATGCCATCATTTCCTGGCTTAGGATTTAGTGTTAATCCTTTTGAGGATATTCCACCCAATTTCTCTATATCAAAAATTTCATTATACTCTCTACCAAATCCGCAGGTTCCTGATGCTAATATCACTGGATTTTTAAATTTCACTCCTGCAAAATCTACCTTTAATCTATTGCTCATTTTCAAATACCTCCTCAGCTAAGAATACAGGACCGTCTTTACATGCTTTTTTGTTTCCTGTATGAGTCTTGCAAGTACAAACAAGGCAAGCTCCTACTCCACAAGCCATTCTATTTTCCATAGATACGTAAACCTTAGCCTTTGATGAAGCAGCCTTCTTACACAAAATCTTCATCATTATTTCTGGTCCACAGGTTAAAATGTAGTCATATTCATTTGGATCTATGTCATCTGTTATGAATCCACCTACATTTGTAACTACCTTGTCTGAAACCTTCTCGTATTCATCTATAAGTATAGCTTCATCGCTGAATCCTAGGTATATGTCAACTACGCTATCTTTATTGTATTCCTTTAATTTTTTAGCAGTTAAATATAGTGGAGCAACACCTACTCCCCCTCCTACTAAGGCTATCTTTCCTTCTACTTTTGGAAATCCATTGCCGTAAGGTCCTTGAACATCCACATTATCTCCTTCATGTAGTGTTGAGAATATTTCTGTTCCCTGTCCTACAACCTTGTATAGGAATGATATTCCTTCTTCATCTATATCATATATGCTTATAGGTCTTGATAATACAGGGTATGTATCCCAAGCTCTAAGCATAGCGAATTGTCCTATTTCTCCCTTAGAGATACCCTCTAATTTCATCAAATACATGTCTTTTGAAAGTTTATTGTTATAAATTACCTTTGCCACAGTTATTACCTCCTCAGTATATTAAAAAATCCTTGTTTTCTAGTCTCTATAAACTACCTTACCCTTACATATGGTGTATTTCACCTTTCCGTAAAGTTCATGTCCTATGAATGGTGAATTCTTAGATTTGGAACTAAAGTCCTCTACCTTCCATAACTCATCTTCATTGAAAAGAACTATATCTGCTCTAGCTCCTTCCTTTAATGTTCCATAAGGCATATTGTAAAGTTTTGCTGGATTTAAGGTCATCTTTTCTATAAGCTCCATCATGGTTAAGTGTCCTTGCTTAACTAAGTTGGTTATCCCTAACGCTAAGGATGTCTCTAAGCCTGTGATACCACTTGGTGCTTTGTTAAAGTCCACATTTTTTTCCTCATCTGTATGAGGTGCGTGGTCAGTTGCTATGATTTCTATTGTATTATCCTTAAGACCCTCTATAAGCTTCATTCTATCCTTTTCAGTTCTAAGCGGTGGGTTCATCTTGGCATTAGTTCCATACTTTAGAACCGCCTCTTCATTTAATGAAAAATGATGTGGTGTAAGCTCTGCCCATACATCAGCACCTTGAGACTTTGCCATCCTTATTATATCAACAGTGACCCCTGAACTTATATGCTGTATATTTACCTTTGCCCCTGTCTTTAAGGCTATCATGCAATCTCTAGCTACCATAACCTCTTCTGCAAGAGAGGATGCCCCTCCTACACCTAGCTTCTCTGAAATCTTTCCTTGATTAACTCCTGGAGAGCTTACAAAAGCTGGGTCCTCTTCATGAAAACTTAAAGGTACATTAAGTTCTTTTGCTAGCTTCATAGCTTCGAACAGAATCTTCTCATCCATAAGTGGAAGTCCATCATCAGTGAAACCTAAGACGCCTTCTTCCTTAAGAGCTTTCATATCAACTATTTCTTTTCCCTTTAATCCTTTTGTTATAGCGACAGCTTGAACTACATTTATAGGAAGTTTTTCAATCTGATTTTGAACTTCCTTGTATGTTTCTTCTGAGTCAATAACTGGTTTAGTGTTTGCCATAGCTACTACTGTGGTGAATCCGCCTCTTGCTGCAGCTGCAGCTCCCGTTTCAAAGTCCTCCTTATGAGAAAATCCAGGTGTCCTAAAGTGCACATGAACATCTATAAGTCCAGGTGCTGCTATCATACCACCAGCCTCTATAATTTCATCATAGTTGCCGTCTTCTGAGAACTTCCCTAAGGCTTTTATTTTGTCATCTTCAACTATGATATCTAGAATCTCGTTCTTTTTGGTATATGGGTCCATAACCCTACCGTTCTTAATTAATATCATACTTTTCCTCCTTATATACCTTTTTAAATTTAGGTACTTCTTTAAGTTTAATATTTTTTTCGACTCTTTACCACCCCTATTTTTAGACTAGACATTTTGTACTTTATGCATAAATTACAAGTTTAATTTTATATTTATGCATATTTTCATGTATTTTTGCATAATTTTCTATTGATTTTGGTCATTTTATGTATTAAAATAAATATTGTTGTATAAATATTAATTTTTATAAATAAAGGAGAACTATTTTGGAAATGAAATTATCTAATATATCTTCAAATAAAATTTTAAAATTCCTTATACCATCTTTAATAGGAATCTTGCTATTCATGATTCCTATTAAAAATGCTGAAGGAGAAATCACTATAGTAGTTGCTATATTGTCTGGATATTTAACTGATGCTTTAGGCGTAAGTTTACCTTACTTAATCACCGGAATCATATGCATCTCCACTATTGGAAGTATTATAACTAAGACTATAAAGCCAAAATTTATAGTTGAAAATGAATTTTTAAACTCACTATTTAACGTAAATAATATCTGGCTTATGGTAAGAATTCTTGGAGCAGTATTCTGCGTATCTTCACTTTTCGGTATTGGACCAGAATTCATATGGTCTGAATCAACTGGAGTATTTGTTTTAAATGAGTTACTTACACTATTATTTTCAATATTTTTCTTCGCAGGATTATTACTGCCACTACTTCTTAACTTTGGACTACTAGAATTCTGTGGAATTTTACTTACTAAAGTTATGAGACCTATATTCACTCTTCCAGGACGTTCATCAATAGACTGTATAACATCTTGGCTTGGAGATGGAACACTAGGGGTAATGCTTACTAGCAAACAATATGAGGATGGATTTTACTCTGAGAGAGAAGCGGCTATAATTAGTACAACCTTCTCTGCAGTTTCTATAACTTTTAGCTTGATTGTAATATCTCAAGTTGGATTAAGCCATTTATTCGTGCCTTTTTACCTTACAGTTACTATGGCAGGAATCGTTGCAGCTATAATAATTCCTCGTATACCGCCATTATCAAAAATACCTGATAACTACTACAACAATCAAAATAATCAAAATCAAGAAATGATTCCAGAGGGACTCTCATCATTTTCTTGGGCCCTTGAAAATGCATTAGACAGAGCGGAGAAAAATTCTGATGTACAAAATTTTTGTAGAGATGGTTTGAAGAATGTTTTAGATATGTGGCTTGGTGTACTTCCTGTAGTTATGGGAATGGCTACATTAGCTCTTATAATAGCTGAATACACTCCAGTATTTCAGTTCCTAGGAACACCATTTATCCCTGTTTTAAAGCTATTACAAGTTCCTGAAGCAGTAGCTGCCTCTCAAACTTTAGTAGTTGGATTTGCAGACATGCTTCTTCCTTCAGTTTTAGCTTCTGCAACAATAACAAGTGAAATGACTAAATTTATAATAGCGTGTACATCTGTTACTCAACTTATATACATGTCAGAGGTGGGTGGAGTTCTTCTAGGCTCCAAGATACCAGTATCTCTAAAGAATTTGCTTATAATATTTGTAGAAAGAACCTTAGTAACTCTTCCAGTCATAGTCTTACTTGCAAATATAATATTTTAAAAATCAAAAGATGCTATCTCCTTCAAGGAGTAGCATCTTTTTTTAATATGCCTATATTAATATTTCAAACAGAATATTTCCTCTAAATCCTCTTCGTCACCACAGGTTTCTCCAGTAAATATAAAGCCATCATTCTCATAGATATGCTTTCCTTTAAAATTTTTTGGATCAGTACTAAGATATATTTTCTCACATCCATACTGTTTAAACATTTCATCTATAATAATCTTAAGTGCCTTTTTTCCATAACCATTTCCTTGATACCTATGGTCAATCATAAACCGACATAATTCATAGTCACCTAATTCTTCAATGAAACCATACATAGTAAAACCAATAAGCAAATCACCTTTTGCAATGCCCTTTATAACCCATCCCTTTTCAAAAACTGACTGAGCAATAGAAAATGAATTTGAAGCAACATACTCTGCCCCTTCTTTTCCTGGATGAAGACAACATATCTTATTCCAATTATCTGATGTAATATTAATTAATTTAATATCATCCATGTTTTTCTCCTCCATAAGGCTATAATTTGAATAT
This sequence comes from Clostridium sp., assembly GCA_022773025.1. Taxonomy (GTDB): domain Bacteria; phylum Bacillota; class Clostridia; order Clostridiales; family Clostridiaceae; genus Clostridium_X. The sequence continues at coordinate 81,160 of JALEZF010000064.1, read as the reverse complement.
AATTTAAAGCTTATACTACTCTATAAATTAGGATTCGTCGAGTAGTATAAGCTTTAATTTCTGTATAAGGATTTGTTTAGTACTTGAATAAAAATGGCTATTATTAAGTTTTAAAAATCAACTTGATAATAGCCTTATAATTTATTAATTAAACATTGCCTTATCAATAAATTCACCAACACTATGTGTCATATTAAATGGTTCATATTCTTTCCACATCTCTAAATTAGATAATAATACTACCTGTTTCTCTTTTCCATCTAATTTATAATTCAATAAATCATCTATCATATCAACTTCTTTAGAATCATTTGATCCATATACAACTGATCCTACAGAATTAAAATTCTTAACTAATATATAATACATTTATCCAGTTCCTCCTTAAAATCATCTTCATTTTGGATTATTCCTTTATCGTACAAATCCTTTAATTTAATACCTATCATATTATCTTTATATTTATAAACATATTTATGTAACCACATATTAAAGATATAATCTCTTTCTGTAAAAAACTGCACTTCAATTGGATAATGATAATTACTCTTCTTATAGTAAATATGATAACCTCTATATCCATCATCATTTTTCTTTCCACTCGACATATCTACATGTTTTATATTTTCATTATTCAAATTAATATCATAATCTAGAATTATTATTCTAATGCCTAATATATCATTGAAACATGATCCAATTTCTTTAGTAGGATAATATCTATTATACTTCAAATTTATAGATTGTAATGACTTTATTCTGTAAGTATATTCATCTAACAATCTTCTTCTTTTCTTTAAAAACAACCTATAATCATTAAGTTCTTCCATTAAAATTTCTTTATCCACTTTTCTAAGAGTATTCTTTAAGCTTTTTCCCAGTTTAGTTTCATAACTTATTGCATCTAAAGTCCTAATTAACTTTTTAGTATCCACGTCATTTCCTCTCTACAAACAAATAGTATAAATTGATATTATTTCTATATTTAATTATAACATAAGGCAATAATACTTTTAATATTATTGCCTTAATTTTTCACTTATAATCTTCACCTTTACTTATTAGATCCAAATCAATATTTCCTTGATAATATCTTAATCTTTTAGGGATATTTCTATGCTTTCCTCTTTGCATCTCTACATTGATAAATTCCTATTTATACAATAATTATATACTATATTTTACAAATAAAAAAGGAAACCAATTAGGTTTCCAAAGACAAGTATCATTATATTTCACCTTTATTAATATTTCTTTGAAAGATTCATATAAAGTAAAAATCTGATTCCTTCCTTTACAAAATGAAGTATCATAATTCCAATACCCAGCTACTCAAACCCGATAAATGCGAATAGTGCTTTCATCTCTCAAATCATATAAATAAGTTTATTCAATATCCCTAAAGCTAAAAACTTCTGCTTATTTATCCCTAAATATTTTATTAGCCACCATGCAAAGTATTGATATTATAACCATAACAGGCAGTGTGTTTCCTAGCGGTGTGTCTATGGTCATAAATATTCTATACACTACAAATCCTATTGCCCATATAACTACATTGATAATACTTACCGTTTCCCCTGTATGATCCTTCTTTAGAATAAAGAAATCGGTGATTAATATTGCAATCATAGGAGCAAATACGGACCCTATTAGATATAAAAAGTTTTCATATTGAGTTATTGGAGTGAATATAGCAAGTAGCGTTCCAATAGCACATACTGCTATGGCAACTGGCTTTTCCTTTAACTTCTTTGAAATACTCTCAGAGCTAACCCCTGCAGAATAAACATCTAAAAAAGTTGTTGTAACAGTTGAAAAAATGATTATGATTACTGCAATTATGCCAAGACCTGCGCTCATCATTATCTTTGCTATATCGCTTTCACCTGTAAATATAGCAGCTCCCATTCCTATTACATACATCCAACAGCTAACTAAAAAATACGCTATTGAACTCACAAGAGTTGCTTGCTTTGGCTTTGCCGCTTCACGAGTGTAATCTGAGATAAGCGGAAGCCACGAAAGAGGCATTGCAACTGAAAGTTCCACTGCTGCTCCGAAACTTATGCCTTGTTCTAAAACAACTGTTGCATTCCCTTTGAAGATTACTGTACTAAGTATTATAGTCAAGATAAATAGTCCACCCATAGCTATCATATTAAGCTTTCCAAGATTCTTAAGTCCTATGATAACCCAAAGAGCGATAAGAACACCTATAGCAATACTCCATACCCAGTCTCCTCCTATATTATAAACAGAGCTTGCCGCTGCTGCACCGCTTACAATCATTACAGCCGTCCATCCTACAAGCTGCAAAACATTTAAAGTAGAAAACAATAGAGATCCCTTCTGCCCAAATGAAATCTTTACTGTTTCCATAGAGCTCTTTTCAGTTTGCGCTCCTATAATTCCTGTAAAGTATAGTAAAGCACAGCCTATAACATGTCCAATAATTATTGCTGCAAGACCTTTAGAAAATCCTAAAGGAGCAATTAATGTTCCTGTTAGTATTTCTGCAATAGATACTGCTGCACCGAACCAAATCAATGCATTACTTAGAGTTGAAGTTTTTGATTTTTCCACAAATTCTACATCCTTTCATTCCTTTGAACAGGACAAAAAGCGGGAAACACCATATGGTATTTCCCGCGAAAAAGCAAATGTCGATCACTTCCTACGTTGGCATTATCCAAATCAGGTGTAAGGGTCGAAGTTGATTACTTCCTCTCAGCCTGCAATACAAGCTCCCCTGTTCAAATATTTATAATAATTAAATTATATGTCATTGTATATCATATGTCAACTTTTGACACATTTTTCACTTTAAAGTTATTTATTAATTAAAGCTAATAAAACTCCATCATCTTATTCCAAAGTCTATACTACTATTTCATATTCTTGTTTCTCTGAATCTCTTCGTTCAGTTCGTTCAGATAAGTCCATCTATCATACTTATCTTCTAGCTTAGCTTCAGTTGCCTCTTTTTCTGATAGAAGATCTTGAAGTTTGCCAAAGTCTGAGCTGTATCTGTCTATTGCTTCATCTAGCTCTTGAATTTTATTTTCTAAAGACTCGATAACCTCATCAATCTCATCGAACTCTTTCTGTTCTTTATAGGAGAATTTAAGTTGCTTTTGCTTTCTCTCTTCATTCTTTGGCTGAGGTTTTTCTTTTTTCGGAGCTTTATCCACAATTGTAGATAAATTTTTCTCCTCAACTGTTGATAAATAATCCCCATAGTTTCCGTTATATCTCTCTATGATTCCGTTACCTTCATATGCAAATATCTTATTGCATACTCTGTCTAAGAAATATCTATCATGGGATACTGTTATCACGGGTCCATTAAAATCATCTAAAAAGTCTTCCAATATTGTAAGTGTTGCTATATCTAGGTCATTTGTAGGTTCATCTAGAAGAAGTACGTTTGGAGCTCCCATAAGTACTCTTAATAGATAAAGTCTCCTTCTCTCCCCTCCTGAAAGCTTTCCTATAGGAGTATACTGCATAGAACCTGTAAATAAGAATTTCTCAAGCATTTGAGATGCTGTTATCCTGTCTCCATTTGCTAGAGGAAGGTACTCAGCAATCTCCTTTACATAATCTATAACTCTCATATCTTCATCCATGTGATAAGTTTCTTGTGAGAAATATCCTATCTTTACTGTGTCTCCAATATCAATAGTTCCACTGTCTGCCTTAATCTCTCCGCTTATTATGTTCATAAGGGTTGATTTTCCTATTCCATTAGGTCCTACAATTCCTATTCTGTCATCCCTCAAAAGTATATAGCTAAAGTCATCTATATATTTCTGTCCATCAAAGGATTTTTCCACATGGTCCATCTCTATGACCTTGTTTCCAAGTCTTGATCCTTGCACAGAAAGCTCTACATTTTCCTGAGACTTATATCCCATACTGTCCTTAAGGTCTTCAAATCTGTCTATCCTAGCCTTCTGCTTTGTACTTCTAGCCTTAGCTCCCCTCTTAATCCATGCAAGTTCTTTCCTAAATAAACTTTCCTTTTTCTTTTGAGTTGCTATCTCATCAGCTTCTCTCTCCGCCTTCTTCTCAACAAATAAGCTATAATTTCCCTCATAACTGTAAAGTGAGCCATCATAAATTTCAATTATTCTGTTTGCAACTCTGTCCAAGAAATATCTATCATGGGTTATCATTATAAAGGCACCTTTTCTATTGTTGAGGTAACCTTCAAGCCATGTTATAGTTTCACTATCCATATGATTTGTAGGCTCATCTAATACTAGAAGTTCACTAGGAGTTATAAGTGCACTAGCAAGAGATATTCTCTTCCTCTGACCTCCAGATAGATCCCCTATCTTAGCTTTGAAATCACTTATTCCAAGCTTAGTAAGTATAGTCTTTGCTTCACTCTCTAAATCCCAAAGAGCCATAGTATCTATCTTACTTTGAATGCTAATCAATCTATCCGATAAATCTTCTCCCTCATTAACACGTTCCAAGACATCCTCATATTCTCTCAAAAGCTTCATCTCTTGAGAATTGCCCTTGAATACCTGTTCCAAAACTGTAGCTTCAAAATCATACTCTGGATTTTGAGATAGGTACTCTATTCTAACTTTATTACCCTTTATTATATTTCCGCTGTCACAATGCTCTACACCTGCGATAATCTTAAGGAAAGTTGATTTGCCTGTGCCATTGATTCCAATTACACCAATCTTGTCTCCCTCATTTATTCCTAAAGATATATTATCTAAAAGTTTCTTTTCACTATAATTTTTGCTTATGTTCTCTAATGTTATTAAGTTCATAAAAATCCTCCTCTTAAAGTAGGTATCCTTATTAATTATAGGATAAGATTTCACTTTATACAAAGATAAAATAACTTTATCGATATTTTTATGCTACCATGAGAAATTATGATATAATCTAATATATTAAATTCACAAAGGAGATGAGCTTATTGTCATCAAAATTCTACTTGCATAAGGGCAAAGGCCGTAAAGCGGAAAATGGATGTCCATGGATATATACAGATGAGATTAACGAGTACGATGGGGAATACACCAATGGAGATATAGTTGAAGTTTATAATTTTAAAGGAAACTTCATAGGTAAAGGTTACATAAATGATGCTTCAAAGATAACTATCAGAATGATGACTAGAGACATAAATGAAGAAATAGATAGAGATTTCTTTAAAAGACGTATGGAGGCTGCTTGGAATTACAGAAAAAAAGTTATAGATACTTCAAGCTGTCGTTTTGTATTTGGGGAAGCTGACTTTCTTCCTGGACTTACTATAGATAAATATGAGGATTACTACGTTATCCAAATATCTTCTCTAGGTATGGACAAATACAGAGATATAATCGTAGATATCCTTATGAATGATTTTGGCGGAAAAGGCGTTTATGAAAGAAGTGATATAGCTTCTAGAGAGCTTGAAGGTCTTTCTCAAACAAAAGGATTCCTAACTGACCCATTCCCAACTGACATTGAAATTGTGGAAAATGGAGTTAAATATTTAGTTGATTTAGAGAATGGACAAAAGACCGGTTTCTTCTTAGATCAAAAGGAAAACAGAGCTGCCATACATAGAATATGTAAGGATGCTACAGTTTTAGACTGCTTCACTCACACAGGCTCCTTTGCCTTAAATGCTGGTATAGCAGGTGCAAAATCAGTCCTTGGAGTTGATGTATCTCAGCATGCTGTAGATTGTGCTACAAGAAATGCAGAACTTAATAATCTTCAAGACACTGTAAAATTCCAATGCCACAATGCTTTTGATGTTCTTCCACAGTGGGCTAAAGAAGGAAAGCAGTTCGATGTAGTTATACTTGACCCTCCAGCTTTCACCAAGTCTAGAAACACTGTAAATGGAGCTAAAAGAGGTTACAAAGAAATCAATCTAAGAGGGCTTAAGATGGTAAAGCCTTATGGGTATTTTGTAACCTGCTCATGCTCACACTTCATGAAAGAAGATTTATTAAAAGCTACTATCATGGAAGCTGCTATGGATGCTAGAAGATCTATAAGACAAGTTGAATTCAGAACCCAAAGTGCTGACCATCCAATACTTTGGAACTCAGATGAATCTTATTATTTAAAATTTTATATATTCCAAGTGGTTTAAAAAAGGATGCCTTAGGGCATCTTTTTTTAGTTAAGAGTTACGTAGTGAAGAGTGAATAGTTGATATAGCGCAAAGTTTAGGTTAATATTTCACATAACTTTGTCTTTATGTTATTTTTTAATTATAAAATTTAAATTTCATGTTACTTTACTTCTTTATATTTCGTATATTTTAGTATATACATATTATAAAGTTAGGAGGATGACTATGAAAAAGAAAGTTCTTTTAATTTGTACTGTTGCAATTCTCATCTTGTTTGTCCCACTTTATGAAAGCTATTCTTATAAGCAAGAGGCTTCTATAAAGGCCGAACAATTAGAAAAAGATTTTATCGATGAATTTTATACTAATGCCAAATTAGAATATACTGTTTATAAAAAAATGGTTGACTCATATCCCAACATAGAAATTATAAAGTCCGAAGATATTCTTGATCAAATTAACCGTAATAAAATGGAGAAAATTATTAAAGACAGCGAAAACTTAAATGGCATCTTTAATATATCAAGAATAGATAAAATGAAAAAATATCATTCTATGTGGTCACAAGCCCATACTATATATCTAGAACAACTGTATCTTAAAGATAAATCTAGAACTTCTGATTTTAACGAACAAGATAAAAAAAATATGGTAGCTTATCTTTCTTTAATAGATGAAGTAATTGAAAATTATGATCTACCTCCTATTGCATCTAATTAACTTTAAATTTTATATGTTATATCAAAGATCATTTAACTGATGAAGGTATTTTATTTGTTTGTGGTTTTGGGCATAAACATAAAGTTGATTCCAAAATTAGAAAAGATGATTTAATACAGCCAACGGATTTCGAAGATATATTGAAATCTTTTAAGCTAATTAAGTATGTAGAAAATCAAGATGATAGAGGATTTTTTGTTACTTATATTTTTAAAAAAATAATGAATTAAAATATTCAAATAAGCAAACTTCTATATTATATTAGATTTAAAGCAAATTATAACTTGGAGGGAAATATGAGTAATTTTAAAAAGATAGATGTAAGAAATGCTGTTAGAAATAGTTATAGCAAAATAGCTCTACAGAATACGGATAAATCTAGATGCTGTAGTGGAAATCTAAAGCTTGAAAATTCTCCACTAGAAATATCACGTAAAATTGGTTATTCTGATGAGGAAATATTAAATACTCCCGAAGAAGCTAACATGGGGTTAGGTTGTGGAAATCCTCAATTAATAGCTGATCTTAAAGATGGAGAAACTGTTATAGATCTTGGAAGCGGCGGTGGATTCGATTGTTTTCTAGCTTCAAAAAAAGTTGGAATTAATGGCTATGTAATTGGAGTTGATATGACTCCAGAGATGATTACAAAGTCACGACTTCTATGTAGAAAATATATGTACAAAAATGTAGATTTTAGATTGGGAGAGATTGAGAATCTTCCCGTAGCTGATAATACAGCAGATGTAATTATCTCCAATTGCGTTATAAATCTATCACCTAATAAGCAAAGGGTTTATAATGAAGCTTATCGTGTATTAAAACGTGGTGGCAGAGTTGCCATTTCTGATATCGTCCTTATCAAAGAACTTACAGAAGAAATGAAGCAAGATGAGAAGCTTTATTGTGGCTGAGTTACTGGAGCTTCTTCAGTTGAAGAGCTAAAAGTATATTTAAAAAAAGCTGGCTTTAGTGATATTTTAATTGAAACAAAAGAGGTTTCAAAGGAATATGCAGAGAAATGGGCACATAATTTAAAAGTTGGAGAGTATATTATGTCTGCATCAATAAAAGCAACAAAATTATAAAATCCATTAATCAACAAAAGGGATGTATAAGATTTGTTTACACAAAATCATGTTACATCCCTTAAAAGTTTTATTTTTTTCTCTCTTCAAACTTACCTAAATTCTTAATTTCAATAAAACTCTTCACTATTCACTAGTCAACTCTTAACTTATATAGTTATCTCGCCGTCAATATATTCTGGTGTCCTATCTATGATGTCCTTTTTCATGCAATACTGCAAATCTCCTGAAAGTCCTAAGGATTTTAGGATATCGTAGTGACGTGCATTCTTTATGAAAGAATCTATGTCCTTATTATTTTCGTATATATATTTTGCTGTCTTAGCTATATCTGAAAGTTCAATTTTAGGATTATGTTTTGTTAAAGTTTCTATTATATAACCTGCACATATGAAATCATCCATAGAAAATTGACCCATAGTTCCTGAATTTACTATAACCACATCTTCATTTAACTCTTGAAGTTTTCTGCATATGGCTTTTCCATTAAGCAGAGCAGCAATAAATATATGGCTTGCACCAGTACAGCCTTTTATGGCTCTAGTTCCGTTGCTGGTAGTCATAGCAAGAATTTTTCCCTCAACCACTTCTTTAGTATATTCTAATGGTGAGTTGGAAAAATCAAATCCTTCTATTTTTACTGCCTTTCTTTCTCCTCCTAGGATTACTTGACCCTCATGCTTCTTTGAGTAATCAAAGGCTTCTTCTACTGTTAGGAATGGTACTACTTTTGTGGCGCCATTATCTAGGGCTGTAACCATTACGGATGTTGCTCTAAGCATGTCTATAACAACCGCAATCTTTCCTTGTAATTCTCCCTCTTTGATATGATCTGCTGATATTACTACATCAACCTTCATTTCGTACTTCATCTCCCTTAAGGCTATTATTTTAATTCTTTCCAGATTAGAAAAGCGATTGTAAATGTAGCTGCTTGTCTGAAATTTCTTATGTCATAACCTGTATCTTTTGCTATCTTGTCTAATCTATATATTAAAGTATTTCTATGAATATAGAGACTCTTTGCAGCTTCACTTATATTAAGATCACAGCTTATAAATTCCTCGATGGTATTTAGCATCTCATCGTCGAAATTGTTGAATTTGTCTTTAAATTCATTATAGAATTGTGTCTTAACTTTATTGTTTATATTGCAAATTGCTCTTTCAAGAAACATATCTGAATAATTGTATACATTGCCTTTACCACCGATTCTCTTTCCAAGGTCCATGGCTTCTTTGCCTTCTTCATAAGCAATCTTTATATCCTCTATGCTGTAAGCTACTTCTCCATAGCTCACATAGCACCTACAATTAAGCTTATTGCTTAAAAGAGACACTATCTTTTTGCCTTCACATTCCCTATCGTCGAAGACTCCTATAATTATAATTTCTTCTCCATATATCATGGAAATTATATTGCTTCCTTCATAAACATTCTTTAATGTATTTAGTGTCTCATACTTGCTTCCCTCAATAGATACCATAAATAAAGTGCATCCAGTCTCCACCATAGGAAGGCTTTTTCGAAACTTATCTAAAGGAACCTTATTTCCTTGAAGCACATCCCCAAAAAACTGCTCTCTTAAGTAAAATATATCCTTATACTTATCTTCTATGTAGCATTTTATGATTGGTAAACATGCCTCCATAGATTTCTCTACTTCTATTAACCCCCTATTATTGCCTAATGACACTTCTATTGAACTTTTTTCTATGCTATTTGATTTCAACCCACAAAATATTAATGCTTTTCCCTCATTTAAAAGGTTAAAGCCAATCTTAGTATTATCTGCAAGCTCTTCTAAAAAGTTTTTAAAATAGTACATCTAAGCTACCCTCCAACTATTATTCCTATGTTATACCCTTAAATAAAATAAATCTCCGTTTATTATAAATCAATAAATCAGTAAAGGCTTGTCCTTGCTAGCTTTAAAACTTAGACTTGTTTGTCTAAGCTTTAGAAAATTATATTTCTATTTTTCAACATATTCCTTGCCTTGATAAATATCATTGTCTTCTAGATATTTATCTATAGCATTTAAAACTTCCCATTTCTTAAGGCTCCACTGTGGTTCTATAAGCAAATCTCTTGGAGCATCCCCTGTAACTCTATGAACTACTACCCCTGGCGGCAGTAAAGAGATTGCCTTTCCTATGAGTTCTATGTACTCCCCTTGGCTCATGAACTTCATTTTTCCATCTTCATATAACCTTACCATTAAGGTATCTTTCATCAGATGCAATAAATGTATCTTTATACCTTGAATATCTTTAGATGATAAATATCTTATAGTTTCTATCATATCATCTTTTTCCTCTTTTGGCAGACCAAAGATAGTATGTACTACTACATCTATTCCTCTATCTCTTAAATCTTTAACTGCTTTTTCAAAGACAGGCAAGTCATATCCTCGATTAATGAATTTCGCAGTTGATTCTTTTGAAGTTTGAAGGCCAAGTTCTACCCAAACATACACCTTATTATTGAATTCCTGTAAAAGGTCTAAAACTTCCTCACTTAAACAATCAGGTCTTGTGGCTATTGCTAGTGCTACCACCCCTTCTTGTTCCACAGCTTCTGTATATTTTGCCCTTAGTACATCAACTGGGGCATATGTATTAGTGTAGGCTTGAAAATATGCAATATATTTTCCACTTTTCCACTTTTTCCTCATCATGTCTTTTATATCATTGAACTGATTTGTAATAGAGAATTTTCTATCTCCAGCAAAGTCTCCAGATCCTCTTTCACTACAGAAGATACATCCCCCCTTGCTTATAGTTCCATCTCTATTCGGGCATGAAAATCCAGCATCAAGTGAAATTTTAAATACCTTTTCGCCAAATTTTTCCCTTAAGAAATAATTTAAACTGTGGTATCTCTTGTCTCCCCATAATTTTGTCATGCTGTTATCCTCACTATTTAAAATAAATTTAATTTTTCAATTATAAGTATACCTTATTATTTTTCAATCTTAAAGTCTTTTAAATTAATCTTTACCGATACAGGTGCAACTTTATTTTCCACATCATTGTATTCCTTTGCTCTTGCACTCAAATACAAATTACTTTCATCAAATCCTTCAAAGAGCAAATCATATATATCAGGTGGAAACTTATCCACTAACTCTTCTGCTACAATATCTCCTGAATCGGAATTATAGCATCTAATTCTTGTAGTTCCTTCATAATCTTTATATTGAACAGCTAAAAACTTTTCATCTTTAGAAAAAATCAAAAGTTCAATCTTTGAATCTTTTATAATATCAAGAGGGATTATTTCCTTTCCTATGGGAATTTCTCTTACATTGTTCTTATCATCATTACTACTGTCTCCTTTTTCCTTTTTGTCCATATCATCGGCTTTTCCTTGAACTTTTAAATCTTCTTCAATCTTTATTATTGAGATAAAAGCATCCTTGTCTTCACTTGATACTGCTATCTTTTCTCCTGAATAATTAAATGCACTTAAGGCAAATTCTGATTGAGGTGAAATTTGAGTTTCCTTAATCTTTTCCTTATCATCTTTAGGATAAACATATTGAGGCAGCCCTGATTTGTCTATGAGAAGATTTGTCTTAACATTATTTTTCTGTCTTATTCTAAGATTTTCTCCTTCTTTAAAGCTCTCCTCTTCTTTTGATATCTTTACACTCTTTATCTTGTATTCCTCATTATCCTTTTCTACATTTATATCATACCGCTCAAGGATTGATACCACATTTTCTTTTGAGCTTTTACATACCATAACCTTTACCATGGCACCATCCACAGCATTACTAACCTCTTCTGTCTTCCATCCCATGATCTTCAAATTATCTTCTACATTTTGAAAACTATCATTTCCATCTAAGTGCATTGCCTCCGCTTTTGAGTATTCTCCCTTAAACAGGCACTCCATATAAGAGTCAACAAAACCTATCACCTCCTTACTCTTAAATACATCTATATCAGCTTCTGCTGGTTCTTTACCTTTAGAGAAACATGATGAAAGTGTAACAAATAAAATACCTAAAATAGCAACTGAAAAAAAATGAAAAAACTTTTTCTTCACAAAACTTCACTCCTTTTCTAGATTTAATCATTTTTATTATTCCTCATTTATATATTTATATAGATAAAATAATTTTTATGGAAATATTTCTTCTTCACATTATTAAGAAAGGAGGATACATTAAATGAAAAACAAGATAGGATTAATCTTTCAATTGGCAGCTGTATTTGTCGGAACTATCGTTGGTGCTGGTCTTGCATCTGGAAAAGAAATAACAAACTTTTTTGCTGCTTATGGATTTCCAAGTTTCTTTGGGATTCTTTTATGTGGAGTACTTTACATACTTATAGGATCTTTAGTATGCAAAATAAGCGTAAAGTACAATCTTCAATCCTACAACGAATTCATGACCTTTGTAAGCCCTAATTTTTTAGGAAAGCTAACCGGACTTATTACTTCATTGTTTCTTTTGAGCAGTGCTTCTATAATTCTTGCAGCCAGTGGAGCTCTTTTGAATCAATTTTTGGGAGTTCCTAAATGGGTGGGCATGATTTTAATGGGGATTTTCACCATCACTACTCTGCTAAAGGATACTCAAGGATTAGTAAAGATAAACACTTTTATAGTTCCTTGCTTAATCACTATAATAATCACCATATTTTCACTTTATATTTTTTTCTACAAAGATATAATAACCATCCCTCATCTCACTGCTATATCTCATGAAAAAGATAATTGGTTTATATCAACTCTGCTTTATACAGGTTTTAATCTCCTAAGCTGTACTGGAGTTCTAGTTCCATTAAGCAGGGAAATAAAGAATACAAAAGTTTTGACCACTGGAGTTACGATAGGAGCTGGCATACTTACGGTGTTGTGTATTTTTCTAAATATAATGCTTATGCTCAACAAACCCTACATCTATAACTATGAGATACCTCTTCTCTATATAGCAAATAGATTTGGTAAACCTCTTCAAATAATGCTACTAATGGTCATATGGTGTGAGATGTTTTCAACTCAAGTTTCTGATATTTACAGTATAAGTAAAACCTTAGATGAACGATTTAAAATTCCATTTAAGAAGGGAATATTCTTGGTATTTTTAGTGACGATTCCTATATCACAAATAGGTTTTGGACGACTAATCTCCATACTATATCCTTTCTTCGGTGCTTTAAGTCTAATCTTTCTATCACAACTTATACTATTTTATATACGCTCAAATAAAAAATCTAAAGGATAAAAAATGGTGCTACAAAATAATTAAATATTTTGTAGCACCATTTCTTCACCTATACTTTATATTGATCTGTATAATCATTAAAAATCATACTTACTTCTTTAAAGCTTTCTATAACTGTTTTCAAAGTATCTATTCTATCTTTATATATAGAGAGATTATTATTCACTTCTTTTGCAGAAATTGAATTATTCTTAGCCACTAATGCCATTTCATTTAATAAATTCTCTGTTTTTTCTATATGTTTATATTCTCTGTCTAAATTATTTATATTTTTTATTAATGCTTCTGATATATCTTTCATAAAAATAGTGGTTTCATAATTCATATTTTTAATTTCATGAAGACGCTTAGCTTCATCTTCCCAAAATTCATATTGTTGATTTAATTTTATTATTAAGCTACTTACATCGCTTGTGAACTTGTATAGATTATCATTTATATCTTTTCCTGCAAGACGGCTTTGTTCTGCTAGCCTTCTTAAAGAATTTAATATAACTATAAATTCTTCCCCATCCTCTCCAACTCTTGTAGCTTTTATAGAAGCATTAAGAGATAATAGATTTACCTGTTCTGCAATGTTATCTACCATATTTGCAATCTGAGATATATTTTTGATTCCATCTTGAATTTCAATCCCTTTGTTATTAACATCTCTAAAACTCCTTAAAGCTACAGAAATATTTCTATTGAAATTTTCTATACTTTCATAGCTTTTAACACTCTTTTCAATGTACTTCTCCATTTCACTCTTATTTATATTTTCTATTTCTATTATAGATTTCAGCACACTTATATTTTTATTTAATATTTTACCTACCTCTTCTTTTCTTTCTACATTTTCATCTACTCTTCTAGATATCTGTGTAATTATATGTGAGATTTCATCTGTGCCATTATTAATAGACTCGTAACTGCTATTCATACTATTTATAAGTCTATGCATATCATCGCTTATACCCTTTTGCACAATAATGCTCTCCCTTTCTTCCAATTTAAGTTCCCTCAATTTCTTGAAAAAGTCTTCAAATTGGTCATGAGTACTTATAGCAAAGTTATCATAATACTTTTTATCCTTTAATCGTTGTATTTCATTCTCTAAAAAAGCTCTTGGTTTCATAGTTATATTTAAAATTATAAATATTAAAATTGAAATCAGTATTGATGATATTACAGCTATCTTAAGGTCTAATACTAGACCGTTGACTAGTATATTAATCAAAAAAACTACTAGTGCTATCTTAGCTTCTAATAGTTTTATGAATCCTAAAGATAAGCCATTGTTTATAGTGTACTTACGTTCAATATAGATATCATATTGAAATTCTACTTCTAAAACTAATGTTTCCAAAGTCTTATTAATTTCTTTAACATACAGCTTTTCATTAAAATACTCTTCACAACCATTTAAGGCACCATAAAACAAATCAGAACATCCTATGTTTGAATGAAATGTTATTATAGCTTGTTTTTTCCCCAATTCAACAATATGCATGTTTCCTAAACACTCTGCATTTACCTTCATAGCCGTATATTTTAAAATATCATTTAAAGATTTTAAAAACATATATGCATTATCACATATGAGGTAGCTAGGATAAAGTTCTTGAAGATTATTAAAAACACCTTTCCCTAGTTCCTCCCATACAATATCTTCGCTTTTATCTATTATGTCTGATATGTTATGTACTATCTCTAATATAGTCTTATTATTTCTCATTTCTATTTGAACTAGAATGTCTTCATAGGAATAATCCCTTATAGCTTTATCTATGACTTCATCTCCATAGACTTTGCGACCTACATCTATCCAACTAAAAATATCTCTCTTCCCTGCCACATTACTCCCCTCCTCTTACAATATACAATAATGAAATTATACATTATAATACATTAATCGTTAATATACTTTAAAAATAGATTGGACTTCCAAATAATTAGGAAGTCCTTACTTTATGATTTTTTATAAATCATCCCAATATTTTATTTTAGGTACATCGCTTAAAGGATGATTCCCAAATCCTAATGGTGGATAAAAATCTCTTGCTCCTACTGGACTTATCTCTTCTTCATGTCCTCTAAGCTCTGCTATTTTAGTTACACCTACATATATTTGAGATAGCTTATACCATGTTGCATAATCTACATTGCCCGTCTGTGAAAGTCCAAATATCCCTTGAAATACCTTTACTGATTCCTTTGTATCATTTCCATATATTCCATCCACTCTTACCTTAGGTATCAATGGATAATTTTGAGAAATCCTATTTAAATAAGTCTGAACTGTTATGACAGGTTGTCCAGTTGAACCTATTTCAAGGGTATATCCAGGATAGGACCTAGGTATTCCCTCAACTTCTTCTGCAGTAACTAAGTTTATGTCATTTCCATAGTAATTAGTTAAAATTTCATAAGGTGTTTTTCCCTGATCGCCTAAATACTTGCTTCCCCATTGAGTCATCCACCCTGGGCACTGTACTTGTACACCGTCACAATACTGAGTAAGTAGAGGCTGTCTAACTCCACTTCTTTTTATATAAGTAGTAAATAGGTCATCTACTATTCTGCTTATATTTTCATACACATTTCTTCCATAACTAAAAGCATGATCATAAGCAGTAGAATTTGTAATATCAAAATCCTTACCTCTACTTGGATACCATTCTGTATATATTCTGTTTAATGTAAATGAAACTATGGCATTTACGTTGGCTCTTATAGTATTTTCAGGCCATGTTGAGTATATTTCACTACTGGCTACATTCTTTACATATTCAGGAAATGGAACTGTATAATTAGGACCTGATGAATTAGGACCACCATCATGTACAATTATAAATTCTGGTACTACAACATTGGGTAAGACTACTTGTCCTGTGGATTTTGGCATAGGTTTTATTGGTTCTTCCGGTATCTTAGGAGGATAGTTACCTACTAAAACGTTAGGCTGTATTATAATTATAGTTTCGTTTTGTCTAGTTAAACCTTTATCTTTTTTTAGAAACAATTGTTGTAATGCCGTTATTTCTGGATATATTTGAACTCCTTTTATTAATTGTGGTGCGTATCCTTCTGCCTCTACCATAACATCAGAAAAACTATAAGGTATCTGCTCTGATGGTCTCTGAGAAAATGCTATTGGTGGGGCATCTAGCTCTACCACATCTGTAACTCCAGATGAATTTGTCTGAATAGTATCACTGGCTCCTTGTTCTGCACCAACAGGTGTTATAGTGACTTTAGCTTTATCAATAGGCACATAGCTGTCATTTTCAAAAACTTGAACCTTTAAATATCCAGTTGCCATAAACAATCTCCTTTTAAAATGCTTCATTATATAATATGATAAAAAAAATAATGTGTTACCATTTTATTACACTTTTTCTTCTATCTTATATTTTCGAAAACAGCTTTTAAGTCTAATGTTCCATATCCCAATATAGGATTAGGATATGTTTCTCCTTCTCTCTTATTTGTACCTCTTATTAAATAGGTCTTCATCTTTGGTGCATATATCCTTGGATCTCTTCCTTCAACTATCCCCCATTGAAATATGAGGGCACAAGCTGAAGCCACAACTGCTGCTGCAACACTTCCACCTGTTACAGTAGATAACGCTCCTCCCGGCGATGTAGTAACTGCATTCACTCCACCTGCTGCAATATCTGGTTTAATTCTATTGTCCCTTGTATACCCCCTTCCTGATTCTGCAACTATGGCATTATTGTTTTGGTCATAAAATGAGGTGGTTATAATCTGTCTGCCATCTGAAGGTAGTGTCAAGGTTGTTGATGAAGTTGAATTTAAAAATTTCGTATCTCCTTCCAAAAGTTCCCTCTGAGGAATATAAGCATCATACCTACCATCTGCAATATAGTCTCCTATAAGCTTAAACTGCCATATTCCCTCCCTTATATCTTTTATTTCAACACTTATAAGTTCATCACCTGTTATTTCTTCTGGTATAAAGTACTGCACATAAGCCGTGCTTCCTTCAAATATAAACTTTATCTCTTCATTCTTCTGAAGCTTCGCAGGTATTTTCTCTATAACTTCTCCCGATGGTGATATTATACTTAACGAAACCTTATCTGGCTTCTTTATCCAAATTTGCATTATTATATTTTTCTGTGTAGGTGATACCTTTAGTTCGATAATTTTTGAATCACCTGTATTTTCTATAGTTCCAGATACATGAACCTGTTGGTTCCCCTGATTACCTGTGCTTGTAACTACAACTGTTCCTATGGTTTCTGAATACCTATCGATATTTTTATCTAGAAGACTGTTTCCATCATGAGATCCTAAATTAGATCCTAATGGCAAATACACTACAATAGGAGGAATATCTGGATTCTTTAGTAAAGAATTAAAAAAAGTAAGCGCTAACAGTATACTTGCTGGTGTATATACCGGTTCCCCTTTGTCTGTAACATATGTTGGTTTAAGCTTTACTACAACAAATTCACAGTCAGGAGCCCCTCCTATAAATGCTGGATTTTTTCCTCTTCCTCCTATTATTCCAGCCATTTTTGTCCCATGTCCAACCTCATCTTTAGAAGGAACTATACTATAAGGATCACCACCATCTTTATAAAGCTTAATTGCCTTATTAATATCATCCCTGTTATAATAGCTTCCAAGTCCTACATCTATTTGACCTGGTGTAATTGGAAGACTTTGATCCCATATTGCAAATATTTTTGTAGTATCATCTTCGTATATAAACTCCTCATTTAAATAATCAATACCTGTATCAATAATTCCCACTATAACTCCCCTACCAGTAAGTTTTAAAAAGGGATTGTCATGAAAAGGTGTTATATTTGATGCTTCAAGGGGAGAAATATAATTTAAGGTAAATGGAGTTATAGCATCCACATATCGTATTTCTTTTACATCATCTATAAGACTATAAACCTTCCCTATCTTTACAATAACTACAGCAGTATCATCATTTATTATGAATGCACAGGCATAATCTATATTTTTTAAGGCTCCTACTAAGTCTCCCGAATATGCTGCTATAACACTAGTATAACCGTTATCATAAAACTTTTTAGCACACTCATTTAAACTGTTATTATCGGACACTGTATCAAATTTTATATCCATATTAATTCCCCCTATTAATCTTTAACAAATTCAGAGCATTATTTAAACATACTTCTCCATATCCCCAAACAGGATCCGGATATACTACATCAGTTCTTTCTCTTTTGGCCCCTTTGACAAGATAGTACTTTAACCTTTCTCCATAAAGTATCACATCATTGCCTTTAATAATCCCCCATTCTAGAAGTAATGCACATATGCCCGACACTTCTGGTGTTGCCATAGATGTTCCTGTCTTAGTTCCATATCTACTTTTAGGAATTGCTGCCTCTATATTCTCTCCTGGAGCAACTATATCTGGTTTTAATACTTGATTAGCTATAGACCCTCTGCCAGAAAAAGATGATATATTTCCTGTAAAAGGATTATAGCTTCCAACAGATATAACATTTTCAACTGTAGCAGGTATACCTAAGGTATTGTATATATCAGGATTAAAAAATTTTGTTTCTTTATTTAAACTAGCTGTTACTGAAATCCACATATTATATATACTAGGTAATTTATTTAACAATTTAATTCTAATAGTCCATACTCCACTTAATAAGAATTGATTTTCTGGAGAAATCATACTTATTACAATTTCTCCGTCTATATCAAAGGGTTTCGGACCTGTATAGTATATTAGAACTCGGTCATTTCCTACCTGCCTATCAAAAAAATCTTCTTTAACTTCTATTACTCCGCTACTTTGTGAGGCTGGATTTATTATTTCAATGCTTATATTACTTAGTAATCCTTTATATAAAGGTATAGCTATACTTGATTCATCTTTAGATATATTCAAAGATATATCTTGTGTTTCATTAAGTATTCCACCCACATGTTGAGCTGTATCTCCATCATTTCCTGCCGCCGCTACAAAAACTATTGGCTCCAATGCACTTACTGTTTCTATATACTTCTCAAACAAACTCTTGCCATTGTGTGCACCACTACTAGTACTTAGACTTAAATTTATAACTAGGGGCTTATTTAATTCCTTGGATTTATCTATAAGGAATTTAATTCCCCTCATTATAAGGGTACTTGTTCCCATATTTAAGCTTCCCTTAGGAGTTATTTTTACCATCGCAATGGAACTCTTGTATGCAGGGCCATAATATACAGGGCTTATTTTTCCACCTCCACATGCTATACTTGCTACATGGGTACCATGTCCATTATCATCAACCTCATCTACTACGCTTAGTGGGTTTGGCGAGTCAATAGCCTTTTGAATTTGTTCCTTATTCCATACCTTTCCTCCTTGGGATAAATCATATATATACTCTATTCGTGTTCTCCCATTCTCATCGTCAAAAGCCGGATGTGTATAATCTATACCTGAATCTATAAATCCTACCAGTACACCTTCTCCACTTAATCCATATGCAGTCCATGCTTCATTGACACAAGATACCCTATTGCTTACAGCATAGGATGTGAAAAGTATTTTTGGAAGTTCAACATAATCTACCCCTTTTATTTTAAAGATATTGTCTATTTTTAAAATCGGAAGATATATGATTCCATATCCAAATCCTAAATTTTCAAAAGTTCCACCAAACTCTTGTGTAGATTCTCTTACAAGTTCTACCTCTTCCCCAAAGATCACTATGAATTCTACCTGTCCTGGCATAAACACATCTTCCGTAGAAAGTTTATATAATCTTTCCCTTAATTCAGGCGGTAACTTTAAAATTAAATTTACCGTTGCATCTGCTAATATGTTACTCACTCCCATTTTTTTCTATACAGTATATAATTATGAATCTTCTCTCTAAATGGTGAAAAAACTTTCCTAACTCCTTGAAATATTTTATATTTACAAAAAGAAAAACCCTAGGATTTCTCCTAAAGTTTCTTGTTTTGCTCAAAAGCAATTTTAACCTTTAAGTGTTATTTCAAGTTTTAATAGTTTTCCTAGAGGTTTTATATCTTTTATGTTTAAAGTTTCTGTCCTCACATCTCCTCTGGAATTGTTCAAAAGAAGTACTTTTGTATTGTCTAGCTTCTTTACAGCTCTCACAGCTCTGATGCCTTTGTATTCTACAAAACATATGCTGTTATTCTCAATTTCTTTTATCGCTGCACAAAAGGCTATATCACCCTTTTGAATTCTATATCCAGCCATATCCTCATCGGAAATTTCCAAAAAGAATACCTTATCTTGATTAAAACCTTCTATCTTGTTTGAGTGAACTGCCATCTCTCTATATCCCTTAAGATTTTTCAACGTATAATCATATACTGGCACATTTCTCATAACATCTCCAAAAGCTTTGTTCCAGATATCTTTAACTTCCTCTTTTGGCGCAGCTTTAGACTGCTTATCATAAACCGATGGAACTTCTCTACTGTTTCCAGCTTCCTCTTCCACAGACATGCCTATGTCATTTATATTTTTATTTAAAACCTTGGATACTTTTGTAATCATATTCTCATTGATGATCTTTCTTCCAATCTCAACTTCATTTATGAAACTTTCAGATACTCCAAGTTTTTTGGCAAGCTGTTTTTGAGTCATTTTATTTTCTTCTCTAGCCCTCTTTATTTTCTCTCCTACTCTGCTCACCTTTATCGTCCTCTCTAAACAAAATACTATTTTTTAGAATTATTCCTATACCATTCTCTCTCTTCGATTAAATGGTTTAATAGATAATCAAAAGACCATTTGCTTGAATTCTCTGTTACTGCTGCAAGTATTGGTGCTTTACCGATACCAGCTCTTATAAGGTTAACCATATTCATTATTTCATTCTGGTTATAACCATTCATAAGTATAACTTTTTCCTCGGGAAGCTTAGGCATAGTTCCCATATGAGCCTTACCATTTATTATGTCGGCTATTTTACAGGATGCCATATCAGGTCTTATATCTATATACTCTATTTTTGATATAGATAAAAAATCTATTTCTTCTTTCGATAATCCATATACTAAAAGAAGCCTCTTATTGTTCATAGCTGTACCTGCCTTCTATTATAATTTCTGTGGTTCAGCATACTCAGTATCAAATGTTTCTGCAACTACACTTTCCATAATTTGATCTTCATATGGTTTATCCATACGGTCAGTCTTTGTAGAAACTATTGTATCTACAACGTGCATTCCTTCTATAACTTTACCAAAGGCTGCATATTGAGAATCTAAGTGTGGAGCATCTGCTACCATTATGAAGAATTGGCTTCCAGCTGAATCTTTGTTCATAGCTCTTGCCATTGATATAACTCCTCTTTCGTGTTTAAGGTCATTTTTAAAGCCGTTAGCTGCAAATTCTCCTTTTATTGCATATCCAGGACCACCTATTCCAGTACCCTCTGGACATCCTCCTTGTACCATGAAACCTGGGATAACTCTATGGAATATTAAGCCATCATAGAATCCTTTCTTAACTAAAGATATAAAATTATTAACTGTATTTGGCGCTACCTCAGGGTATAATTCAACTCTTATTATACCTCCGTCTTTCATTTTTATAGTAACTACAGGATTTATCATAATATCTCTCCTTTCAAAACCTTCTCTATAATTATAACCACTCTTCAATTAGGCTATCAATAATTATTATAACTAAAATCCCGAAAAATACTATTATATTCACAATTATCTGTTTTCTATGTTTTTATTCTTTTTCTAATTATTTTAACTAATTGTCAATTCTATACCTTTTCATACATACTATAATTCATAAATTTTCATTATTGCGTGAATTATATCTTTTTATATTGACACATCATACGCTTTATACTAGAATGTTTTTATATTTTATTTTAATTTAAGTACGTACTTTTGTGTATTCCTGATTTTTATTTAAAAGAATTATTAGTGAAAGGATGTGAAAAAATCTTACATTATAAATATGTAGGATTTCTAGTATGAAAAATGAATTACTGTATTTTATACCAAAAGAATCCCATTGTCCTAAAAGTCTAAGTAATATAATCGAAAACCATCCCGAAATTAAATTTGTTTCTTTAATAGGAGTAGATTTATCAGGAAATGACACCGACGAAAGAATCCCTATAAAAGTATTTTTAGAGGATATGGACAACTTTCTATATGGACACGCTGCTCAAACAGATGGTTCCTCAGTTGCCCTTCCTGGAATAGCATCTTTAAACAATGCAAAAGTTGACATGATATCTGATTTAGATTGTAATTGGTTCATAGACTACAATTATGAAAATATCGATGCAATCACTGGAAACCCAATCGGAACAATTAGAATTCCTTGCTTCTTAAAGCATTGCAACAAATTTGTTGACTCTCGTAAGATATTAAAAAATTCTATTGATTATTTTAAATCATCTCTTCTTGAATTATTGGCAAAACATCCTGAAAGCCTAACATCATTCGGTATCACAGTTGATGATATATCTGAAATAGTAGCAACTTCTGCAACAGAGCTTGAATTTTGGGTTAAGACTCCAAATGACAAAGCCGAAACTGAAGAACTTTCAACGTCTCAAACTCTTCAAGAACAATATTGGAAAAAGACAACTGGCTGTGTAAGAACTGCTATGGAACAAACTTTAATGATTATGGAAAATTACGGTCTAGAACCTGAAATGGGTCATAAAGAAGTTGGTGGTATAAAGGCTAAACTTACTGAAACAGGAAGCCTAAATCACATAATGGAACAACTTGAAATAGACTGGAAATATTCTACCGCTATACAAGCTGCTGATAACGAACTTTGGGTGAGAGATTTAGTTCAAGAAACATTCAGAAGAAACGGACTAGAAGTTACTTTAAATGCTAAGCCTATCGATGGAGTTGCAGGTAATGGAAAACACATTCATATAGGTGTTGCATTAAAGCTAAAGGATGGCAGAAGAATCAATTTATTTGCTGGAAAAGAAGATCAATTCCTAAGTGGAATAGGTTATGGCGCTATTATGGGAGTCCTTAAAAATTACGAGATAATGAATCCTTTCATATCTTCAACTAACGATTCTCTAAGAAGATTAAAACCTGGATTTGAAGCTCCTATATGTATCGTTACTTCTTTAGGTAGAAGCGTAGAAGTTCCTTCAAGAAACAGAACAGTACTTGTTGGAGTTGTAAGAGATAATGACAATCCTCTTGCAACAAGATTTGAACTTAGAAGCCCTAACCCTTACACTAACACTTATTTAGCTATGGCTGTAACTTACATGGCTATGTGCGATGGAATACGATACGCTTTAGAATCTAATCTTTCAGATGAAGAGCTTTTAGCTGAACTTTCTAAGAAACCAGGAGAAACTTCAAATTACCTTGAGAAAGAAAGAGCTTATAGATCTGAAGAAGATGTATTTGATGATTATACCGAAGAAGAAAGAACTAAATTCTTTGGAAAAGCACCTGCTACAGTTCATGAAAATTTTAGTGCATTTACAAAGTATAAAGAGAAGCTTTCTGTATTAACTGCAAATGACGTATTCACTGATGCTGTAATAAACAGTTTCAGATTAAGCTCAACTAATAAATGGGCTACTGAAATAAAGAATAGGATACTTTCAAACTATATGGATGAAATCCGTTCTTACAAGATGCTTCATCAATATGACAAAGCCCTAGACCTAGATGTAAAGAACTGGATGATAATAAATGATTTAAGATATTATCTAATGAAAGACAGCTACACAAGCAAAAGCTTATTCACTAGAATAAAAACTGCAATAGCTGAAAAAGATTATGATACAGTATCTAATCTTCAAATAGAATTAGATGAAAAGATGGCACTTCTAAGGTCCATGTATGCAGAATACCAAAAAAATCTTTTAGATATCTAAACGCAATTAAGCTCCATGAAGCAATATACACTTCATGGAGCTTTTTATATAAAGAATCATTCTATCCCGTTCAACTAAAAAATAAATCTTAAATATATCAAAAACTATTGCCGCATTCTCAAAATTTCCGTTCAAACTCTTCACTATGTCACTCTTAGCTCTTGATCTAAATAACTCTTAACTTAAAACAATGCTGTTTCTACTTAATATCTCATAGCTATATCTGGCCATATTAACGAATGGATTATTATCTACAATATATTTTGCTTCTTCTATATCATTGGCTCTAAATATCATAGTGCCACCATCTTTATTATATGTTCCTGCACAGAATAAGTATTTGTTCAGTTCTCCCGTTCCCCTTTGATGCTTAAGTTCTGCCTTCTGTCCCATACTATTTAGTTCATTCTTATAATTTATCTTTACAAACAACCCACTTTTCTTCTTCATGTTTCTCTCTCCTTTGAATATCACTTTAATAATATATATTCTGAAGTAAAAATATTATGCATCATCACAATATTTATTTTACAGAACACATGTTCGTTTGTCAATACTATTGTAATATTTTATGAAAAAAATAAAATAGGATAAGCTTTTAAGGCCTACCCTACTTCTTTTCATGATCTCTTTAACTTTTCCTTATTTGATTATATAAGTTTAGTAAGTTATATCTTCTTTTGTAATCTTTTGATCTATTATTTCCTTAACATCTACAAATGGGTTTCTATATCTGCTTCTTTTTTCTGTTTTTGTTCCTATGTTTATAGCTTTTTTAGGGCATATATGGATGCATGCCATACAGTCCTCACAATTATGAAGCCATTTTGGATTTCCATCATCTAAGATTATGTTATTTACAGGACATATCTTCACACAGGTTCCGCAACGATTACAGTCATTATTGATAGTGAAGTTTGTATCTTTTCTACGCAAAGATTTTTTCCATAACTTATACATAGGCTTATATATTAAGCTTGCTACAATAGAATCTTTTTCAACTTTGTTTATGCCCGTTTCAATTTCGTGGGCTGCTTTTATGGCCTCATCTTTAGCATTTAGTATTATATTTTTATTTTCCTGCTTTCCCTTCATATCATAAAGTCTCACATAATTTGATGGCATATTTATATAGGTCAAATAATTTAATTGCAAATTTTTTGGCATCATGAGCTTATTAATTTGACTTTTTAGCATTCCAGTGCTGCTTCCCCTTGTAGCTATGGCAAATATTTCAGGATTTCCCTTTATATCTAGCTTTTTTATAAATTGCTCTACAACTCTAGGAATACCTCCATAATACAAAGGAAATACAAAACCAATTTTATCTGCCTCTACACTGGTTTTCTCTTTTTTACTAGACTGAAGTATAGAAAGAATTTTACTGTCAGGTATTATGTTTCCAAGCATTTTTGCAATATACAAAGAATTTCCTGTTGCAGTAAAATAGTATATACACGTACTCACTCCTATTTCCCCCTTTTTTCATTACCTTCCATTTTAAACTAATATAAAAAATAGTTCAACTTTCTAAGGAGTGAGGATTTAATTTAAGGATTTAATATGCTTTTGTTTGCCTCAGCTCCACTTTGTACATTGTTATCAAAAGCCTTAAGCACAATACTAAACTTAAATTCTTTAGGTTCTACTCTATATTGAGAAAGTTGAGCTTGACCACAACTATTGCTTCCTAGACCATTTTGCTCATAGTCTAAATGCAAAGTGATAAAGTCTCTCTTCTTTAGTTCATAAGTGTGCTTAGCCTTATCCAAATCCTCTTCTGTGTAATAGGACGCTGAAAACTCAAGTTTATTTCCCTTAGCTAAGAATCCAATTCCTGAATCTTCATTTAAAGCAACCCATTTCACATCTGTTCTATTGCCATTACTTTGTGGATATACATAGTCCGTGTGAAGATTTTCTACCTTATCCTCATATACTCCGTAAAAATTAGCTTCTTTACTATCGCAGTAACATTCTCCTGGTCCTCTTCCATGCCAAGATACATTAGATAACTCTTTATTTATATTTAGTTTAAGTCCTATTCTTGGGAGCATTTCAGGGAACTCCCCTTTTGGTATTCCATTTAAATTTATCTTTATATGTCCATCACCATAAACCTTATACTCATAGCTTAAACTATATCCATATGAGTAAGATGGAGGGGCTGAATATGTGTTTATATTTACTATGATGCAATTATCCCCTTCAAGCCATGAAGTGCTTTCCACGTATTCTTTGCACAAATCCAAATGAGCCGCTTTCCATTTTTTAACCGCATACATATCATTATCTATGGTGGCTCTCCACACATTGAATTTAGGTCCTTTTTCTAAGAACTCTACTCCGTTACACTCCCATTTGCATAATTCACCCTCTATTAGGTCAAATTCAATTTTAAATTCTTCTCCCTTTATAGAAAGGACGTTATTTTCCTGAGCAACCGTCATGTGCCTATTCAAAGGAACAATTGTAGCTTCATTCTTCCAAGGAAGTTGAAATTGTTCCTTAGCTACGCAGTGACCTTTATTTGCCCATCCATTGCTGTTCTTTAAAATGAACTCTATATTTAAGTAATATGTGCTATTTTCCTCTAACACCTCTGGCTTATCATATTCTAATACCATTATTCCCTTGTCATAAGGCTTTATAATAGGTAGAGACTTCACATTATGATATATTACCTTTCCATTACACAAAATGGAATAGGAGGCTTCTAGATGGCTTAAATCTATAAAGTCATACAAGTTCTTCACAACAAATATTCCCTTTGCCAAATCTTCCATAGAAATGGTCAGCGGTTCTATAACCTTCTTGTATTCCTCAAGTCCTGGAGTAGGTCTTCTATCTGCATGAACTAAACCATCTACTACAAAGTTAGAATTATTAGGATAATCTCCAAAATCTCCTCCGTAAGCATAATAGCTTTGTCCATTCTCATTAGTTTGTTTTATTCCATGCTCAAGCCATTCCCATACAAATCCTCCCTGAAGTCTTTTGTATTTGTAGAATAAGTCTTGATAAGCTCTAAGTCCTCCTGGACCATTTCCCATAGCATGGGCATATTCACATAGTAAATGTGGTTTTTCTAATGATTTCTCTCCATTTTCCATCATCCTTTCAACAGAGCTATACATGGTGCTTATGACATCAGCTACCTCCGCCTCTCTATCTTCTTCATAATGGACAAGTCTTGTATCATCTTTTTCGTGACAATATTCTGCCATGGCCCTAAAGTTGCATCCAAATCCAGACTCATTTCCTAATGACCACATGATTATACTAGTATAGTTTTTGTCTCTCTCTACCATTCTTCGTGCCCTGTCTACATAAGCTTTTTTCCAAGCTTCATCGTCACTTATGGTACTTAAATTTCCTACATACTGAAAGCCATGAGTTTCTAGGTCCGTTTCATCCATGACATAAAGACCATACTCATCGCATAAATCATAAAATTCAGGACTCTTAGGATAATGAGAACATCTCACAGCATTTATATTGTTCTGTTTCATTAGCTTTATATCTTTTATCATGAGATCTCTAGGATATATTCTCCCTAAGATTTCATGGTGGTCATGAAGATTCACTCCCTTAAGCAATATATCTTTGCCATTCAAAAGAAGAAGCCCATCTTTTATCTCTACTTTCCTAAAACCTATCCTTTGAGATACAATATCTATTATTTCATCACCTTTTTTAAGTGCTATAAGGAGCTTGTATAGATAGGGCGTCTCTGCACTCCATTTCTTTACCTTGGGTATGATTAGAGCTCTGTACAAATTCTTTTCTACAGGTGTTTTTCTTTCTTCAATTACTTTATTATTGTCATCTAAAAGTTTTATTTCTAAGCTAAGGTCAGCTTCCTCATGAAATTCCACTTCAACTTCTAAATCTAAGATTCCATTTTCATAAGTTTCATCTAAGATTCCTTTAGCAAAGTAATCTCTTATTTGCGTCTTTGGCCTTCTTAGTATTGATACATCTCTAAAAATCCCACTGAGCCACCACATATCCTGGTCTTCTAAGTAACTTCCACTACACCATCTATAAACCTTAATTGCTATTACATTTTCCCCTTCCTTGACATATGGTGTTATATCAAATTCTGAAGGAAGTCTACTACCTTCACTATAACCTACAGCTTCTCCGTTCATCCATAAATGATAAGAGCTATCTACCCCTTCAAATCTCAATATCACTTGGTCCTTTAGCCATTCTCCATCTATGTAAACAGTCCTTCTATAAAATCCCGTTTCATTCTCTGTAGTTGGAACCTTAGGTGGGTTTACAGGAAATATATACATATCATCTGTGTAATGTGGATGACCATACCCTTGAAGCTGCCAATAACCTGGAACCTTTATACTTTCCCAGTCATCATCATTAAAATCTTCCTTTTCAAAACCCTCTGGTCCTCTATATGGATTTGTGCTGAAAGCAAATTTCCAATTACCATTTAAATTCTTGTATCCTATACTTTTTGTCTTATTGAAAGTTAAAGCATCTTTATAGCTTCCATAGTCAAAAAAGTATGCTCTTGGCTCCATTCGATTCCTTTGCAATATGTCTAAATTTTGTAAGTCCTCCTTGTAAAAATCCATCTACCTATCCCCCCAAATGAATATTTTAGAAACTAAAATGACCGACTTTAACACTAGATGCTATATTTTTGTCCTGTCATCCAATATCAAAGTCGGTCTTATATTATGTTTTTTTATATTATAGGCTTATTACATCTAGGTCTTTTATCTTTATGTCTTTTCCTTCGATTCTAGTTATGGCGATTAAAGTGTCTATTGATGTAATAACTGGGATTGAACGCTCTATAGCTGTTCTTCTTATTTTGAAACCATCTCTAGATGAGTCATTTCCCTTTGTTGGAGTGTTGACTACAAGATCAATTTCTCCATTTTCTATTAAATCTAGTATGTTTGGCTTTTCTTCATTTATCTTTCTAACTTCTGTAACTTCTATTCCTGCTTCTCTTAAAAGAGCTGCTGTTCCAGATGTCGCTACAAAAGTGTAGCCTAATTTACTTAAATTCTCTGCTATCGGTAAGAATTCCTTCTTATCTTTGTTATTAACTGTAGCTAATATTCTCTTTGATGACTCCATCATATAAGTTCCTGCTGCTACAAATCCCTTATAAAGAGCTTCTTCAACTGTATGTCCAAGTCCTAGAACTTCTCCTGTTGATTTCATCTCTGGTCCTAAACTTACTTCTACTTTTCCTAGCTTGTGAGTTGAGAATACTGGAACCTTAACTGATATAACTTCAGGCTCTTTATAAATGTCTACTCCATATCCGATGTCCTTTATCTTTTCTCCAAGCATGACTCTTGTCGCTATATCAACTATAGGCACTCCTGAAACCTTGCTTATATATGGAACTGTTCTACTTGCTCTTGGGTTAACTTCTATTACATAAAGTTCTCCTTTGAATTCTATGAACTGAATGTTTATCATACCCATTACTTTTAATTCTAGTGCAAGCTTTCTTGAGTAATCTAAAACTGCTGCTTTTATTTGGTCATTTATATTTTGGCTTGGATATATAGTTACACTATCCCCTGAGTGTATTCCTGCCCTATCTAAGTGTTCCATTATTCCAGGGATTAATATATCTTCTCCATCGCATATAGCATCTACTTCTATTTCTCTTCCTAGTAAGTATCTGTCTATTAATACTGGATTTTTGCTATCTCTTATGAAAGCTCCCTCTAAGTATGCCTTAAGTTCTTTTTCTTCGTAAGTGATTTCCATTCCCTGTCCGCCAAGTACATATGAAGGTCTAACAAGCACTGGGTATCCTAAAGCTTCTGCTTCTTTCATTCCCTCTTCAACAGACCATACAGCTTTTCCCTTTGGCCTCTTTATATCAAGTTTTTCTAGTATTTCATCAAACTTTTCTCTATCTTCCGCTTCATCTATGTGACTTGGAAGTGTTCCTAACAC
The DNA here is from genome assembly GCA_022773025.1 of Clostridium sp. GTDB lineage: Bacteria > Bacillota > Clostridia > Clostridiales > Clostridiaceae > Clostridium_X. The sequence continues at coordinate 51,172 of JALEZF010000064.1, read as the reverse complement.
AGGAACCTTTTTCTCTTCGAAGAATTTTGCAAGCTTTATAGCTGTCTGTCCACCAAACTGAAGAATAACTCCTAATGGTTTTTCTTTCTCTATTATATTTAGTGTATCTTCTTCTGTAAGTGGTTCGAAGTATAGCTTATCTGAGATATCAAAGTCTGTACTTACTGTCTCTGGGTTATTATTTATGATTATTGTTTCGATTCCCATGTTTTCTAGGGCTTTTATACAGTGAACTGAAGCGTAGTCAAACTCTATTCCCTGACCTATTCTTATAGGACCAGAACCTATAACTATAACCTTTTTCTTGTCACTTACTACAACCTCATCATCTACTCCATAAGCTGAGTAATAATATGGTGATAATGCTTCAAACTCTCCTCCGCAGGTATCAACCATGTTGTAGCCTACTTTTATCTTCCATATGTTTCGAAGCTCTAGAATCTCTTCTGGTGTAGCTTTTAAGAAATCAGCTATTGCCTTATCAGAGAATCCTTTTCTCTTAAGTTCAAATAACCATTCTTTATTTAAATCATCAACTGAGCTATTTTTTAGTCTTTCTTCTTGGTCTACGATATATTTGATTTTGTTCACGAAGAATTTATCCATTCCTGTGATTTCACATACCTTTTCTATAGAGTATCCTCTTCTTAGAATTTCAGCTAGTGCGAATAATCTTTCGTCATCTGGAGTTATAACTCTCTTTTTAAGGTGCTCCATTGAGTAAGTTCTTGAAGCCTTATGCTCTAGTGAGTATTGTCCGATTTCTAAAGAACGTACCCCCTTTAGAAGAGCTGCTTCAAAGTTTGAACCTATAGCCATTATCTCTCCAGTTGCCATCATCTTTGTTCCTAGTATTCTATCTGCCTTCTTGAATTTATCGAAAGGCCACTTTGGAATCTTTACTACTACGTAGTCGAGCGTTGGTTCAAAACATGCATAAGTCTTTCCTGTAACTGCATTCTTTATCTCATCTAGGGTATATCCTAAAGCTATCTTTGTAGCAAGCTTTGCTATTGGATATCCTGTTGCTTTTGATGCAAGAGCTGATGATCTACTAACTCTTGGGTTGATTTCAATTACAGCATATTTGAAGCTTGTTGGGTGAAGTGCAAACTGTACGTTACATCCTCCCTCTATTCCTACAGCATTTATTATGTTTATTGATGCTGTTCTAAGCATTTGATACTCTTTGTCTGATAAAGTCTGACTTGGTGCTACAACTATACTATCTCCTGTATGTACTCCAACAGGATCGATGTTCTCCATATTACATATTGTGATACAGTTTCCATCACCATCTCTCATAACCTCGTACTCTACTTCTTTCCATCCCTTTACGCTCTTTTCAAGAAGTACTTGACCAACTGGACTTAGTTTAAGTCCTGACTCTAATATAATCTTTAATGACTCTTCATTTTCTGCGATTCCGCCGCCTGTTCCCCCTAGTGTGTAAGCTGGTCTTACTATAACTGGGTATCCTATTTGATTTGCATACTCCATTCCATGCTCTAGAGTTGTAACTATGTCACTCTCTATTATTGGCTCATTTATTTCATCCATAAGGTCTTTGAAAAGCTCTCTGTCTTCACCTTTCTTTATAGATGCAATGGAAGTTCCTATTACATTTACCCCGTATTTTTCAAGTATCCCCTTTTCAGAAAGTTCTACAGCTAAGTTTAGTGCTGTCTGTCCGCCCATTCCTGCAAGAACGCTGTCTGGTCTTTCCTTTTCTATTATCTTCTCAACGAATTCTACTGTAAGTGGCTCTATATAAACCTTATCTGCGATTTCTTTGTCTGTCATTATTGTAGCTGGGTTAGAATTAACTAGTACTACTTCTATTCCTTCTTCTCTTAATGCTTCACAAGCTTGAGTTCCTGAATAATCGAATTCTGCTGCCTGACCTATGATTATTGGACCTGATCCTATAACTAAAACTTTTTTAATATCTTTATTTAATGGCATACTACTCTCTCCTCCCCTATATTAAACCTAAAAATTTATCGAATAAGTATTGATTTTCTCTTGGTCCTGGACATGCTTCTGGGTGGAACTGAATGCTGAACATTGGCATTGTCTCATGTCTCATTCCCTCAATAGTTTCATCATTTACATTTATGTGAGTTACCTTCATTCCCTGTGGCATTTCTGTAACAACATATCCGTGATTTTGAGATGTTATAAATATCTTGTTCTCTTCTAAATCTTTAACTGGATGATTTGATCCTCTATGTCCAAACTTTAATCTTCCAGTCTTGCCTCCAAGACTTAAGGCTAAAAGCTGATGTCCTAAGCATATTCCTGCTATAGGTTTCTTTCCTACAAGATTCTTTATAGTTTCTATTGCTCCATCTAAATCCTCTGGGTCTCCAGGGCCGTTAGATAAGAATACTAAGTCTGGATTCACATCTAATATCTCTTCGCTTGTCGCATGGGCTGGGAATACAGTAATTTTACAGCCTCTTTCTTTGAAGCATCTAAGTATATTTGCTTTTATTCCAAAGTCCATAACTGCTACATGATGTCCTTCACCTTCAATTACATAGCTTTCCTTTGGAGTTACATTCTTTACTGCCTCTTTGTTTGAGAATCCCATTATTAGATTTTGTGCTTCTTCTAATCCAAGCTCCTTAGTTGTTATTATTCCTCTCATAGTTCCGTGATTTCTTAAGAGCTTTGTTAAAGCTCTTGTATCTATCCCTTGAATTCCCATTATCTTATTGTCTTTTAGATATGCATCAAGTGTAAGCTCACATCTCCAGTTGTTAGGCTCATCACTAGCTTCTCTAACTATAAATCCTTTAACCTTAGGAGATGCTGATTCTAGATCCTCTAAGTTTATTCCGTAGTTTCCTATAAGCGGATATGTCATAGTAACTATCTGTCCATAGTAGGATGGATCTGTAAGGATTTCTTGATATCCTGTCATTCCTGTATTAAATACTACCTCTCCTACTGTATCACTAATATATCCAAAAGCCTTTCCTTCGAAGATTCTTCCATTTTCTAATATAAGCTTCGCTACCATTTCTTATTTCTCCCCTCTATTTCTATATTGCTACATAAAAAAAGGATAATAAGAGCATTACCTTTTACGATAATTCTCTCACTATCCTGTATCTATTCTTATTAAATTTAATGACAATTAGATTTAGCATTTCCGCTAAATTCTGCTGCACAATATTTTGTTTTTGTGTATAACAAAAAGCATATAATCTCATCTCATACCTCTTTCTGGTCTCTCTGTACCAATTTAAAGCATATATTTAATTACTAAAAATAATTTTAGTTGATATTCTCTTCCGTGTCAACCTTAAAGTTTTCCTATTACATTAATTTAAATTTATTATTTCTAAGATTTTAACTCTACAGTGGCTCTAGTTCCTTTGCCATATTCACTTTCTAGCTTCAGCCTTCCTCCATGAAGTTTTAAAATCTCATCACATAGGGCTAAGCCTATTCCGTTTCCTGGAGTGTCTAAGGAGCTTTTAAAGAATTTTTGTTTTACCTTTGCTAAATCTTCTTCTTTTATACCACAACCATTATCCTCTATGAATACCTGCAAAAAGCTTCCCATCTTTCTAGAAGATATTTTTACCTTTCCATTCTTAGAGAACTTTATAGAATTATCTACAAGATTTATAAAAACCTGTTTTAATCTGTTTTTGTCAGCAGTAATTTCTCCTAGGTTTCCATACTCATAGATTAATTCAACACCTGCTCTTTCAGTTCTAGGCTTCATCTGAACACATATATCTTGTAGCAAGGTGTCCATATTGAACTTTTCAAGTTTAAGACTTATATTTCCCGTTTCATATCTTGAAAAATCTAAAAGTTCATTTACAAGCCCAGTGAGCCTGTCACTTTCGCTGATGATTATATTAAGTCCTTTTTCCATCATCTGTTCTGATTGAAGCTCTTTTATCTTTAAGGTGGTTCCCCATCCTTTTATAGATGTAAGAGGGGTTTTTAGTTCATGAGATATAGATGATATAAAATCATTTTTTAGTTTCTCACTTTTTAAAATTTCCTTACACATTCCATTTAGCGTGTCAGAAAGATTGCCAATCTCATCATCATAAACCTTTTCTGCCTTTACTGTATATTCTCCCTTAGCCATTCTCTTAGCTGTATCGTTTAACTTTAGAAGAGGTCCTATTATACTTTTTGATATCTGTGCACTTATCATACATATGACTGCTATTATTAAAATTGCTATGAGTATTATAAATCCACCTATCCTGTCTAGTGCCTTGTCTACTTCTTCTAAGGATGTAATAAACCGAATTACACCATCGGTACTTTTGCTTGTTATAGGCTTCATTATTATCATTACATTGTCATCACTGTAGCTTAGGAGCTTTCCGTTTATAGTTATATTCTCATTATTCTTCAGCACCCTATCTATATAAGGATCACTCTTAAAATCTATATCACTTATGCCTAGAGTATCCAATACTAAACTTTTGTCCTCATCTATAACTTGTATTTGAATATTAGTATTTACAAATAATGTATCCGCCACTTCTTCTGAAGCTTTTCTCAAAGGCATTGTTTTTAGATACTTATTGAAAAATGTGTTTGCTACATCTAATTGTTCACTCATATTGTGAGATATGCTTCTATAATAATATTCCCTCAAGCTGTACCAAGAAAACACACCAAGTATTCCTACTGTTATAGATATAGCGATTAAATAATATGTTAGTATTCTCTTTTTTATACTTTTTATCATCTCTCTCTCATCCTATAACCAAATCCCCATAAGGTTTCTATATATTTAGGTTTTGATGGGCTATCTTCTACTTTTTCCCTAAGCCTTCTTATATGGACATCTACAGTTTTTACATCACCATAAAAATTCTCACCCCAAATTTTATCTAAGAGCTCGTCTCTTGAAAATGCTTTTCCAACATTGGTCATAAAAAGTTCCATTATATTCATCTCTTTTAAGGTAAGTTTTATTTCATTATCATTTTTAAAGAATTTTTTTGACCTCTTATCTAAGGATAATTCATTTACTTTTATGATATCATTATCTTCTTTTTCAACACCTTTTATTCGTCTAAGCAAAGCCTTAATTCTCCATACTAATTCTGTGGGGTTAAATGGTTTTATCATATAATCATCGGCTCCACTTTCAAGTCCCATTATCTTGTCTATATCTTGATTCTTAGCTGTAAGCATTATAACGGCTATCTTAGGATACTCCTCCCTAATCCTTTCACAAATCTTGAATCCGCTTATGTCAGGAAGCATTATATCCAAAACTACTATATCAAAGTCTTCACTCTCTAATGCCTTAAATGCCTCTTCTCCACAAGATGCTTCTTTTACATAAAATTTATTTACCGTAAGATTTATTTCTATAAAACTTCTTATATTCTCTTCATCTTCAACTACCAATATCTTGTCCATATCCGTCATCCTCCTAAAACTACTTTATTGCGCCTTTATTAAGCTTTCTACCACTTCACTTATAATCTCTTGATATCCAGTAATCTTTTTATCATAGGTCTTTTCAAGTCTATCTAAAGCTTTATTGAAATTGTAATCAGCCATTTTTGTATCTTTTAATCCTTTGCTCACCACTCCCGCAATGTAATAAAATTCATATGCTTTTACATCATAGGCAAACAAAACCTCTGGATCTTTGAATGATTCTTGATATTTGTCAATAATCTCTTGAGCCTCCTTAGCTCTATCAAGTTTTGATAATATCATTGCTTTCAGTACCTGAAACTTTACTTCACTGATCTTAATAGAATCTCTGCTTTTATCCCTGCCTAGATATTCATTTACATTCTTAAGTGCTTCTTCATAACGTCCTGCCATTAATTTAGCATATATATAATAATACCAAGCACTCTCGTTTCCTTCATATTCATCAATCATTGATTTATATTCATTTATCTTACTTTGATAAATGTCTGCGCTACTGTTATAAGTAAACTTCTCTCCATCATAGCTTACAGAATATAGGTCTGAAATCATGGATTCATCCCTATTTTCCACCACAAAATTTATGCTTTCATCAGTGCTTTGTACTATTGATAATTCACTCCACGTTCCTAAATCAACATAATAACCATCCCAATTGTCTTTAAAATTAAAAAGATAATATTCGGAAGGCCCCTTTGAATTTATCATATTTCCTACAAGTAGTCTTATATCCTTATCATTTAGTCCTCTGATGGCTTTTACAGTCTTAATTCCTATACCTTCATCCATCCATTCAAATACCTTTGCCCATTTTCCGTATTTGCTCTTTACCACAAAAAATCCTACATTAGTTTTATTTGAATTTCTAACTAAAACTACATACTCATTTTTCTTGTCCCCATCTACGTCTAAATCATAAATGCTTTGCTTCTCCATGCTCTTATTATCTTCCAAAAGCTTGTACCCTTCAGGCATAAAGCTTTGGATAAGTACCCTTAATTCGCTATCCGTAAGATACTTTTGATTTTTTATGTAATTATCATTTAGCTTCGGCGTCCTCATCAAATTTACAGGAACCTCATAAAGACTGCTGCATCCAGTGAAAGTAGACATTAGAATCACTATCATAATCATAGGGATTAATTTTTTCATATCTATCCTCTCTTTACCTTTTAATCTATACTTATAATTATATTTAATCATACCCTAAGAGTTCAATGGTTAAATAGTTATAACTACCCAGAAATTTTTGTAATCTTTTTATAACAACTTTGAAATATATATGTATTCTTTGAAAACCCATTATATGGCATAATAATTTTATAGATTATCGAACTCATTATTGTGGATTGTCCTCTCCCCTCAACCTATAGAGACAGTTCACTTTTTTTACTCAAAATAAAAAAGACATATATCTATAAAACATAAAGATACATGTCTTGCATTATTATTTCTATATTTCTTTTTTCAAATTCAAAACCACTGCCTTTAATCTGGATATAGCTTCTATAGAATATTTTATGCCTTGAGTGCCCATTCCTGACGACTTCACTCCCGAAAATGGGAAGTGATCTGGCCCTCTTTCTGGTTTATTGTTTATTTGCACTGTTCCTACTTCTAATTTGTTTGCTATATAAAATGCTTTATCTATGTCTTTTGTAAAAATAGAACTTTGAAGTCCATATTTAGATTCATTTGCAATTTCTATAGCTTCATCTATGGATTTTATCCTTATTATAGGAAGCACTGGTCCAAAAGGTTCCTCCCATGCTATTCTCATATCAAGATTCACATAATCAAATAATGTTGGATATATAAGCTTTCCTTCACGCTTTCCGCCAACTAGGAGTTTCGCCCCTTTTTTCTCTGCATCTTCTATTAACTCCATAACAAAATCAGCAGACTTATCATTGATAAGAGGTCCTATGACCTTATTTTCTCTAGGGTCTCCAACTGATAATTCTTCCACCAATCTCTTGAGTTTTGCTGAAAATTCATCTGCGACTTTTTCCATTACTAGAATTCTTTTTACGGCGGTGCATCTCTGTCCCGAATATGAATATGCCCCATTTGCTACATTCTTTGCTGCTTCATCTAAATCTGCATCCTCTAAAACTATAGCTGCGTCCTTTCCTCCAAGTTCTAGAAGCACAGGCTTCATGGTAGTTATTTTTGAAATATGTTGACCAATCTCTGTACTCCCTGTAAAGTTTATAAAATCTATTTTAGGATGAGTCACAACATAATCTCCTATATCCCTACCCTTTCCTGTTATTGTATTCAAAACTCCTCTAGGAAGACCAGCTTTATTAAAAACCTCTGCTAGGTATAATGCTGATATGCATCCTTGAGTAGGCGGCTTTAGGATAACAGAATTTCCTGAAATAAGAGCAGGCGCAATTTTTGATGCTGATAAGTTTATTGGATAGTTAAAAGGTGATATGGCAAGAACTACACCTAAAGGTTCTCTAGTCACTACAGATATTTTAGTTTTTTCAATTCCAGGAAAACTGTCTCCAGGAATAGTTTCTCCTTCAAGCTGTTTTCCTGCATCAGCAGAAAATCTAATATAATCAGCTGTACGGGTGACTTCTGCCAGTGAGCTCTTCTTATCCTTTGCTATTTCCATAGTTAGAACTTCAGCTATTTCCTCTGCATTTTCCTCTAAAATACTGGCGGCTCTATGAAGAATGTCTGCTCTCTTATTAATAGGTACCTGCTTCCAATATTTTTGTGCATCATATGCATTTTCAATAGCTTTATCTGCCTCTTCCCTGGTCATAGCTTGAACATAGCCTAAAGTACTATCATCTATAGGTGACTTTATTTCTATATTTTCATCCCTATCACTTTCTACCCATTGTCCATTAAAAAGATTTTTGTAGATACGATTCTTTTGTATATTTTTAAAATTCACCATATGTATAGCTCCTTTTAATTTAGTCATAGTTTATTGTTTGAAATTGCTCTATTATTTATTCTTGAGAGACTGAACATAAAAGCTTAAATCCTCATGGTATCTAGTCTTATATTCTTCTCCTAACCTTTTCTTAAAATCATCTACAGCCTCATCTTTTACAATACTCAAATTACACATTCCTAGGGAGCTTTCGCTCATCTTGCTTCCAATGCACCCCTCTATCTTTATGGCTTCATTGAATATAAAATCATGTTCCTCATTAACTATCCCATAAAGATTTTTTAATTCTTCATGGGATTTTTTCATAATCATCCCCACATCCTTTATATTTCCGTTCTTTAATTTTTGAATACTATTTTTCACTATGGAGTTTTCATAAACTACATAAGCAACAACCTTCAATGTATCCTTATCTAAAACGCCCTTAAACTTTTCAAATTCCGATGTAGACAAGTTGCATAAGGAAGATATATTCACTAGTCTTTGAAACTTTTGAAGAGCATCATTACATTGACGTATCTTTCCCTCCTCAAAGTTTCTTCTACTCAAATTATCATTAGAGGATATGATTATTGAATATCCATCGTAATTCACTGGTATGGATTCGTGTTTTAAGCTTTGACAATAGAGAACATGTCCTTGATTTTCTTTGCACATATTCATCATAAAGCTTTCGCTAGTACCTCTGTATCCCCTTCCTTTTCTTACCTGTATATTTTCATTTATGCTTTCCATATCAGCATCGCTTAAATTGTAATTATTTATATTATTAATCCCTTTTAGAGTTAAAAACTCAAATGCTATGGTTGTACTATTTTTTTCGTAAGAAGCTAAATCAAAATTGTATTCTGCTTCAAACCCTTTAGATATCATGATTTTATTTTTCTTCAATTCTTTTAATATCAAGTTAATCAAAGCTTCCCCGTTATATTCTGTAAATCCTTCTGCTCCTTCTAACCTTTGACTTTCAATATTTTTTATATGCATTTCTAAAGTACTCTTAGGAAATGTGAGTTTTATAGTATCATCACCTCTACCTTTGATACTCATAGTGAATTTTTTTCCCATTGTTAATGATATTATTACACCACCATTGTATGCCAGTTGGTCCCCCATCAAATTTATACTTGCTGGACAAGTAATTAATTGTTCTTCATATACCATATGGTATCGCCCTCCTACTTTACTCTTATATTATCTTTATTAATTCAAGTAGAAATAAATGCAGATATATCCATAATCATTTAAAGAAATTTCATAGTTTTCATTTATCACTTTTCTTATTCATCTTCCTTAAATGAGACATTTTATATCAATTACTTATATTTAATTAAAATTACTTATAAAAACTTGAGATTTCTTCTAAATCATCTTATAATTTAAGTGAAATACTTATTTCGATAGGAGGTAATGAGGTGTTTCAGCAGGAAAGAATGGATTCTATTTTGAATTTTCTCTCTGAGAACAAGCGTATAAGTATAGATCAAATTTGCAAACTTTACGATGTATCAAGGGATACTGCAAGACGTGATTTAGTTCTTTTAGAGAAAAACGGATGTATCGTCAGAACTCATGGAGGTGCTATACTCCCTAGCTCTGAACATTACGATATAAAACCATACAGAGAACGACTTTCTATAGAATCTGAAGAGAAATATAAAATAGCTACAAAATCACTATCCTTTATCAATCAAGGTGAAGCTGTATTTATGGATACCTCTACCACAGTTCAAAATTTAGCAGAACTTATAATCACTGATGATTTGAACGTAGTTACCAATTCTATAAACTTAGGAGATATTTTATCTAAGAATTCTAATATGAACATAACCATATTGGGTGGAACCCTTAATACTTATCATAGATATCTTTATGGCCCATCGACTTTATCAATGCTTTCTAACTATCACTTTAACAAAGCATTTATTGGTGGTTCATCCCTAAGTTCAAAAGGATTAACAGGTATTTATGAGGATGCTGCAGCTATAATAAGAGAAGTGATCAAAAATTCTGATGAGGTAATACTTCTCATAGATCACTCAAAGCTTGGCAAAACATCATTTATAAAGATCTGCGATTTAAAAGACATAGACATAATGATAACTGACAAAATGCCTAATGAAGATTTCATGAAGATCTTGGATGAAAATAACGTGAATTTGATAGTAACAGAATAATTTAAACTTTAGGAGGATTTATATGAAACTTATAGCAATAGATTTAGATGGAACTTTACTACACTCAGACCACAAAATATCCCGTGAAAATGCAGAAGCAATAAAATTTGCTCAAAATCTTGGAATAGAGGTATCTATCTGTACTGGAAGATACTATGCCGATGCAAAAGCACTTATAGACGAAGCTGGAATAAAAACTCATATCATTTCTAACAATGGTGCTTCAGTGTGCTCAAAAGATGGAGAATTCCTTGAAACCTTTGAATTAGATTCATCAGCCCTTAAAGATGCTGTTGATTGGCTTGAGAGAAATGATTATTTTTATGAAATAGAAAATGACTTTAACAACATGTATCTAGATACAGCTTTTGATACATTAAAGGATGATTTCTATAGAGCAAAAGACAAATATAATTACTCTGATGCCCTTCATCTTAATATAGTTGGAGCATTACAATCTCAAGCAAATAAGCTTGTACTTTCATCTGCTGAAGAAATTCTATCTGTAGAGGACAAGCCTCTTAACCTACAGGTTGTAACTTTTGACCAAGACAAACGTCAAAAAGCTATGGATTACTGCAATAGTAAACCCGAATTCGCTACCTTTGCTTCTACTGACTACAACTTTGAAGTCACTCAATCTATAACTTCAAAGGGACATGCATTAAAATGTCTTGCATCTCACCTTAATGTATCTTTAGATGAGACAATGGCTATAGGTGACAGCTTTAATGATTTAAGTATGCTTAAAGTAGCCCATTACAGCATAGCCATGGGGAATGCTAGAGAAGAAATCAAAAAACTTTGTTCTTTCACTACATTAAAGAACACAGAAAATGGTGTTGCTCATGCAATACGCACTTATATAAAAAAATTAAATCTATATGTTTAGATAAAAAAACAAGACCTATAAGATTACTCTTATAGGTCTTTTAAATTCAAATATTATCTTCTGAATCCTCTGTTGTTGTTGCTTTGTTGCTTTCTAGCTTTTCTGCACTCTGGGCATCTTACTGGTTCGTTTTCGAATCCTTTTTCTTTGTAGAATGCTTGCTCTCCCTCAGTGAAAACAAACTCCTTTGAACAATCTTTACATACAATAGTCTTATCTGCCATTTAAACATTCTCCTTTTTTCTATAAAAATTTAATTTAGATTTAAAATTGATTCTAGACTCCTAAGGGAATGTTTAAATCAGTATTAAATCTCGTTTATGAGACTTTTCCCACAAGCGTATATCTCATGATAACACATAGCACTAAAAAGCACAACATAAATTTCAAAAACATCCCTATATTAAATTTAGACTCTCTCTTTTAAACTCTTATTTATTATATGCCCACTTTTTTGATAAATAATCACTAATAAAAAATTTTTTAAACTATTTTGTCTGGATTTAAAATGTTTTTAGGGTCAAAAGCCATTTTTAATCCTTTCATTATTTCTATTGTTTCTTCTGACAGAGATTCATTTAGATAAGTCTTTTTAGCATAACCTATTCCATGCTCTCCAGACACTTGTCCCATCAACTCTCTTGCTTTACTATACAAATCCTCCATAGATTCATTAAGCTTCTTTTCCCATTGCTCTTTTCCTAAAGCATCTCTTAATATATATACATGAAGATTTCCATCTCCAGCATGTCCAAAGCTTCTTATTCTTATTTCATTCTTCTTTTCTACATCCTTGGTAAACTTAACAAACTCTGCAACCTTATTTCTTGGTACAACTACGTCAACCTCATCCATTTCTGTAGTAGATGCCTTTATTGCTTCTAAAAAAGCTCCTCTAGCTGACCAAATAGACTCTTGTCTCTCTTCAGTGTTAGATATAAACACGTCTATAGCTCCTTGTTCAAGACATATATCAGCCACTTTCTCATAAGCAGATTCTACCTCCTCTAAAGAATTTCCGTCAAATGTAAGTAGTAGATATGCATTAGCCGAATTGTCTGGGAACTTCTTTCCTAAAAACTCTTCTGCAGCAGTTATCGCTTCTCTTTCCATAAACTCTATTGCTGTAGGGATTGATTTTGATTTTATTATTTTAGGTACTGTATCTATAGCTTGTCCTAAATCATTAAATGGTACTAAAAGGCTTATTGCTTTCTTTGGTAATGGCAGAAGTTTTAATGTAGCCTTTGTTATAATCCCTAAAGTTCCTTCTGATCCAACCATTAAATCTTTTAGGCTGTATCCCGAACTATTTTTTACAACTTTCCCACCAAACTCTACTACTTTTCCGTTTGGTAAAACTACTTCCATACCTCTTACATAGTCCCTAGTAACTCCATATTTTACTGCTCTCATTCCACCTGCATTTGTATTTATATTTCCGCCTATAGTTGCAGTCTTTTCTCCTGGATCAGGTGGGTAAAACAAATCATGTTCTTCTACATACTTTGATATTTCCATTAAAAGAACTCCTGGTTCTAGAGTCAATGTTAAGTTTTCTTCATCTAAATCTAGTATTTGATTCATACTGCTCAAATCAATTACAATTCCACCATGTATAGGAACTGCCGCTCCAACAAGTCCAGTTCCTGATCCTCTAGGTGTTACTTGTATGTTATTCTCATAAGCATACTTCATAATTTTTGAGACTTCTTCTGTAGAAATGACTTTTACAACAATATCAGGCATTCTTTTTGCTCCGCCTAATTCATCATGGCTATAATCTTCATTTATATTTTCTCCATGAAATACTCTTTCCTCATCATTTATTATATGGCTAATGAACTGTATATCCTCAGAATTTACTGCTTTATATTCCATAACTATACCTCCCCTACACTCTTAATTTCATCTATAATTTTAGGAACTATATCATATATATCTCCTACTATTCCATAATGGGCAATCTTAAAGATAGGTGCTTTAGGATCTTTGTTTATTGCAAATATACAGTCTGAATTGTTCATTCCTGCAGTAAACTGAACTGCTCCTGAAATACCACAAGCTATGATAAGCTTTGGTCTAACAGTTTTTCCACTTAGTCCAATTTGATTTTTTGCATCCATCCATCCACTTTCTATAAGTGGTCTAGTAGAACCAACTTCTCCATGAAGCACATTTGCAAGTTCTTTTATCATTTCCATATCTTTTTCACTCTTGATTCCTCTTCCAACTGCAACTATTACTTCAGCTTCTGATATGCTATGTTCTTTTTCTTTAGGTATTATACTCTTCACATTTATACCTGAAGTTAGTTTTCTACTATCTATATCACAAAAATTTATGTGCCCTGATGCATTACTTTCTCTTAAAGGTGATGACATAACTTTATACCTTACTGTAGCCATTTGCGGTCTAGAATTTGGTGTGTTAATTTGAGCCATTATGTTTCCACCAAAGGCAGGTCTTATCTGCACTAAATCCGAGTTTTCTTTTACATCAAGTACTGTACAGTCAGCAGTAAGTCCTGTCCTAAATCTAGCCGCAACTCTTGGCGCTAATGATCTTCCTACAGTAGTAGCTCCTACTAGTATAGAGGATGGCTTGACTTTATTTATAAAATCAGCAAATACAAATGTATATGGTTCTATCCTAAAATCCTCTAATTCTTTTCTATCATATACCATTACTTCATCTACTCCATAGTGAAGAAGTTCTTCTGCCTTACTCTTTATGTTGTAGCCTATAAATATACAATATACCTTTTGATTTATCTTTTTAGCTAGCTCTTTAGCTTTTCCTATAAGTTCAAAAGTAACAGGATGTATATTTCCTTCAACATGGTCTACATATACCGCTATCCCCTGCCATTGACTTTTATCTATGGCCTGAATTTTCTCTTCTACAAATTCAATTGCACCTTGTCCATTCTTTACGCAAAGCTTACACATCTTACAGTTGGAGTTTATTTCTAGATGCCCATTTTGTTCTTCCATTGCACCAAAAGGACATATACTAATAATCTTTTTTATATCTTGTATTTTTTCTTGGTTTATAACAAGTCTCCCCATTGTCTTTATCTCCCCTTTATACGAATTTTAATTCTTTTAATTTTGAAACTACTTTTTTAGTAATCTCATCTGAATTTCCTTGTATTATCTCATGATGAGCTTTAGATTCAGGTGGAAATATTCTTTCAACTTGAGTTGGTGAACCATTTAATCCATATTTCTTCTCATCCTTGTCACTAAAATCTTTTAGGGATATGATATTTATTTTTCTATCTTTCGTATCTAACTTTTTCTTATATGAAGGAAGTCTTGGCTGAAATATATCCTTATCTACTGTTATTAAACAAGGAAACTTTATATCTACTAATTCTAAAGCTTCTGGAAGATCCATCTCACAGCTTAGAGAGCTATCATTCACTTCTAATATATTTTTTACATTAGCCACATGAGGAATATCCAAATATTCAGCAACCTCTGCTCCAACTTGGGCAGTGTCACCATCTGTAGTTTGTTTTCCACAGATTATTAAATCAAACTTTCCAAGGCTTCTTATTCCCTGAGATATGGTATATGAGGTAGCCAATACATCTGCTCCTGCAAATTTTCTATCCGATATTAAAATTCCTTCATCTGCTCCCATGGAAAATGCTTCTTTTATAACTTCCGTAGCCTGAGGTGGTCCCATAGAAATGACCTTTATTGTGCCATTATTCTTTTCCTTTAATCTCAAAGCAGTCTCCAATGCATATAAATCATAAGGATTCATTTTAGTGTCTATACCATCTCTCTTAAGAACTCCTGTAATAGGATCTACCTCAACTTTCGAAGTTCCTGGTACTTGTTTAATACATACTACTATATCCATAAAATCACTCCTCTTTCATATTCGTAAGGTTGTCAGACCAATTTATTTATCTTTATATTACTACCTTTTTCTTTAATATGGAACAATTGTTATTATTTTATCATATTCGATCATTATTTTTTTGTAACCGTATACTATTTATATCAGGCTATTTTCTGACTATTTTAATTTATAAAAAAAATACAAAAACTATAGTTTTCATTGTTTACCATAGATTTCTGTATTTTTCTTAACAATCATTCCATATATTCTCTTATTATTATGAAGTGTTCTTTCATAGCCTCATATGCTTTATCTGAATTTCTATCTTTTAAGGCCTCATATATGCTGTAATGTATGTTCATAAGTCTCGCTCTATTCTTTTTCTCAACTAGAATTTTGCTTCTTGAGTCTTTTATGAATTCGTCTATGAGCTCTGATATTACTTGAAGAAAATTAATTATCAACATATTTCTTGAAGCTTTGGCTATTGTGTAGTGAAACTCCTTGTCTAGCTCTATATTATTGCTTTCATCATCACAATTCATCATCTCTTCAACAGTTTTTTTCATTGACATTAATTCTTCTTCACTAATTCTAGCTGCAGCTAATTTTACAGTTTCAAGCTCTAGTATCTCTCTTATCTCATAAATACTATCACCTGTACTATTTTCTATAGTAAACATTATAGACAATGGCTCAAAAAGTGCTCCTCCAAAAGATTCTTTTATAAAATTGCCTGCCCCTTGTTTGCTTTCAATAAGGCCTATTACCTCCAAGGCTCTAAGAGCTTCCCTTACAGATGCTCGACTCACTTGAAGCTGCTCTGACATTTCTCTCTCTGTGGGAAGCTTATCTCCTTTTTTAAGTTGACCTGTATTTATCATTAATTTAATTTGTTCTACAACACATTCATATACTTTGGTATTTTTAACTGGTGTAAACATCTCACTTATCCTCTTATACAAAATTTTCTTTGTACTCATTATATCATATTTGTTTTGATTTTTTTGAATTAAGTAGTATAATAGAAAAAATATACTTATACTGGGAGGAGAGTAATGATGATGATGTAGGAGAAGCTATGCTTTCAGACGATATCGTCGGTCTTGGAGAAATGATGAATTTCCCTGGAGTCCTATATGGAGATGATGAAGTTCATAGAAAAATCCAATCTACTCTAAAAAATAATAAAACTGTAACAGGACACTATTCAATGCCAGAAATTGGTTCAGGTCTCAATGCTTACATAGATTCTGGTGTAAGTTGCTGTCATGAATCAGTTAGAAAAGAAGATGCTTTAGCAAAGATCAGATTAGGTGTGTATGCTCAGCTTAGAGAAGGCTCTGCTTGGCATGACGTTAAGGAGACCATAAGATGCGTTACAGAAAATAATCTTGATACTAGATTTGTAACTTTAGTTAGTGATGACAGACATGCAAACACACTTATAGAGTATGGTCATATGGATCATATCGTAAAGAGAGCTATTGAAGAAGGTGTAAATCCTATAAATGCAATACAGATGACTACAATAAATGTTGCTGATTGTTTTAATGTGAGCAGAGATTTAGGCTCTATATCTCCTGGAAAACTTGCTGATATTGCTATATTAGATGATTTATCAAGAGTAAAGGTTGATAAGGTGCTTATTAATGGTGAATTAGTAAGCGATAGTGGAAAGTTAATTATAGATATACCAAGAAAAGATTATCCTGACTTCGCTAAATCAACTATGAATCTAGGTAAAACTCTTACCCCTTATGATTTTGAAATAGTTGCTGATTTAGTTGAGAAACTAGATGAAGGCTGGAAAGAACTTGGATGCGATTTAGTATCTCCATTTATGACTATGGCTCTTATAGCCCTAGCTGTACTTCCAGAACTTAGACTTACCAATAAAGGTCTAGTAGGCACGGTTAATTTTAAAATAGTAGATTTGTTTGTGTAATAAAAATAGACGACTGCATAATTTCAGTCGTCTATTTTTATTCATTCGAAACTATCTATATATTATCTAATTTATAATCTACAAATGTTAAAATCAACTATGATAATTTAAAATTATTTATATATTATTTAACCTTTGTAACCTTGATGAACTTTGCATTCACTTGAGGTGGTATTGATTTTGTCATAGCCTTATCTAATACCATAAAGACTGTGTCACCTTTTGTGAAATCTATCTTTACTTGTTGAACTGAGTTTCCTTTATCCTTGCTGTCTTTGCTATCTTGCTTCTTTTCTTCTTTTGCATCTTGTTTTTTACTGTCCTTTACATTTTGGCTTTTTTCTTCTTTTTTGCAATCTTCCTTTTGTTCTTTCATGCCTTCTTCATCACAAGCTAGCTTAATCTTAGTTTCATCAGTTATATGTACCAAAAGTTTTTCTTTGTATATATCGCATCCCTTTAAGTATCCTTCAACTAAAAGAGAAGTCTTGTCTCCATCTTTCTTCACCTCTATTACTTCTCCCATAAAGGTTACTCCTCTATTTTCTTCTGGTTTTGCTGACGCTGTCACTCCAAAACATAGTATCATAATCATGAAAAGTGATATTACTCTTCTCTTATTCATATGTGTGTCCTCCTTATATAGTAAAGTTATATAACTATATTTTGTTGCCTGAGCTAAATTTATTCATAAAATATAAAAAAGGCGCTATGCAAAATGATTTTCACCATATGCATAGCGCCCCTTTTATTAATGAGTTTCGCAATGATCATGAGTACAGCTATTTTGTACTCCTATTCTTTGTAGTTTATCCTCACCAAACAATCTTATGTTTTCTTCTGCTGATAAAGGTTCAGCTCTATAAACTTTTATTCCTTCAGTTTCTAATTTTAGTAAAGCTCCTTTGCCTATCCCACCTACTAGGGCAAAATCAACCTTCTCTCCTTCAATAGCTTTCAATGGCTGACACTTTCCATGTTCATGTCCTAAATCTCCATTTGAGATTCCCTTTATCTCTTTTGTCTCTGAATCATAAATTAAAAAGTAAGGTGCTGAACCAAAATGTCCATAGGCAACGCTTTCTAATCCTTTAAATTCTTCAACTGGTATACAAATTCTCATAACTAATCCTCCTTAATTCTTTTACAACATTTATTTTTATTTGCCTTGCATGCAATATTGCAATCATTTGGAATGTTAGTATCTATGTAGCATCTTTTACCAAGCCTGCTATCTCTTATGTAATCTACAAATCCCGCTAATTCCTGAAGCTTTTCTTCTCTTAAATTGTAATTAACATAATATCCATGCTTCTCACCATAAATCAAATCTGCTTCTCTTAAAATTTTCAAATGCTGAGACACTGCTGCTTCTGATAACCCTAAATGTCTAGCTATTCCCTTACCACAGATTCTCCTTTGAGAAAGTATTATTAAAATCTTTAATCTGTTCTCATCACCTAAAGCTTTAAAAGCTTGAACTATATTTTCCATAAGTTTTCTCCATCTAATTAAGTAATATCTTAATTAGATAATAACTCTCTTATTTAGTTTTGTCAAATATATCTATAGTTTCCTATTAAAATTTCACATTTTTTATTTTATTTCTTGATTTAATGGTATAACCTTTGTATAATTATAAAAGATAATTTAATATGGACAGTTCGTAAGCCGCCTGTCCTAAAACAAAACTAAGGCACCTTTTAAGTAGGATGCTGTATCATTTTTCGATATAGCTTTTGTTTGCGCATTTTTCATTCTTTTAAAAGGTCTGTCTTTGAGACAGACTTTTTATTTTTTGCAAAGTATTTATAAACTTTGTTTCTTTGTGTCGCATGTAATTCTCCTATTTAAGCTTATGTATATTATAAGTTTGGGGCCCATTAGATTTTAATTTGCATAAGGCTTAAATAATTATTTTTTAAGATTTTTATAGCTTAATTTTCAAATATTTTGGCTTAATTAATCTATATATTAGGAGGATTTATATCTATGAACAACTCATCAAAAAAAATATCCGTAAACGCACTAGCAAAAATATCTTTGGTAGCCACATTATATTGTGTTGTGACTATAGCATTTTCTGAAATTTCCTATGGTGGAATTCAGGCTAGACCTTCGGAACTTTTAAATTTCTTAGCTTTTATAGACCCTTTATACATTCCAGGACTTGTTTTAGGTTGCGCTATATCAAATTTGTACAGCTTCGGATTTATCGACGTTATTGTTGGAAGTCTTGCAACTTTAATTTCCACATATATGATTTATAAAAGTAGAAATCTATTTGTAGCTTCTTTATGGCCTCTTATAAATGCTATTGTTGTACCTATAGAGCTTTATATAGTAGCAAATCAGCCTATATTATTTAATATGATAACTATATTTATCGGAGAATTCTTAGTTATGACTATAGTTGGATATCCATTATTTAAGAAACTATTTAAAAACAAACATCTTGTAGATGTACTTTTAATTAATAAAGAAAATAGAAATGGTGTAAACAAGCTAGAATCACTATAAAAAGGAGCCATTTGATGTGAATCTCAAGTGTTAGGGATACTATATCTAACACTTGAAATTACACCTCATGTTGGCTCCTTTTCATTTTGCATTTTAAGAAATCCTTACTTTACCATATTTTATTTTAATCTTTTTAGGCATTCATATTATTTGTAAATTTATTTTTTGCTTTTTCTACAGCCTGCTCTTGGGCCTGCTCTACTTTATACCATCCTTTTTGTTCCATAGCTTTAAATACCTTATATTGATCTTTTACAGCTTCATTAAATACTTGCTCAAAGTTTGAGTGAACGCACTCTGTAGCAGCTTCTTGGATAGCATGATTATATAAGGATACTAAGGATTTTTCAGAAGTTAATACATCAGTTAATAATTCTTTATCTGTCATTGTCTTATTCATTCTTCCATCCTCCTACTTATTCAATTCTGTAAATAATGTTCCAAAATGTTTTTGATGACATGAAGCCAAACTAGTTAATAACTGTTTCATCTCAGTATCTTGAACTCTATTTGCATAGTCTAAGCATTTTGCTTGAAGCTCTTGTTCTGCTCCTAAGCAGTCTTCTAAATAAGAAAGCTCTTTATTTGTCATTTTTCTTCCTCCTAGTCTGTATATTATTATATTTTTAATACTTTAATGTTTTCGTGGTCAATTTTATTTTGTGTTAAAGTGCCCTATTTATTCAAAACACATTTTATCAATGCTTCAATTAATTTGTAAAAAATGCTGTAAAATGATTTTCACACTTTACAGCATACACTTTTAATTTATTCATAATCCGCTATCTTTAGAGCCTTCGCTACTCTTTTCCCGAATTCTGGACAGGCCTTAGTAAAATTTCCTATAGCTCTTATTTGTATTTCTTCATTAGCCTGCCACAAATCATTTGCTATATTGTCTACTAAATGTTCTTTTTCTATATCCGTCATAGCTCGATATCTATCTCCAGCCTGTTTAAAATCCTCTGTATTAGGTATAGTTTTTCTTTCAATTTTTCCTGACACATATTCTGTCGGCATAATCATACCCTTTGCTTCCTTTGGATTTCCATCATCTAAGGTATTTGGATCATAATTCACCGTACCTGATTTTGCAAAATACCGCATAGAACCATCTTGAATATTATTATTAACTGGACACTTAGGTCTATTTATTGGAAGCTGTGCAAAATTTGTACCAACTCTATATCTTTGAGTATCCCTATATGCAAAAAGTCTTCCTTGTAGCATCTTATCTGCAGACATCTCTATTCCTGGTACAAGATTAGATGGACAAAAAGCAACTTGCTCTACTTCAGCAAAGAAATTTTCAGGTGCTCTATCCAATATAAGCCTTCCAACCTTCATCAATGGGAATTTGTCTTCTGGCCACAACTTTGTTGCATCTAATGGATCGAAGTCTAGCGTGCAATCCTCTTTAGTGCTCATAAGCTGTACTAGAAGCTCATACTCTACGGTTTCACCTTTTTTAAGAGTATCATATAAATCTCTTGTTGCAATATCTGGATCAGCTCCAGCCAAAAATTCAGCTTCTTTTCTATCTATAGTTTCAACACCTAAAGCTGGCTTCCAATGATATTTTACGAATCTTCTCTCTCCCTTATCATTTACCCACACAAAAGTATTAACTCCAAAGCCTTCAATTCTTCTATAACTCTTTATAGTTCCCCTATCAGAATATACCCAAGTTATCATATGTGTAGTTTCTGGCATACTAGAAAAGAAGTCCCAAACTCTATTTTGATCAATAATATTAGTATCTGGTGCAGGTTTAAGAGCATGAATCAAATCAGGAAACTTCATACCATCCCTTATAAAAAACACAGGAATATCATTTCCAGCCAAATCATAATTTCCATCTTTTGTGTAAAACTTCACTGCAAAACCTCTAGGATCTCTTGCTGTATCTGCGGAACCTTTTGAACCTATAACTGTGGAAAATCTCACAAATACAGGAGTTTTTTCATCTGGATTTTGTAAAAATCTCGCTATGGTATAGTTTTTCATAGGTTTATACACTTGAAAATATCCATGAGCCCCAGCACCTTTTGCATGTACAACTCTTTCTGGAATCCTCTCCCTATCAAATTGAGCAAACTTTTCTATAAGCTGTATATCCTGAAGCAAAACTGGCCCTCTATCTCCAACAGTTAGTGAGTTTTGATTGTTCATTATAGGAGCCCCTTCATTGGTTGTTAAAACATTTTTATTTTCATACTCCCTCATAATTTCCTCCAATGCTTTATAGCTATAATCATTATATTAATTTCTATTCTCCTAAGTTCCATTATTTAGTATTTTCAAAATTATTCATTCCTTCTTCATATTTATTCTCTTATATACTGAATTTTATGGAATTATTTTATAATTTGATATACAATTTTCTTATAAATCAAAAGGAGGTTAACAATGAAATATAAACTAATTTGCACTGACTTAGATGGCACACTATTAAATGATGATAAGGAAATTTCCTTTGGTGATGCTGAAGCTATAAAAAAAGCTTATAATAATGGAATAAAGATAGCATTCTCTACCGGCAGAATATATAATTCAGCCAAATTCTATGCTCATGATCTAGGAATTGCTCCATATATAATTTCATCTAACGGAGGTTATGTGAGAGGTTACGATGAGGACAAGCCTCTATATAATGCTGCCTTAAACAAAGAACAGTTTAATAATATCTGTTCCATTATAAAAAAATATGATGTAGATTTTCTTTTTAATACCTCAGACACTCTTATTACTATAACTCCATTTGATGAAAATGATCCTCACGTAAAAACTAATAAGACTGCCATATCTGATGATTTAAAAATCAAATTTCATGTTGTAGATGATATAAGCACAGCCTTTGAAAAATTTCCAGGAAAACTTTTAAAGGCACTATTTCTATTTAAAGAAGACCTATCTATGATAGAGAATATAAGACGTGATATCCTTGCTTTTGGTAATCTGGAGGTTTCTAGTTCCGGTCCTACTAACCTTGAGATTCTCCCAAAGGGAATATGCAAATTTAGCGGCATTAACGCCTTAGCCCAATCGTTAAATATAGATCCAAAAGAAATCATATGCTTTGGGGACAGCGAAAATGATTCTTCCATGATTCAAAGTGCTGGTCTCGGAATAGCAATGGGAAATGCATCTGAAGATATAAAAGCAATGGCTGATTATATAACCGATACTAATTGTTGTTGTGGTATAGCAAAAGCCTTAGACAAATTCATTTTAGAGTAAAATTTATTTTCTAAATTTGAATTTCAAATAGGCCACCTACAATCTTCTGTTAAGACAAATTTTATAACATAAGGGGGACAAATTTATGTATACTTGTGATTCTTGTAAACAAAATAACTGTAAAAATGGAGATATTGAAAATGCTCCTTTAAACTGCCCATGCAGATTAGAAAAAGAACAGAATAACATAAAAGAATACTATAAGGATGAGGAAACTCTAAATATAGCCCACAATTCTGCATTGGTGGAAAGTGAAGGGTACTGCCAAAAGACAAGGGTAGAAGAGATAATAGATTTCGCTCATAAATGTGGTTATAAGAAAATAGGCGTTGCTTTCTGTATAGGACTTATAAAAGAGGCTCAAACTTTCTGTTCCATACTTCGTCATCACGGCTTTGAAGTTGAATCTATAGTTTGTAAGAATGGCAGCATTCCAAAATCTTTTATAAATATAACTGATGCCGAACAAGTTAGACCTGGAACTTATGAACCAATGTGTAATCCAATAGGCCAAGCAATCCTTCTAAACGAAGCACACACAGATTTAAACATATTATTAGGACTATGTGTAGGTCATGATTCACTATTTATAAAACATTCTGATGCACCAATAACAGTTTTTGCTGTGAAAGACAGAGTACTATGTCATAATCCTCTTGCTGCAATATACGGTGCTGACAAATACTATAAAGCAAAGCTATTCGGCGGAAATAGATAAATAATATAGTGCCACAAAAGTGAAAGGGCTTTTGTGGCACTATATTTATTTGGAGAACATTTTTCTAATCCTTATGGTATAATAATATTAAGGAAATATTATTATAGAGAGGAGTCTTTTATGAGTAGTATTTTGATAATGGGAAAAATATTTGGCTCTTTAGTGCTCATAGCTCTTGGAATCCCCGCCTATTATGCTATATTTCACACTGAAGGCTTTATAGACTTTTCCTACAGATTTAACTCTTATAATTATGCTGAGCCTAACCATCATGCCTTAATTTTAACTAAAATAGAAGGCGTGATATATCTAATCTTTTCTTTAATCGTACTTTTAATCTTATGGCTTTCTTAATATTTTAAAATCACAAAATTAAATAATGTTAAAGAAAAATCCATGAAGATTTGAAGTCCTCATGGATTTTCTTATTTTATATTTTCATTTATAAATCTATTAATCTTATCTAGATTTATATTGGAAAGCTTTTTATCTTCAAGACTATATTTATATTTTAGTTTTAAAATTCTATTAAGACTTTCCTTGATTCTTTCTTCAGAAATATCACCCTTCTTAAGGGCATCTTTTATGA
Organism: Clostridium sp.; assembly: GCA_022773025.1. GTDB lineage: Bacteria > Bacillota > Clostridia > Clostridiales > Clostridiaceae > Clostridium_X. Next base: position 26,868 of record JALEZF010000064.1, on the reverse strand, counting down.
TTTCTATGATAAGTTTTGTATCTTCTACTCCCTTAGAACTTACTATGACGTCAACTCCTGCATCTATAGTTTTTATAACAGCATCCCTCAAAGGATAATTATTGGCTATAGCCCCCATATTTATATCATCTGTGAATATAACTCCCTCATAGTTGAATTCTTTACGTAATATATCTGTGACCACAGCTTTTGACATGGTAGCTGGATTTTTATTATCTATGTTTTTCAAAACAATATGGCTTACCATTATGCCATCAGTTCCATTCTCTATAGCCTTCTTAAATGGCGCAAACTCAATGGCATCAAGCCTTTCCTTATGATGATTTAAGTATGGAAGCTCATAATGAGAATCTTCTTTTGTGTCACCATGTCCTGGGAAATGTTTTACTACTGAAATTACATTGCTACTTCTTAGTCCATTCATAAACTGTAAACCCATTCGGCACACTAGATCTTCATTATCTCCAAAAGCTCTATCTCCTATGACTTTATTTTCTGGATTACTTGCCACATCTAATACTGGGGCAAAATTTAAATTGAATCCAAAAGTTTTTATCACTTGTCCTAATGCATTTCCAACCTTATAACTGTAATTTTCATCTCCGTGATCTCCTATATGCGCTGCACTTGGAAATTTTTCAATGTCCTTTGGTAGTCTAGAAACCCTACCTCCCTCTTGATCCACTGATATAAATATAGGAATCCCGTCACTTATGATATTTATATCTTTTATGGAATTCGTGAGTTCTATAAGCTGATTTGAATCCTTTATGTTAGAGCTGAAAAGTATAACTCCACCTATATGAGATTTTTCGATAAGTTCCTTTAATTCTTCGCTGACAGTTTCTCCTTTGAATCCGCTTATAACAAGCTGACCAACTTTTTCATCTAAGTTCATAGAGTTAATTTGATTTTCTATTTCTCTCTTCTCCTTTAAAGATGACAGCCAGAAAGAAAGCTTATCCTTCTGGCTGATGCACAATCCTAAAAGTAATAGAAAGAAAATAGAAATCAGGAGAATCCATCTTCCATTTTTCAATCCTATCCCTTCCTTAAATTCAATTTGTCTTATAAATTTAAAAATCTAGATGAAGCTAAGAATTCAGTTTATAAAGCTGCCTTATATATATTTAAAACATCTTTAGCTTCTAATAATTCAAAGCTTCCTATAGCTCCAAACCTAGTGGCCTGTTTTGCCATAAGCTCAAGCTTTTCTTCTCCTATGCCAACTTCTCTAAGAGTTTCTGGGATTTCTAGGTTCTCTGTGAAGAACTTCTTTGTCATATCTATAGCTTTATTTGCTATATCATATCTATCTAAATTCTTATCTATATCCCATACGTTTACTCCGTACTCTACAAATTTGTCTACGTTATCCTCATTTAAAACATATCTCATCCAATGAGGAGTAAGTATTGCAAGACCTACACCATGGGTTATATCATAAAATGCACTTAATTCATGCTCCATAGGATGGACACTCCATGCATTGTTCTTTCCGCAGTCTAATATTCCATTTATAGCAAGGCTTGATGCCCACATAAGATTTGCTCTTGCCTCATAATTGTTAGGGTCTTTTACAGCTATATCTCCATACTTTATACAAGTCTTCAATAAAGCTTCTGCCATCCTATCTTGTACATAAGCATTTCTCTCAGCACTGAAATATTCCTCAAATATGTGACTCATTATATCTGCTGTTCCCGCTGCTGTCTGATTCTTTGGCACAGAGTATGTGTATTCCGGATCTAATATAGATGCCTTTGGTCTCATTCCTTCGTTTGCCATTCCAAGCTTTTCATTTGTATCCATGTTTGAAATAACTGCAAATGGGTCCATTTCTGAACCAGTAGCTGATAATGTAAGAACTGATATTACAGGTAAAACCTTTGTTATCTTTGAAGTATTAGCCACTATATCCCATGGTTCTCCATCGTAGTAACAAGCTGCTCCTATAGCCTTTGCACAGTCTATGGTACTTCCTCCACCTACAGCTAAAATAACCTCTATATTATTTTCTCTACAAAGCTTAGCACCTTCCTCTACAGAAGTAACTCTTGGATTTGGATCTACTCCTCCAAGTTCCACTACTTCTATGTCAGCATCCTTTAGAAGAGCTAAAACCTTATCGTATAATCCCATCTTCTTTATACTTCCACCGCCATAAACCATCAATACTTTGTTACCGTATTTTTTTACTGCCTCTGACAGTTTTGATATTTGTCCTTTTCCAAAGTATATTTCCGTTGGTATTGAGTAATGGAAATTTCTCATTTTTTAGTCCCCCTTGTATTATTGATTTAATAATGTCTTAACTTTAAATAAAAAATCGTGAATATTTGAAACTATAGTTGTTACCTCTAAAGTCCCTCTATCTCTGAGCTTATTTAATACAAACTCAGAAATATCAACTGCATATATAAATACAGGTCTTACCTCACCATTTACCACTGTATAGGAAGGTGTAACATTACCTGTAGCTATGGTATGAAGCTGTGTTGCAAGGCATATAACTGTAGTAGCCTTTCTTGTATGATACCTCATTGCATCTTGAGCTTCTGCCATGTTGGATTTTACAGGAAGTAGCGGTCCATCATCCCTTATTGATCCTGTAAGAACATAAGGAATATTATTTTTAACGCATGAATATATAACTCCGTTATCTATTTCATATTCTCTTATGGCCTCCTCTATTCCGCCTGCCCTATTAACTAAATTTATGGTGTCTAAATGATGATAATGTCCATTCTTTTTATTTTCTAGCGATGATATATCCTGACCTAAAGCGGTGTGGAATAATGCTCCTTCTAAATCGTGGGTAGCAACTGCATTGCCTCCAAATACAGCATGAGCATATCCTTTGTCTATGATTTCTGACATAGCTTCTCTTGATTTATCATCAAATACTGCTGCTGGACCTAGAACCCACACTATATAACCATTATCTTTTTCATATTTTAGTAAATCACATAGCTTTTTATAATCCTTTGCGTAAGGAGTTTCTCTGGATCTTCCTGTTCTAAATCCAAAGACATCATTTGTACTATCCTCGTCATAAAATCCTGAAGCATGAAGATATATCCCCTCACTTCCATCTTCTGTACGCCCTACTATTACCTTGTCATAAGGTTCTAATCGTCTAAATTCCTTTGCTTCAACCTCTCCATTTTCAAGTATCACAGGAACGCAGTCCATTCTGCTTTCTTTTATTAAAGTCCATGAACCATTTATTTTGTAGTACTCTGGATACATAGACGTTCCATGATAATTATCTGGAGCAATCCCCTTCACCTTTACTTCTTCAAATTTTACATTTGGAGCTTTCTTTAGGTCTGATCTCTCGAAGTCTGGTTCTCTAAACTTAGGCATTAAAAACATTTATATACCCTCCTTATCCTAACCTTAGAATATTATTTTAAGCTATAATTATATTATACCATTTTCCATAAATTTGAATAGTAATCTACTTATTATAATTTTCTAAAGTGTCAAAGGTGTAGCCCTGCTCTTTTAAAGATTTTATTATTCTTGGGAGGGCTTCTATTGTGGTTTTCTTTTCTTTAGAGTCATGCATCAAAATTATAGCTTTATCCCTGCCTTTTATCTGCTTCATCACATTGTTATAGATAGATGCTGATGAAGCATGGTCTGTCATTCCATCTCCAGAGTCTACATCCCAATTAAAATAATGTATACCTTTCTCCTCTAATTCCTTGCCAAGCTTTATATTAAACTGTTTACCATTTCTTTTGGTGACCACACTATTTTTTGATCCTCCTGGAAATCTAAAAAGGCAGCTAGGTCTTCCTGTTATAGATTCTATCAATTCCTGCTCCTTATTGAAATTACTCCAGAAAACTTTTTCTGAAGCATAAACCTTATCGAAGTCATGTTCATAGGTATGATTTCCTATGGCATTCCCCTCATCAAAAGCTCTCTTCATAAATTTCACATCTTCATCATATATTGGTTTTATCACAAAAAATGTAGCGTGAATACCTTCACTTTTTAGTATATCAAGTACCTTTCCAGTATTTTTACTTGGACCATCATCAAAGGTCAGATATGCTACCTTTTGATTTTCTGATGCCTTTGCTATCCTCACATTAGTTATTCCAGCTAAAAGTCCAGCAATTATAGTTATTGCAAGAATAAAAGCATAAATCCTTATCATAGTTTTTTTCATAATAAAATATGCACCTCCATTTTAACCTTCTAAAATAGGGTGCATATATCTCAAAGATTTATTCATATTCTTTAAGAATTAAATATATTTCCCTTCAAATTCAAGAAGAGCAGATGAATTCTCAAACAACAAATAAAAGCCCCTAAACAAATTTAGAGGCTTTTATTTGTTGTACAGAATATTTTCTATAGGCTCTCACTTCCCTATGATTTCTTTATCAACTGCCCAAAGCTTCACGGTGCTGCAGTTGATTTTACAAAGATATTTAAGCCTTAGTTTATCTGAATCTTATATGACTTTTTACGCAATAATGCTGAGGCAGCCACGACTATAAGCCATGGTCATGCCTTCACGTGTCATTGACTTCAGCCTTCATATGTGGTGCTCTCATTACCTAACGGCAATACACTTAGCTATAAAATTTTTTATAGTCCATTCTAAAATACCTAGAGCTTCACATTAAAACCAAAACTGATTCTCATATACCTTTGTTTAAAATAACATCTCTCTATAGGTATATTTCCCTGACAAAACATAATAGTTTCAATAAAACTCCTTATGAACTCTGGTCTATTTGCAGCATGCTAATTTTAGCATACCTTATCCAAAATTATTTTTTCTACCACTTCACAAGATTTTATTGTTTCTCTCTCACCTACTATCTTAATTGTAGTCATTCCTAGGATTAAATTTGAGCTTTAAGCCTTTTACCTATTGAAGTAATGATTTTTATATATATTAAATAAAGCGCTTCATGAACTTTCATTGCCTTCATTCTAACTCACCGCATAATTATTTTCAATATTTTTCCATACAAACATTTAGACATTTATTTTATTTTATCCTTAATACCGTCATGTAAATACTCTAGATGCTCAATATCTACACCTTCATCCTTTAAAGTTTGTAATCTAATCTCAACCTTTGTCATAGTTTCTCTCGCCTCATCATAGTCCTTATCCTTTATACAGGCACTTGTATACTGCAATAAATAGTCCACCTTCATAACTAGTTCAGCTAAATCCTGCCTTCCTTCATTGACTAAATGCAATATCATAGAATATATTTTTGCTGAGGATTTCTTCTTTGCATCTTTTAACATATCATTGTTTGCACTAGTTTTCTTTGCCATTTCTCTTTCTCCATAAATTTTTTATCACTCCAAAATATAATTTAGTTTTTACTTAAGTTTTATTTATTATTTATTTTAGCAATGATTTATTAATTAGCATAAAAATGAGCAGACAGCAGAACTAAATTTTTTAATCCTTGCCATCTGCTTCTAATATCTATTATTTCACTGTTTGTAAAGCCTTTTTAACCATTGGTATTACATAATGGCTGCCGCCTCTGTCTTTAACGTCTTCTGCCATTACTGCTACTAAAAGATTTTTATTTCCCTTATTTGTAGTCATAGCTATGAACCATCCAAGCTCTGTGCCTGTTGTATCGCTTTGACTTGCCTTTATTTCTGCTGTTCCTGTTTTGGCTGCTATTTTTAATCCATCTATATAGGCCTCATGTCCTGTACCCTTTGGATTCTCAACAACCTGAATCATTGCATTTAAAACTATATCTGCTGATTCTTTTGAAACAGCGTTTTCCTTCCACACCTTTGCTTCCGGAGAAGCTTTGTACTCAAGATATGGATTTAGTATATTACCACCATTTACAAACATGGTATAGATAGATGATAAGTGTAGTGGATTTATAAGAATTTCTCCTTGTCCATATCCGCTATCGGCAAGCTGAACATCTGTCTTTATAGTTCCATCTGATGCAAATTTTGAAGTGGACACTCCATATTCAAAAGGCATATCCTCATCAAAACCAAGCTTCTTTAATTCTTCTGCAAATTTATCTTTTCCTATATCCAAAGCTGTTTGAGCAAAGTATATATTATCTGAATATACCATAGCATTTAATAAATTTGTATCGCTTCCATAATCAGAAACTCTTGTTACAAAATAATCTCCCCAACTGCTATCCTTTTGCCATTTAAGCCCTGAGATAGCTTTAGTAGCATTTGGATCTAGAGTTTTAGTATCTAATCCTATTGCTGCAGTTATAGGCTTAAATGAAGAACCTGGAACTGCATTGCTTTGGAATCTATTGTATAGAGGTTTATTTGGATCTGAATTTAATGAATCCCATTTTTCTTGAGACATTCCCATAACAAAATCATTAGGGTCATAGGATGGAGTGCTTACAAGTGCTAAAACTTCTCCTGTATTAGGATTCATAGCAACTGATGCCCCCTTGTCCTTCTCTAATTGACCATATAAAAGTGCCTGCATAGAATTATCTATGGTAACTGTCACATCGCTACCATTTTTAACTTCTCTTGTTGCTATAGTAGCTTTCTTATTTCCTAACTTGTCAGTGATAAATATTTCTGCACCGTCTATTCCTCTAAGCTTTTCTTCATATAACTTTTCAAGTCCTGCTTTTCCTAAAACTGAATTTTGATTGTAGTTTTGTCCCTTGCGTGCTTCTAATTCTTCAGCATTTATACTCTGAACATATCCAGTAAGGTGTGCAGCCATTGACCCTAATGGGTAAATTCTGCTTTGTTTATCATTAACCATGATTCCTGATATGCTTAGAAGCTGTGTTACTCTGCTATCATTTGCTGATATAACTTTTATAGGTACAAACATATCGTCCTTTACGTAAGATGCCCCAAGCTTATTATTTATAACATCTGTTGATATTTCTAAGATTTCTGCTATTGTCTTTATTGACTCTTCTTTGTTAGTCAGCTTACCTGGAACTATTCCAACTTCTGCTGCAACTCCATCCTTAGCTAATGCACTTTTGTTCCTATCTAGTATGCTTCCTCTTGTAGATTTCTTTGTACTAATTCTAACTTTATCGCTATCTCCTAGCTCTGGAAATATAGCTTGAGAGTTCCAGGCTAATTTATATTCTTTTGAATCCTTATCTTTTATAGTTTTTATGCTATTTTGAAAGCTTATATCACCTGCTACTGTATTCATGTCTGTAGTGTAAGTGATGGTTGCCTCATCTCCATCTTTTGAAGTTTCGCTCACTTTCACTTCTATGTTTTGTGCTTCTATTCCCTCATATATATTTTTATTTCTTGTTACAAAATCATCTTTTGAAATATTGTCCTTACTATCACTGCTAATTAAATCATACATAGCTTCATAGTCTTTTGAATTTAATAATTCTACATAAGCGTTTAAAGTGTCTTCAGGCTTTTTGGAAGATTTTTTCTTCATGAAAAAGAACGCTCCCACTGCTATAGCCACAACCAAAACTACTGCTATACCTATGTATAAACCTTTGCTTTTTCTCATAGATATCCCCTCTTTTATTTTTTATTTATATTTACTTATAATATATCATGTTTTTTATTATGATACTTATTAATTTTCTCCTAATATTTCCTTTACAAGATCCATATTTATATTTTCTTCAAGAACATCACATAGCTTATCATACTGCATCATCTTGTAGTCTTTGTATTTCATCTCTTCCTCTATATCTAGATTAAGATCTTCTTTTAGATGGTTTATAAGCTTTAGTGCAAAGTCTCCTTCATCAAAAAGCCCATGTATGTAGGTTCCAAGTACTTTTCCGTCAGAGCTTTTCATTCCAAGAACCTTTCCATTATTGTCTTTTATCCATATATTTTGCTTTGACAATGGAATACTGTCTCCATTATGTATTTCATATCCTGTTATTTCATTTCCATCACAATCCATACCTTTAATTTGTCTAGTATTTTTTATCTTATTGAAAGTGGTTTCCATATCTAAGAATCCAAGTCCTTCTTCTATTCTTGATTCTCCCTCTACTCCTTCTAGGTCACTTATCTTCTTTCCGAGAATTTGATAACCGCCACATACACCCAAGATTAATGTACCTTTTTCTTTTGCCTTAATTAAAGCTTTTTCAAAGCCACCGTTCTTTATGAAGTTTAAATCATCAATGGTGTTTTTACTTCCAGGGATTATTATCATATGAGCTCCATTTAAATCCTTTGGATCCTCTACATATCTCACATTGACATCTTTTATCTTTCCTAATGAAGTGAAATCAGTAAAGTTCGACATATGTGGAAGCCTTATTACAGCCACATCTACACCTTGTCCTTTTATATTTCTTATATTTTCAGTGGCGCCATCTTCTTCTTCTATATCAAGTTCAATATGAGGCATTACTCCTAAAACTGGTATATGTATTATATCTTCTATTTGCTTCATGGCACTTTCAAATAATTCTTTTCTACCTCTGAATTTATTTATTATTACTCCCTTTATCCTGCTTCTTTCTTTTTCATCTAGAAGCATCACAGTACCAACTATAGAGGCAAATACTCCCCCCTTGCTTATATCTGCTACTAATATAACAGGTGCCTCTGCCATTTCTGCCATCTTCATATTTGCTATGTCTGTGTCTTTTAAATTTATTTCGGCGCAACTTCCAGAGCCTTCTAAGACTATTACATCATAGTCCTTTGATATATCACAGAAAGCTTCTTTTGCTACAGTTTTCAAATATGGATTCAGTTCTTTGTACTTGTAGGAATCCATAGTACAGTGTACTTTCCCTCTAACTATAACTTGAGTTTTATAGCCTGCACTAGGTTTCATGAGAATTGGATTCATATATTCCTTAGGTTCTATTTCGCAGGCTTCAGCTTGTACAACCTGAGCTCTTCCGATTTCATCACCATCATTAGTAACAAAAGAATTTAGTGATATGTTTAGAGCCTTGAATGGTGCTACCTTATAGCCATTTCTTTTAAAATATCTACAAAAGGCTGTTGCAACTGTGCTCTTTCCTACTGATGAGGCAGTTCCAAGGAACATTATCTTTTTAGTATCCATATATTTCCCTCCTATTTTATGTTTAAATATCCATGGCTATCTGTTAGAGTGTTTTGCTGAATTTCAAAAGCTACTGGTTCATTATAAATAGGACCATCAAATACAAATGTGTGGTACTCTCCATTTTCCCCACATGGGTCTGCGCCAGTTTCTTTTATTTTCTTTACAAGTTCTCTTGTTAGAATTTTTCCGAGAAATTCTTCACCTAGAAATTCTAGCTTTACATTTTTAAGAACTGTCTTGAAGCCACTATCTATGAATTCATAGGTTAATTTTTCTCTGTCTTCCTGCCATAACGGAAATATAGCTTCCATTTCTGCTGCCACGCATCTATCTGTACACCAAGTTCTATGGTGCTCTATATCAATATCTCCAAATACACAAGCTGTGGCACCTAAAGCTTTTTGATTTTTTAGTACTTCCTCAAAAATAGTTTCATATTGGTCTCCTTCACATTCAACAGGTACAAGAGGAATATTTAATGATTTTGATACCTGTTGAAGAATATGTCTTGGTACTCCATGAAACCAACTCTGACCCCTATCTTTGTCTATAGTTACTAAAAGCCCTACCGGAATATTTCCTTCCTTTATCATTCGATAAAGTGCAAGGGTACTATCCTTTCCACAACTGTATGACATTATAAATTTTTTACCCATGGTTAATCACCCTACTTCCATTTTCCTAGTGCTTCAAGCATAAAATTCTTTATGTCTATTCCGTACACAGATTTTAACTTTTCTTTTTCTAAAACATCTTTTGCATCTCCAAGAGAAACTATCTTCCCATCCTTGAGCATCAATATGCTTTCGCTAAACATCTGTACCAAATTCAAATCATGAAGAACTCCTATGACAGTCTTATTATTTTCCTTTATCCATTTGTTTACGTAGACTAAAATCTCTATCTGACACTTTAAATCTAAGTGATTGGTTGGCTCATCCAATAAAAGTATATCTGGATCTTGAGCAAAGGCTCTTGCAAGATAAACTCTTTGAAGCTGTCCCCCTGACAATTCATTTATTATCCTGTCTTTAGAGTCTAAAAGACCAACGGTATTAAGACAACTTAAAACCTTCTCTTCATCTTCTTTGGAAAGTGTTGAAAACGCTCCTTGAAGATGAGCATATCTTCCTAAAGCCACAGTTTCAAAAACTGTATATGGAAAGTAAATTTCTGAAGTCTGAGTCATAAGCGCTACCTTTTTAGCTAATTCTCTTCTCTTTATATGATTTACTTCTTCCCCATCTATTTTTATCTCACCTTTATACTCAATAAGATTTGCAATTGCTCTTAACAAAGTCGTCTTTCCGCAGCCATTAGGTCCTACTATGGATAAGTTTTGACCAGGTTCTACTTTAAAGGAGACTCCCTTAACAACATCAATTCCATCATATCCGCAATATAAATTGTTTATCTCAAGCACCTAATCACCTACTTCTCCTGTTAAAATATAAGTATGCAAAGAACGGAGCTCCTATAATTGCTGTTATTGCTCCTATTGGCAGTTCTGATGGTGCTGCTATAGTTCTAGCTACCATATCTGTTATAACCATTAAGGTTCCTCCAAATATTATGCACATAGGTATAACAACCTTATGCCTTGGTCCAAAAATTTTTCTCACTAAATGAGGTATTATAAGATCTATAAATCCTATTGTTCCACTCAAAGCCACAGAAGTACCTGTGAGAAGTGCTATAGCCATAAATAATATTTTCTTTACTGATTTGGTTTCTACTCCTACAGACTTTGCCTGCTCCTCTCCAAAACTTAAAACATCCATCTCTCTACAATATCTTAAAACTATTAATATGCCCACTATAAAAAATGGCACTCCCATTGCAAGATATGACCAGCCCTTCATAGAGAAAGACCCCATCTGCCACATAGTTATTGTTTTTATGTCCTCACTATATAATGCAGAAATAGTTGTAAGCATAGCATTTGTGAAAAGAGAAAATACCATTCCTGCTAGGATTATAGTACTATTTGAAAGACTTCTATCCACCTTATTTGCAAAAGCTATAACTACAAATACAGTGATGACACCTGACAAGAAACCTATAACAGGTAGTGCTAGATTCCCTATAACAGGTAGAGAAATTCCCAATATTATGTACGCTCCTACTCCCAAAGATGCCCCTGATGAAACTCCTAATGTAAAAGGTGATGCAAGTGGATTTTTTAAAATAGATTGAACTACCGCTCCACTAACCGAAATAGCTGCACCTACGCAAAATGCTAGAAGCACTCTCGGAAACCTTATAATCCATATTATTGATACGTCCTTTGGCTCTATCCCCTCTATAAGTGGTAGATTAAAGATTTTATTACCTATTATAGAGATAACCTCTCCTATATTTATATATGAGCTTCCTATGGAAGTTCCCATAAAAATCACTAAAATTACTACGGGGATAAGTAGTAATTTTAGTGATTTATTTAGTTTCCTATTCATACTGTTCTGGATATATGGCTTTCGCCATTTCCTTTAAAGCTTTTATAATTTTATGTGTTGCTCTTGATGATGAGTTTTGGTCAATTAAAAATACTTGATTATTTTTAACTGCGCTCACATTTTCCCAGCCCGGACGTTTCTTTATTGCTTCTACAGCATTTGGTATGTAAGTTTCATTTGTTAATATAACATCTGGATTAGCTGAAATTACATTTTCTTCGCTTGGTGCAATCCAAGATTTTTCATTAGCAAAGATATTCTCGGCTCCTATAATATTTATTAATTCATTTAAGAAAGTATCTTTTCCAAAACTATATAACCCTGGAGTTGATCCTATTTCAAAATAGACCTTCTTTTTATCTTTTATTGTGTCTCCTATTTTCTTTATGTCATCTACATCTTTTTTCATGTCTTCTATAAGTTCTTTTCCCTTTTTAGATGTCCCTGTAATATCTGATAAAAAAGTTATATCCTCATATATACCCTCTATACTTTGACTACTTGGAATATATGCCACTGCTATACCTGCATCCTTTATGCTCTTTAGTGGGTCTTCACTTCCTGCTTTGCTCATTGTAGATGCTATAACTATGTCTGGTTCTAAAGAAATTATGGTTTCTGCATTAAGATTCATGAAATCCACCTTTGTTCTATCTTCTCTAAGTCCCTCTATATCATCTGAATATTTGTCAGTACATATAATCTTATCTCCCAGTCCTAATGCTGCTAATATTTCTGTATTAGAAGCCGCCGTAGAAACGATTTTCTCTATCTTTTTAGGCTGATTAAATTCATTTCCTTCTCTATCCTTTTTAGTAACAGTTTTTTCTCCACATCCTGCTAATAGTGTCATAACCATTATTGAAATTATAAAATATATTATGTGTTTCCTTTTAGTCCTCATGTCAATCCTCCTATTGGTTTTCTTGTTAATTTTGATTTGTTTATTACAAGGTTTTCATTAAAAGAAAAAGTAGTAATTTGTAATTAAAAAATTACTACTTTCAGTATATCAAATTTTGTTAAAAAATAAAGTTTTAAGATTTATTATTTTTTTTATTTTCCTCCATTTCTATCTCTCTCTCCAACACAAAAGTCATCAGTACTCTAAGGAGAAATATAGAGCCTAAAATTATTAATTCATCTATAGATCTCACAAGAACTGTCTTTAAAATTTCTGCTGCCAATTTAAATTCCAGAGCTGTTACCATAGAATTTGCAAATTGATATTTTATTTTGCATTCTCTATTTCCAAACTTATCTTTTAGATAATTATAAAAAGCTTGAAATGCTCCTATGGTTAATATGATAGCTCCCATTATTTCTAAGATGTGAATTATCACTGGCAAAACACCATTTAGTAATTCTTCTAACATATTATATTCTCTTTTCTATGAAGCTATTAGTCAGCCATTTTTTTGTAGTTTTCTAATCTTTCCTTTGCATCTTCTTCAGTCTTTTGGAATAGTGCTTCAGCATGTTCTGGGAATGTCTTTGCAAGAGCTGCATATCTAACCTCGCTCATTAAGAACTCCTTGAAATCTGATTTTGGTTCCTTCGAATCTAAGATGAAAGGATTCTTTCCTTCTGATTTTAGCATTGGATTGTATCTATACAAAGCCCAATATCCGCAATCTACAGCTCTCTTTTGTTCTTCTTGAGACAATGCCATTCCACCCTTAAGTCCTTGATTGATACAAGTTGAGTAGGCTATTATAAGTGATGGTCCATCATAGGCTTCTGCTTCTGTAATGGCCTTTATCGTTTGATTTTTGTCTGCTCCCATAGCTATTTGAGCTACATATACGTAGCCATAACTCATAGCCATAAGCCCTAAATCCTTCTTTTTTGTTCTCTTTCCTGAAGCTGCGAACTTTGCTACAGCAGCTGTAGGCGTAGATTTTGATGATTGACCACCAGTATTGGAGTATACTTCTGTATCAAAGACTAATACATTGACATTTTCTCCTGATGCTAGTACGTGGTCAAGTCCTCCATAACCTATATCATATGCCCATCCATCTCCACCAAATATCCATTGAGATCTCTTGATTAAGAATTCTTTATCTTTTAAGATAGCTTTTGCTATAGGATTATCTACTTTTTCTAATGATTTCTCTACTCTTCTAGCTCTTTCCCTTGTTCCCTCTCCAATATCTATATTGTCTAACCAATCTTGTAGTGCCTCTTTAGCTTCTCCACCAAAATCTGAATCTAATGCCTTTATTATATTATTTTCTAATCTCTTTCTTATAGTAGTTGAAGCTATGTGCATTCCAAGACCATACTCAGCATTATCTTCAAATAGAGAATTAGCCCATGCAGGTCCATGACCATCTTTATTTACAGTATAAGCTGTAGCTGCTCCTCCTGATGCCCAGATAGATGAACATCCTGTAGCATTTGCAATTATCATTCTGTCTCCAAATAATTGAGTCACTAGTTTAGCATATGGTGTTTCTCCGCAACCAGCACAAGCACCAGAGTACTCTAATAATGGTTGTTCAAACTGGCTACCTTTTACTGTAGTTTTCTTCATTGGATTTGTTTTCTTTGATACCTTTTCTACGGCATAATCCCAGCAAGGTATTTGGTCGTCTTGACTATCTTTAGGTTTCATAATTAAAGCTTTATTTGGTGCTGGGCACACCTCAACACAGTTTGCACATCCAACGCAGTCTAAAGGTGAAATAGCAATAGTAAATTCTGTAGCCTCTTCTGATTTTATTCCTTTAGCTTTAAGAAGTTTAAAATCTTCTGGAGCCTCCGATGCTTCTTTTTCATTTAATAAGAATGGTCTTATAGTAGCATGAGGACATACATAGGCACACTGATTACATTGAATACAGTTTTCAGGAAGCCACTGAGGTACATTTACCGCAATTCCTCTCTTTTCATAAGCTGTAGTTCCTGCCATGAAGGTTCCGTCACCTGCTCCATTGTCTATAAACGTAGATACAGGAAGCTTATCTCCTTGAAGACTATTCATAGGCTCACATATTTCCCTTATAAATTTTGGCACATCACCTAGATCATGATTTTTAGAATCCTCTGCATTTCTCCAATCATCAGGCACTTTGATTTTTACTATAGCGTTTATTCCTGCATCTATAGCTTCGTAATTCATGTTAACTACTTTATCGCCCTTTTTACCATAGGATTTTACAACAGCTTCTTTTAGATATTTTACTGCATCATCTATTGGAATTATATTTGTTATCTTAAAGAAAGCAGCCTGCATTATCATATTTATTCTTCCACCGAGACCAATTTTTTGTGCTATATCAACAGCATTGATGGTATAAAAATCTATATTATTTTCTGCTATGTATCTCTTCATATCTCCTGGAAGATTTTCTTGAACCTCTTCTTCACTCCATATGGTATTGAGTAGAAATTTTCCATTCTTCTTTAATCCATCTAATAATTTGTATGTATACACATAAGATCTTTTATGGCAAGCAACAAAATCTGGTTTATCTATCTCATAGTGAGACTTTATAGGTTCATCTCCAAATCTCAAGTGAGAAATGGTTATACCACCTGATTTTCTAGAATCATAGGAAAAATATCCTTGAGCATACATGTCTGTATGGTCTCCTATTATCTTTATAGCGCTCTTGTTTGCCCCAACTGTTCCATCTGAACCTAGTCCCCAGAACTTACAGGAAGTAGTGCCCCTTGGTGCAGCATCTACCTCTTCTTCTACATTTAATGATAAATTGGTTACATCATCTATTATTCCTATTGTGAATCTATCCTTTGGTTTATCCTTCTTTAAATTGTTATAAACTACTGCAATATGAGATGGTGTTGGATCTTTTGATCCTAAACCAAATCTTCCGCCAACAATTAATGGAGCATTTTCTTTTCCATAAAAAGTTTTTATAACATCAAGGTATAATGGTTCACCTATAGCTCCAGGCTCTTTTGTTCTATCAAGTACAGCTATTTTCTTTACTGTCTTTGGTATTGCATTTAGAAGTCTTTCCATAGAAAATGGTCTATATAATCTAACTTTAACTAAACCAACCTTTTCTCCTTTAGCTCTCAAATAATCTATAGTCTCTTCCACAACCTCCATTACTGATCCCATAGCTATGATAATTCTATCTGCTTCAGGATCTCCGTAATAATCAAAGCAATGATATTCTCTTCCTGTGAGCTTAGTTATTTCATTCATATATTGCTCCACTACTTCTGGAATATCATCATAATGTTTATTTATAGATTCACACATTTGAAAATATACATCAGGATTTTGAGCTGTTCCCCTTGTCACTGGATGGCTAGGATTTAATGCACTATCTCTAAAGCTTTGAAGCGCCTCATAGTCTATCATCTTTGCCAAATCTTCTTGATCTATAACCTCTATCTTTTGTATTTCATGAGAAATTCTAAAGCCATCAAAGAAATTCAAAAAAGGCATTCTGCATTTTATAGCAGTGAGGTGCGCTACAGCAGACAAATCCATAACTTCTTGGACAGACCCATCTGATAACATAGCAAATCCAGTCTGCCTTGCAGCCATTACGTCTTGATGATCTCCAAAGATACTCAAAGATGATGTAGCAAGAGCTCTAGCGGCTACATGAATGACTGCTGGAAGCCTCTCTCCAACCATCTTATACATATTAGGTATCATGAGTAGTAGTCCTTGAGAAGCTGTATATGTAGTTGATAAAGCACCTGCTTGTAGTGACCCATGAAGTGCTCCAGCTGCTCCTGCTTCTGACTGCATCTCCACAACCTTTACAGGCTCACCAAATATATTTTTCTTTCCTTGCGCGGCCCATTCATCTACTACCTCTGCCATTGGGCTTGATGGAGTTATAGGATATATGGATGCTACCTCTGTAAATGCATAAGAGATATATGCCGCAGCGGTATTTCCATCCATGGTTTTCATCTGTTTCATATGTTCCCTTCCTTCCGTATCACTTTTATCTAATTAAATTAAAAATCTTGATATTTATACTTTTTATATTATGTGTAAATGTATGAATAAATATTAATAAGCTAAATTTAACGAAGAAAATAATTTAGTAGTAGACATGAAATAAAACCACCCAATCTCCTAAAAGATTGGGTAGCAATTTTTCTAATTATTCTATTGGTTTTCCATTAAAATTCTTATATTCAGGTTTGTTTTTAGGTTCACCTACATTGTTTTGATTATCATGAAGCTTTTGTCTTCTCTTGCCCTTTTGCATTGGATTGCATGCACCCGGTTTATTTACCATATACAACACATCCTTTCTCTAATATTTTGCTACCTCACTAGAGATTTTATGTGTGGCAATATGAGTAATATTAATTATGCTTGTTTGCAAATTGGCTATGATAAAGTTTCTCATAAAAGCCACCTTTAGCTATGAGTTCATCATGATTACCTTGTTCAATGATGTCTCCTTCATTTATCACTAGTATAAGATCCGCATTACGTATAGTTGAAAGCCTATGAGCTATAACAAAGCTTGTTCTGCCTTTCATTATATTCTGCATAGCTTTTTGAAGAAGAAGTTCTAGTCTAGTATCTACAGAGCTTGTGGCTTCATCTAAAATCAATAACACGCTCCACTGCTGCAAAGGCTGATTGAATAGCAGAAGATAGCTGTGTTACCTGTGAAAGAGGCTGATTTATCTGCCATATATAACGGATAAATGCTTGAAGATTACCAACAGTAATAACTCCTTTTAAACAGTTTAATGCTCCTACAACACCTATTGCTGCAATTCCAAGATAGCTTACTAAAGAAACTAATGGAGACATTATACTTGATATAAATTGAGCTTTAAATCCAGTCTTACAAAGTTCATCATTGATATTTTCAAAATCCTCTATAGCATCTTCTTCCTTGCTATAAAGTTTTATTTCATTAAATCCTGTATACATTTCTTGAACTTTTCCATTAAGCTTTCCTAAAGCCTTTTGTTGCTTATAAAATAAGCCTTGAGATTTACTAACTATAAATCGTGACACAAAATAGCTTAAGGGAATAATTAAGAAGGCCAAAAATGTCATGGTTACATTTATGGAAAACATCATTCCAAGGGCTAGTGTCAGTGATAATACCGAATTAATTACTTGGCTGAAACTCTGTTGAAGTGCATTGGAAATAGTATCTACATCATTAGTGATACGACTCAATACATCTCCATAACTATTTTTATCAAAATAACTTATAGGAAGTCTTCTTATCTTATCTTGAACTGCATTTCTAAGATCCTTCATGGTATTTTGAATTGCATTAGTAAGAAGGAAAGTTGCTGCATAAGTTGCTGCAGTTCCTATTATATAAATAGAAGATAAAATAATTAAAACCCTTATTATATAATCGAAATTTATTGGACTTCCACTAAAAACATCATTAGTAAGCTGAGTTATAATAAGCCCTTCGGTTTTGGGAGGTACCGCATTTAAAACAGCTGCTAGTATTATAAAAAATATAGCTCCAACGAAAGGCAGTCTATATGGTCTTACGAAAGGAGAAATTTTCCTTACTGTGGATTTAAATTTATTCATTATGCTAGTTCCTCCTCTGTAAGCTGCGATAAAGCAATTTCATGATATATATGGCAATTCTTTAAAAGCTCCCTGTGCGTACCCATACCAACCACTTGGCCTTCGTTTAGCACAAGTATTTTATCAGCATCCATAATTGAGCTTATTCTTTGAGCTACGATAAGCACTATAGATTCCTTTAAAACCACAGAAAGAGAAAGGTTTGTTTTCAAAATCATTACAACGCTAACTAAAAACATAACAGGTGTTAGTATTGCAGTTCTTAAAAAGGTATTTATGAACTGTAACAATTGAAATGCATCATTTGTTGTTCTCGTAATCATTGAAGATATTCCAAACTTGTCATATTCGCTATGAGAAAATTCTTGAGCCTTTCTAAAGATATCGTTTCTTATATCCCTTGTGACACTAGTTGATATTTTCGATGAACAATATCCAAGAAGTATGCTGCCCAAAACTCCTACTATAGAGATAACTACTATAACGAGTCCCATTCGTTTTATATAATTTATATCATTATTTGCTATTCCATTATCTATTACCTTAGCCATTATAGTAGGTATTCCAAGTTCCACTAAAGCAAAGCCAAATACCGATATAACATTTAATAAAATTAACATTTTGTAATTCTTCAAGTATCTTATCATTAATTTCATTATTTTTTATTTACTCCTCTCAAAAATTCTATTTGTAATTTAAGCCTAAGTAATATGATAATGTATAGGGTAACTCTATAGTCAATGATTTTTTCAATTGTGAATTTAATTTAACAAAATTCAAATTAATTCTCTTAATAAAGCTTCAATTGCGTCATCACTATGTCTGCATATCTCTTCAGATTTTATAGTTATTCTCAATGCACTTTTTATATCTATGCCCCAAATCTCATCTTTTTCTTTCAAAAACCAAGCTTTATATTCACTAAAAGGTACTCTCACTATTTTTTCAACTTCATCATTTAGTTTAAACTTTAAATCTTTAGATACCTTGTAAAGATAAATCATACAAATCTCATTATCATAATATCCTTTGCATTTTAAATGCTCTACAGCATGACCAAGATACTTTAAATCCTTAAGCTCAACTTTTAATCCTATCTCTTCTTCCATTTCCCGAATCACAGATAGCTCTGATTCTTCACCTGAACTCACATGTCCAGCTACAGATATATCATATAAGCCTGCAAACTCTTTTTTTAAAAATGATCTCTGTTGCAAATAAATCCATGGTTCATCATTTTGCATATCCACTATCCAGCAGTGAACTACTTCGTGAAGCAATTCTTTTTGATGCGCTTCTCCTCTTTCAACATCAGCTACATATTTTAAATTTGAATCGTATACCTTTAGCATTTCTTTTTCTTCCATAAAAATTCTCCTATCCCACTTTAAATTTTCATCCATAACAGATATTTTATCACAACAAATATTCCATCATTATCTAAATAATTAAATTATATTTCTTTATCGTAATAATAAACATTTTACCCTTCACATTCTTCACTTCATAAATAATATTTTTTTCTTCATCGGAGAAACTACTATGGAAGGAATCCAAATATCTAATGTGGGAGGAATTCTAAATGGATAATAATAAAAATAGAATGAAAGAGCATCCAAAATCTAATGCTGAAATGAGAAAGATGTACGCTGAAGCTGGCTCAGAAATAGCCATGGAACATGGTGAAAAAAGAGGTTCCAACGTAAGTGGAAAGAAATTCACTAAGAGATCAAAATTATCTCATAATAAATAGGAGGGATAGTCATGAGTGATCATAAATGCTGCGGATGTGGTTGTGGAAATAAGCATAAAAAGGCTCAATCTGATGTCACATCACCAAATTACCAAGATGAAGTAAGTAATAAGGCACATAATAAAAGTCCTTACGGAAAAGATGAGCCATCTACACACACTACTTATAAATAAGTGAAGAGTTGACGAGTGAAAAGTGAAGAGTTCCGCAGGGAGTGAGCATAATTATAGTTTAAAATTTGATAGGTAAAGTATAAATTAAATAAGGTTTATATACTCTTATAGAATAAAACACCCATAAATTCAACATATATGTTAAATTTATGGGTGTTTTTGTCTTAGTAGGATTTATTTTTTATCGTTATTTTATCATCACAAATAGTTCCATCACTTAAAGAAATAATTCTTTCACATCGATTTGCTACATTTATATCATGAGTAACTATAATTATAGTTTTTCCATCTTGATTCAAATCTTTTAAGATATTCATGACATCTTCACCAGTTGTTTTATCTAAGGCTCCTGTGGGTTCATCTGCAAGGATTACCGTAGGATTATTAACAATTGCCCTAGCGATAGCAACTCTTTGGCATTGACCTCCTGATAGCTCATTAGGATGTTTGTGAATTTTATGTTCTATACCTAACTTAGATAATGTTGACTTAATTATTTCTTTTTTATTAGATACCCTAGTTTTGTTATAAACTAAAGGAATTTCAACATTTTCATAAACTGAATAACTATCTATTAAAGCGAAATACTGAACCACGAATCCAAAAGCAGAATTTCTTAAAGCAGCGAGATCATTTTTCTTATATTCATCTATGCTTTTGCCATTAAAATAATATTCTCCAGATGTTTTCTCATCTAAGCACCCTATTATATTTAAAAGAGTAGATTTTCCCGAACCTGAAGTTCCCATAATCGCAACCATTTCTCCACTATTTATTGATAAGCTCACATTATTAAGAGCTTTAGTTTGTGCATCATCTTTTCCATAAAATCTACATATATTTTTAAGTTCAATCAAACTCATTTTACTCACCACTCCTAATCAATTCATTAACATTAAGCTTTCTTATAGTCTTTATTGGCATAATACTAATTATAATATCTATTACAAATATTATAATTAATATATATATGATAAACGTGTAATTTATAGATGAATATTTCGCTTTAATAAATCCTAAAGAAGCTAGTAATCCTATAAACATAATTATAAAATTTTGTACAAACACAGTGAAAGATATATCATTCAAAGTAGCTCCACTTAAAATATGCACACCTATTTGGCTTTTTTCTCGCTTTATGCTATACATCATAGAACTTGTTATTCCAATGGATAAAAATAGCGTTACTATTATTGATAATGTTTCTGAATTTTTCTTCTGACCCAAAAGCATTTCCTTGTTAAGAGCAAGGTATTTGTCAGCAGTTGTGATTTCCTGCTTTCCTATCTTAAGCTCACTAAATTTATTGTTTATATCATCTACAATAGATTTTATATCCTCATCACTTTTAGATACATCGAATAAAAAATATGAAGTATTAAAGAAATTAAATACTTGTGTATTATAAGTTGTCATAAGTTCACTCTTTGGTAATTTATCTAAATCAACAAAAGGTTTTACAATACTTGAATTAAGATTCAAAAAACTAGCATTAGTATTTATTTTGTATAAAAGAGAAGTATCTTCTTCAAGTATTCCTCTAACTATATATTTCTTAATTTTTGAGGTTACAGAATCAAAGTATGTAATCGTATCCCCTGGTTTATATTTATCATTATAATCATAGCCTAAAATTACTGGCATCATATCTTGTATAGCTTCAAAATCTTTGTCTTCAAATCCAGTGCCCGATATAAACTTCATTTTAAACTGTTTGTTCATATCTTTATCTATATTAAAACCTTTAACTGCTAGATATTCCTCTCCATCAATAACTTTACTGGAGGGATTAGCTATAAAATTATCTATATTTTCAAACTTTTTTATCATAGAAAAATCATCATCAAGATAAAAATGAATAAAGTCTCCCTCTTTTACCATTTTGTATGCTTCTAATATTCCATCAGAAGTAATACTTCCATCAGTATATCTATAATGGAATTCCCCTGAATTTTTCATATACCATGCTTTTTTCCCATTAAAAACATTAAGAATTTTATCTGCTTCATCAGATATCTTTTTATTAACATCCATAGCTGAATAGAAAAGGAAACATATAGCTGCTGCCTGAATCATTATTATAAAATTTATGAATATTTTTTTACTTATATTGAGATATGCATATTTGAATATTTTCACATCATACATCTCCCTTCATAATATTGTTTACTTGAATCTTATTTATTTCTCTGATTGATATAAGAAGAAGTATTGATGAAAAAATAAAAGAAAATATAGTTATTGCCACAAAGTTTAAAAATGCAATATTTCCAGATATATCAAAGATATCAGATTTAATTAATACGCCCTGGATCAAAAGAGCTATAATTGAAGAAAATAATGAAACTATCACATATTCCTTAAACACCAATTTATATATCTGACGATTCTTTGCTCCAAATGCTTTTCTAACTCCAATTTCTTTAATCCTATCTCCTATCCATTGCTTAACTATTATAAATATATTTAAAGCTATTACTATAGCAAAACATCCAAAATATGTAGTGACATTGCTCGTCCCCTTCAATGCTGTCTTAATGGGATTAGGTTGTATATTGTGTTTTGACACATTAAATCTTGTATTACTATTCTTACCCATAGATTCATTTGCTTTATCTATCACCTCATATAAATCTGATGATTTATCCTTGCTACTTAGATACCATCCATTTGAAACCTTAGGATATTGATTATTATTATTATAGAAATCTTTTAAATTGAAAATTAAAGTGTAATCAAGCATTTTTTGCTTTTTCTCATCACCCATAACACCTATTACCTTACACTTTTTCTCATTAAAAAATATATACTCATCTTCTCCTTGCTTTTCAACCTTATCTAATAGACCTTTCCCTATGACCACCAAACTTTCCTCATATTCAGTTGAAAAATCATCTTTAGTAAAAAATCGCCCTCTTATAAGTGATGGGACTACTTTTAAATTTTCATTTAAATATATTCCATTAGCAGAATAAGATTGACCAGGCATTCTTGTATTAAATAAATTATATCTACCATTATCCATAATAGAAGTAATGACTTCTTTATAAGAAGAAGTTTCAAAATCATCTATTTCAAGCTCAATACAGTTATTCCCAAGATAATATTCATTTTCATATGCTAGCTCTGAAAAATTTCTAACTTTCGATAGACCTAAAGAGAAAAATAGGATAATAGCAACTAGTACAAGAATTAAAATGAAATTTTGAGATATCCACTTTAAAAATTTCTTCATAATTTTCTCCTTTCATAGGAAATGCATGCATTAGAAACTCTTGTCCCTAATGCATGCATTTTTAAATTCTAGTTAAAAGAATGATTTTCATAGACATTCCATTCACCAGGACAATAACAATCATGAGTTTGAGCCCAAGTAGTATCATAATCCTCAGCATTGTTATAACCTATAGTAGTTTTTGTCCAACAACCATGTCCATCCCATCCGGCCCATGAGTATACATATGTGTTTTCTCCTCCGAAGTAAGGTGCACTCTTTCCATAAGTAGGTCCAGCTGCCTTAGCCATTGTTGATGGTAATGCAAATAAGCTTAATGCTAGTAAAGGTATTATTATTTTTCTTTTCATGTAAAAATCCCTTTTCCTTTTAGATTAATTAATCAATTTGGATCCATACCTAAATTATAACTTTTTTTCCATATTAAATCAAAAAATATATTTACATTTTGTTACATTTTATTCAAATATCTCTTTATAGATTTTGAATAAAACTTACAATAAAAACCTAATAACTTTACAAGCACTTAATTAAACTAAAATTATTTAATTATAATCGAAAATATGCAAAAACCTTATTCATAATAGAGAAATTAAATAATATTGTAATATATTATTTAATTTCTCTATTATTATAATTAGCTTATAAAATATACTTAACCATAATATTCAAATGTAACATAGATGTTTATTTCATTATTTTATTTAAAAATTAAGTTTAATTTCTTGTTTTTAATTTTCCCTCCACTTTAGCATCATCTGCTAGCATAACCTTGTTGTTATCCTTTAGGCAATGGTGATGATCTTTTATTGAGTTGATCTAAAACCACAGTTAAATTTATGTATTTTTAATATCTATTCTTCTAAATAAAAAATAAATGTCTGTATTTTTATTTAACTCCACATCTCCACTTTTATGCATAAAAGACAACTTCACTTATCGCAAAGTTGTCTTTAACTTTTATTCTAATTCATTTGTGGAGAATTTTACTGTCAATGCAATTACTGCATCGTGATCTTTTAATCTGTCTGGTTCATAAAAACTTTCTCCTGAGAAACTTCTTATTTCATTTGATGATGTTATAATTTGAATTGCTAGAGGAATTTCTTTTTCGTATTCAATGTTTGCTTTATCATTCCACCAGATACTTCTACTTTTTTCATTAACATCATCATATACATCTAAAGTATAGATATTAATGTAAATAGACTTCACATCCTTATCTAAAGTACAATCATATATTCTACTTTTATCATCAAGTCCCATAAGCTTTAATTAACAATTTTAATATATACTTCTATTTCTCTATTTTTTCATCAAGAATTTCTAAAAATTTCGTTGATGCAGGTGATAGTGGTACACTTTTAAGAAAGCATATTCCTATACTTCTTTTAGGAATGGATGATTTTAATGGAACCTCATAGACTATGCCTTTTTCTAAATATTCCTTTGAAAATTCTCTTGTGACGCAAGCTATACCTAGATTTATTTTTGCAAATTCTAATAACAGGTCATAGGAACCTAGTTCTATTTCAGGATTTATATAAACTCCATTTGATAAAAGGTATTTTTCTATGTACTGCCTAGAGAGGGATTTTGATTCTAAAAGTATAAGGGGAAGCTTTGCTAGCTCTTTAAGAGTTATTGGTTTTTGAAATTTATTTTTATATTTTTCTCCGTATACAAAGATATCTTGTATTTCCATACACTCTTTTGTTTCTAATGCTGAATCCTTTATGGGTAAGTTACATATGGCGATATCTATTTCTCCACTCTTTACTATGGAACAAAGTTCTAGAGTTGTTGCATTTATTATTTTAAATTTTATATTTGGATATCTTTTATGAAACTCTTCTAAGTAAGGCATTAAAAAATACTTTGATATGGTATCTCCCACACCTATTTTTAAATCTCCAATCAAAAGATTTCTTGCCTCTAAAAGTTTTTCCTCTCCTGTATTTATTAAATTAATAGCCGAATTAGCATATTCATATATGAGTTTCCCTTCGTTTGTCAGCATGACTCCCTTTGAAGTTCTAGTGAAAAGTCTTATTTCAAGTTCATCTTCAAGCTGCATTATAGATTGACTTACAGCCGGCTGAGTCATGTATAATTCTTTTGCTGCTTTTGAAAAACTTTTATGCTTTCCCACCATGCAGAATACTTTATATAAATCCAATTTACTTGCCATATAAGCACTCCTTATATCTTGTATTATATCTATTTATTTTACTTATAACATTAAAATGATGTATATTACAAGAGTAATATAAAAAATAATTTGATTTTTCATTTAAAAGGAGAGATAACATTGGAAAGAGTAGTTGGAACTGTTGTTAGAGGACTTCGTTGCCCAATCATAAATGAAGGAGACGACATAGCTCAAATCGTTGTTGACAGCGTAATGAAAGCTTCAGAAGTTGAAGGATTTTCAATAAACGACAAGGATGTAGTTACCGTAACTGAATCTGTAGTTGCTCGTGCTCAAGGAAACTATGCAACTATCGACAACATAGCTAAAGATGTCAATGGAAAATTCGGTGATGATACTGTAGGAGTTATATTCCCAATACTAAGCCGTAATAGATTTTCTATCTGCCTTCGTGGAATTGCAAAGGGAGTTAAGAAAGTCGTTTTAATGCTTAGCTATCCATCTGACGAAGTTGGTAATCACTTAGTAGATTTAGACTTACTTGATGAAAAAGGAGTAAATCCTTGGACAGATGTTCTAACAGAAAAACAATTCCGTGATTTATTCGGATACAACAAACATACTTTTACTGGTGTTGATTATATAGACTACTACAAATCTTTAGTTGAAGGCTATGGAGTAGAATGTGAAGTTATCTTCTCAAACAATCCTAAGACTATATTAGAGTATACAAAGAGCGTTCTTACTTGTGATATTCACTCAAGATTTAGAACTAAGAGAATTCTAAAAGCAAATGGTGGCGAAAAAGTGTACAGCCTTGATGAAATATTAAATGAATCTATTGATGGAAGTGGATGTAATGAAGCTTATGGTCTTTTAGGTTCAAATAAGGCTACTGAAGAAAGCGTTAAGCTTTTCCCACGTGAATGTCAGCCGGTTGTAGATAGTATACAAGCTATGTTAAAAGAGAAGACAGGTAAAACTGTTGAAGTTATGATATATGGAGATGGAGCTTTCAAAGATCCAGTGGGTAAGATTTGGGAACTTGCTGACCCAGTTGTTTCTCCAGCTTACACTGAGGGACTTAATGGAACTCCAAATGAAGTAAAATTAAAGTATCTTGCTGATAATGAATTTGCAAATCTTAGAGGTGAAGATTTAAAGACTGCCATTTCTGATTATATAAAGCATAAAGATGCTAACCTTGTAGGCTCTATGGCAGCTCAAGGAACAACACCAAGAAGACTTACAGACCTTATAGGTTCTTTATCAGATCTAACATCTGGAAGCGGGGATAAGGGAACACCAATAATATTCATACAAGGATATTTTGATAATTATACAAAGTAGATTACCTCAAATCTCAACAAAAACAACCACCCTAAATAAGTAGGGTGGTTGTTTTTTTCAGACTGCTGACAAAGTGTCAGCAGTCTTTAATTTTATACAAATATGTAATATAATTTAAGATATATTAATTTATTACATGGGGGTTTTGCCAATGATAAACGAAAGAAGAGAAGCA
>JALEZF010000058.1 GCA_022773025.1 Clostridium sp. | reverse complement strand
CTGTGTTATTATTTTGATAGTCCATAGTGATTATCCTCCGTGTTGATTTTGTTTAGCAATTAAATCATAACACAGAAAATCCACTATGGATTTTTTTTATTAGTTCAATTTCATTTTACAACAAGTCACTTTTATAAATTCAATATTCCTATAAAAGAATTAATACTTATATGATGTTTTCTTAGTATACCATAACATAATTGATAATGATTATCAATACCTCTTGTTGAAATATCTATATAAAAAAATCCTTATGCTTTGTTTAGCATAAGGATCTCCTATTACTATTTTTTAAAGGGCTGCTTTTAAAAATCCATTTCCTTGAACATCATAAGTTTCATATATAGATATTAGCGCTCCCTCATCTATATTTTCAATCATATTCTTCATCTCATTTAGCTCTCTTTCATTCACTATGCAGTATAACATTCTCTTTTTTTCATGAGTGTAAGCTCCTTCTCCATATAAAAATGTTACGCCTCTCCCAAGCTTATTTAAAATCGCTTTTGCCATCTCATCTTCTTTTTTAGTCACTATCATCAAAATATGTTTTTTATCAAAAATATTTATAACCTTTTCTACCACCTTAGATTTTATATACATAAGAATCATTGTATACATTCCTATAGAAAGATTTGTAACCAAAGTGCCAAGGATCACAACTATTATATCTATTGTAAGGCATATAGTTGGAATTTTAATTCCTTTTTTCTTTCGAATTATTATAGCAACGATATCTCCTCCTCCTTGAGAAGAGCCATCTTTAAATATAAGTCCTGTCCCAATTCCTCCAAGTACAGCTCCAAACACCGTTGACAATAAAATATCATCAACAGCTACATAGGTTGCTACATTTTTTGTAAGAACAAGAAATGTTGAAAGGGCCATCATCCCTATGAAGCTTCTTAGAATAAACTTTCTATCTAAAAGTATGTACCCTGCAATAAATATAGGAATATTTATTATCATAACCCAGTATCCTGATGAAATTTTAGTGGTATATTGAAGTATTAAGGCTAGTCCAGAAGCTCCTCCACTTAAAAGTTTATGTGGTATTATAAAAGCATTTATTGATATAGCTGTTATAAAACTACCTAAAAGTATGATTAAAATCTGCATGTAAAAGCCATGGCTTTTCTTTTGTTTTTTCATTTGTAATCCTCCAAATTTAAACTATGTTATATTTTCTTCAATAACCCTTAGGTCCTTAATAAATTTACGACAAATTGCATTATTTTTCAACACTTATATTTGTTAATTATTTTAAACTTTATTTAAACCTTGTTTACCAAAGATTAAATTGGTAAAATAACACTATATAAAATTTTACTAAGGAGGAGTTTTTATGCCACAATTAAAATTTAGGGGAATAAAGGAAGATTCTATCCTTACCTTAAGCACCCCACTTGTTGACAAATTACAAGAGCTTTTAGCTTGCCCTAGAGACTATTTTACAATAGAAGTTATGAACTCAACTTTTATAAGTGAAGGGAAAGTTGTATCTGGTTATCCATTAGTTGAAGTTGCTTGGTTTGATAGAGGTCAAGATACTCAAGATAAAGTAGCAGAAGTTATAACAAATGAACTTAGAAATGTTGGTTATGCACCTTGTGATATATTCTTTACCATACTTAAAGAATCAGCTTATTATGAGGACGGTAAACACTTCTAAATAGATAGGGTCATATTTTGCCCCTTTTTTTATTTTTTGGATTTTTTTCCATTGTAATAATATGTTGAAGGCCCATATTATTCATTGGATTGATTATATGCCTATATATCCGTAGAATTACCATAGAAAAGAACATCCATTCTTGTTATACTATGACCAAAGGAGGGATAAGATGAAGAAAAAAATACTTTCACTGATAATTTCATCAATTCTAGTCATAGGGGGAGGGACTGCGGTTCTTTTAAATACCACTAATGACAATGCACCTTCAGAAATTTCTGAAGGAAGCGATTTAACAAAAGACTCTAGTGAAGATATAGATGTTGCTTCTTCTGATTCTCAAATTGCTACCCAGGAATCTAATGAGCAGACTGAAAATAATGAATCTGCTTCTGAAGTAAATACTGAAAATAATAATACATCCTCTGAAAACTCTAGAGCTGCTGAGCCTAATGCTTATTCATTGAATAATAAGGAAGCTCAACAACCAAATATAAATAAAGGACAAGCATCCACTGGAGGTTCTTCCTCTGGAAGTAATAACAGTGCTACAAACAAGCCTACTTCCAAGCCAAACAATACCGTTAGTGGAATGCCATCCATTCCACAAAACCATAATGTTGAATTCTTAGCTCAGGTAGAAAATGAGATCCTTAACCTTTGCAATAATGAGAGGTCAAAGGCTGGATTAAAACCATTGTCTATGGATGAAACTATGAGAAAGGCTGCAAGATACAAAGCTGAAGAAATGCTTCAATATGGATACTTCGATCATAACTCACCATATACAGGAAGTCCTTTTCAGCTACTTCAAAAATTTAATGTTTCCTACAACACTGCAGGCGAAAATATTCAATCAAGCACTGGTGCAGGTAAGGCTTCTGTAACAGCTCAATCTATAGTGACTAGATGGATGAATTCCTCTGGACACAGAGCAAATATATTGAATGGCAGCTTTGGAAGAATGGGAATTGGAGTGGCTTTCTCATCAGATGGCAATTTAGCTTATGAAGCTCAGCTATTTGCAAATTAATTTAAGAATACAAAAGAAATGTAGACGAACTTCACTACATTCAAAAATAAGAGGACTGATTTCAGTCCTCTTATTTTTTATTAATTTAAAACCAGCTTATCTGCTTCTTATTATAATGTTTTTTATATCCTTCTATTATATCCTTCATCTTATAGACAATCCCATTATTCTCGCATTCCTCTACAAAGGCCTTCCATAGGGATTTAGATTTTAAAGATGGGCATTCATACTGATTATTAAAAGTTTCTATATACTTTTTCACAAGATTTTCTTCAGGAAAATTTTTGTATAGCTGCTCATAATAATAATCTCTCTGATTCTGCCTTAGCGTGACTCCCATACCATAAGCATAAATAAATTTAGCTCCACAACGTGATGCTTTCCTTACAATATTTCTTATATTTTCTACATTGTCATTTATAAATGGAAGTATAGGCATCAAAAGAATTCCTGTATATATGCCATTAGATGAAAGCTCCTCTATAGCTTTAAACCTTTCTGATGATAATGATACATTAGGTTCTATTCTTCTACATAATTCATCATCAAAAGTTGTTATTGTTATTTTTATAAGGACAGGAGAATGGGATTTTATTTCTTTAAGAATATCTATATCC
Source organism: Clostridium sp. (assembly GCA_022773025.1). GTDB lineage: Bacteria > Bacillota > Clostridia > Clostridiales > Clostridiaceae > Clostridium_X. The sequence continues at coordinate 120,913 of JALEZF010000058.1, read as the reverse complement.
CTTGTGATAAGCGAGCTTTTAGTTGCAATTGCTACCCCAAATCCATTTAGATTTATTTCTTTTAAAGCGTTTCTTGTAAGGATAAGTTCTTTTTCAAAAGGATTATAGGGATCACTCATGGCTCCTGTACCTACAACACCTGTCCTCTTTTTACCCTTAAGCTCTTTATGAATTATATTAACCGCATTATCCTTTGCTCTTACCTTATCAAAATTTTCTATCTGATAGCATTCACTCCTAGAGTCACAATAAATGCAACCATGACAACATCCTTTATATATGTTCATATTATAATTGATTCCAAACCAAGGATTTCCCTCCATATATTGCGAAATTATAGTTTTTGCAGTTATATACTCCATTCCATTACTCCCTATTTATTTTTCCATCTTTTTAGACATGGGAAAAACTTTCTCATATTTTCTTTAGCCTCTTCCTCTGTCATATTTGGATTAGACTTTACCATAAAAGGTGCACAAAAATCAATCATCTCTTCCATGGTCATATCACCTTTGAAATCTCCATTTTCAAAACAGTAGATACAATACTCTTCATTTTTGCTTCCATCTCTATTTGTTCCAAATTCTTTTTCATCCATTAGTGGCATACCACAGCTCTCACAATATTTTCTTTCCATAAAATATACACTCCTTTAATATCTTTTGAGTATATAATACTCAATATAATATGACAACAACATGTCATACTATAAATATTTTTTTAGAGTTTCTTTTAAAATATCCTTAACGTTATTTTTTATAAAAACTGGCTCTATGACTTCAACATCCTTGCCATAGGATAATATGTGAGAATATATCCACTGACCATAAGGAAATTCAACTGTAACTAAATATCCACCTGAGTCTTCCCTCTTTATTTCTTCTTCCTCATAATAATCCATGAGTCTAAAAAGCATCCTTGAGTGAAATTTAAGTTTTAAAGTTATCATATTAAACTCTTCATGGTTCTCTTCTGTAGAAAAAAGGTTCTTAAGCTCTCTTCTTTTAAACTTATCCTCATTTTTCTTAACATTCCTCATCCGTGAAATTTTAAATATTCTAGGACTATTTTTTTCTAAACAGTAGGCAGTAAGATAAAAACTCTGACTTTTAAACATTATCTTGAAAGGCTCCACCTTCCGATATGTTAACTGGTTTTGTGAATTAACATATTGAAACTCAAGTATGTTCTCATTTAAAATTGCCTCTTTTATAATATTAAACCTCTCATCTAGCTTTCCGCTACTACCCCAAGGACTCAAGTCCACATCTATCCAATCAATAAAGTTTCCTTTATTAAATACACCTTGTATTTTTTCTAAAGTACTCTCCATTTTAAAATCCTTGGTAGAATTCAAGGTCTTTAAAGCAATTAGTATATTTGCTTTTTCTTCATCATTAAAAATATTTTTATCCAAAGTATATTCTTCTAAAAGCTGTATACCGCCGCCTTTTCCTTTATTCATATAAACTGGAATCCCAGCAGAAGAAAGATCTTCTATATCTCTATAAATCGTCCTCATAGATACATTAAATCTTTCCGATAGCTGCCGAGCTGTAATTTTTTCTTTCTTTAAAAGTATTATTATAATTTCTACTAATCTATTAACCTTCATAAAGTTATCACCATTTTAATTATACATTGCATTAAGATTAGATTATATATTTTATTTCAGCATCTTTAAATATATCTCCTATTTCTTTGTAAAAAAACTCTTTCATTTCTTTCAGTTCATCATTTTTATATACAAATTTCCCATATCCAAACTGTCCATGCTTATATTTTCTTTCTTCATCATTCATGGGAATTTAAAAGACTATCCACATCATCGTATTTAGTTACAAATCTAAACCTTCCGTTTTCCCTTTGAGCAAAAAATTCTATAGTTCTTTTTAATGCATTAGTGTATGGCTCTATTGGTACAGGATCTGAAGTAGCTGACCCTTCAAAAATTGTGACTTCTGGCATTCTTTCATTAAAATTTCTGTCTTCCTTTCATCATCCCAAAAAAAGTTATGCTATAATAGAATTGGGGTGAAATTATGACAAAGAACGTTTATGAAACCTATTCAGACAATAGGCTTATTTTTTTATTTGCAATTCCATCTATAATTTCTTTATTTTTGGAATCACTTACTTCTATAATAGATACTGCCTTTGCTGGGCATATTCCATTTGTGAGTACTGAAGCCCTCACTGCTATAGGATTATTATCTCCTGTTATATCAATACTTATTGCAGCTCAGCTTTTATTTGGTGTATCTACAGGGATTTTTATATCTAGATATTTAGGAAAAAATAATAAGGAAAAGGTGAATAACACCTTTCAGATAGGCTTTTATGTAAATCTTATATTCGCTTCTTCCATATCCCTTTTGCTCTTTATCTTTATGAATCCCCTATTGCATCTTTTAGGTGCTGAGGGTAAGACTTATATTTTAGCAAAAGAATATTTTTCTATAGCATTATTAAGTAATGTTTTTAGCTCCGTTGGTTATAATCTTGTAAATATATTAAGAGCTTTTGGATATCCAAAATTAGAAGTTACTATAGCTTCTTTTTCTACCATACTAAATATAATATTTAATTTCATATTCACATTCAAAATGAATATGGGTCTTAGGGGTATAGCTTTGGGAACTCTTATAAGTGAAGTATTCTATACTTTAGCTGGAGCATACTTCTTATATAAACATAAATTGTGGTTTTCTCATAATAAATTATCTAAGAATTTTGTATTTACTATAATTAAAAAGATGACTAAGGTAGGCTTTGTTCAATTTGGCGTTCAATGTCTTACAAGTTTATCAGGACTTATAATAAATAATAGACTTCTATATTTTGGTGGTGCCTTAAGCGTAAGCGCATGGGCTATAGTCCAAAAGATTCACAGTGCAGCTTTGATGCCTATAATCGGTATAACTCAGGGGCTTATGTCAATCCTCTCCTACTTTAAAGGAAATAATAATAAGGAAAGAGCACATTCCGTCACTAAGAAATCTATAATTTACTCCTTAGCTTATGGAATTACTATTACTATGTTTGTTTTCCTATTTGGAAATTATGCTGTTAAAATATTCAGCGACAGTATAGATATAATAACTGCTGCATCGGTAGTTTTAAAAATTTGTTTTTCTCTTTTCTTTATGCTAGGAATAGTATACACACTTATTTCCTTATTCCAAGTTACAGATAAGGAGAAATATGCAATGGCCTTAGGCGTTGTAAGGCAGCTTATAGCCTTAGTGCCTTTAGCTATAGTTTTACCTATGATCTTCAGCAAAAGCCCTGTAAATGCTATATTTTTATCCTTACCATTAAGTGATTTCTTAACTCTCATATTAGGAATATATCTTTATAGATCAATTAAAGCCATTGTTTAAAAAAATAAACAACGGCTTTAATATTATCCTCTTATGTTCTTTAATCTCTCTTCTACCTGCGCTATAACTAAATGCTTGTCCTCTTCATTTTCAACTATATCAATCTTGTCCATATCAATTATTAAAACTTGAGAAGCTTTATAATGATTGTTAACCCACTCATCATATCCTTCCCATAAAACTCTATAATAATCTACAAGTTCTGAATCTAGTTCATAGCTTCTGCCTCTTTTTCTTATTCTATCTAATACTGTTTCAAAACTTCCTTTAAGATAAACCATAAGATCAGGGGATTTTTTTGGAAGTTCTTTTAGTTCTTCCATCATGTTATCAGCTAAATTCTCATAGACATGCATTTCTAATTCAGTTATTCTTCCTAGCTCCATATTCTTCTTTGCAAAATACCAATCTTCATATATACTTCTGTCTAGTATATTATTATCCTGCACTAATGCCTGCTTTATACTCTTAAATCTAGTATCTAAGAAATATAGCTGCAACAAAAATGGATATCGCTTCTTTTCTATCTCTTCTGGAGATGCTGTATAAAACAAAGGTAATATAGGATTTTCCTCTACACTTTCATAAAACACATCACTTCCAAAATGTTTTCCTAACATCTCAGCCACAGAACTTTTTCCAAGTCCTATCATTCCACCTACTACGATCACCATCTTCACCGTTCCTTCCACAACTATTGATACAATTATTCTATAATTATCTACTACATTCAGTATTATAATTACCTTTAATTTCTATTAAAAATATATTCTCAAATAAATCGCTATTATAGAATACTAAAATATTTCTTATTAATCAATATGAAATAAAATGAAGTTTACATTTATTTTGTTTAATGATATAATTATGCATAAGAATCACGAAGATTCTTACAAGTTTTAAATTTGCAAACCTCTTAGCACACACATTATTTTTTTATGTTTACCACGAAGGTAGAGTTTATTTCTCTACCTTCTTTTTTATTTTAAAATCAAGGGGGAATATCAATGAAATCATCGACGAATACTTTAGTAAAAGCAGGGCTATTTCTAGCTTTGGGAATTATAATAACTTATATATTTCATGTTACAGGAATACCTGGCACAGTATTTCTTCCAATGCATATACCAGTGCTTTTATGTGGCTTTATATTAGGTAGCAGATATGGACTCATAATAGGAATACTAACTCCTCTTTTAAATTCTATCTTTACAGGAATGCCTCCAATGTATCCTGTAGCTATATCTATGGCACTAGAACTTGGAGCTTACGGTTTCTTTGCTGGATTATTGTATAAGGAAAAAAGGCAAAACATATATGTAGCTTTGATTAGCTCTATGCTTTTAGGAAGAGTAATAGCTGGTATTGCAAATTTCCTTCTTCTAACTGCAAAAGGTGGTTCCTTTGCACTAGCTGGATTCTTGACTTCAGCTTTTGTAACAGCCTTTTGGGGTATAGTTATACAGCTTGTTTTAATACCATTTTTAGTTAAAGCTTTGGAAAAAGCTAATTCTAAAGAATTATCTCGTTAAATACAAAGGGTCAGTGACATTTTACAGTCATTGACCCTTTATTTTAATTCTTCATTTATATTTTTTATGATGTCACTTATCATATCTTTTATTTCCATGCTAATAGTACCAGGAATATATATACCGTGAATCTTTAACGGAAGGATGTATTTTTTGCAGTTTAGTTTAAATATTTCTCTAGATATATCAGCGGTAACCTCACCATTTATTCCTCCATTACACATGACGCCAATAGGTCCTATTACAGCCCATAGGTGTTGTTTCCTTAAGAAATTGCATATATCATAAGAGCCAACTATACCCTTTTGTGCTCCTGCTTTAATCATATTAGATGCTGCTAATTCATTAGTTCCAAGAGCTATTATTCTTAATCCTTCATAGGAACATTCTTTTTTAAGTCTCTTTATTATAGTTTGTCCAATTCCTGCTCCTTGAGCATCTATTACAGCTACTGTTTTCATACACATTTCCCTTTCACATAATACTTAAGTTTCCATTTACAATCCTAAACTTTCCTTACCAAGTTATTATATCACTGATTTACCCCTATAGAAAACTAGGATGATTTTAAAATTAAAATCACCCCAGAAAGCTCTGAGATGACTTTAATTTCAATTATTATTTTTTTAGAAAAGAAATTGTTACTTTAAACAGGTCTCCATCTATATCTATCTTAAGCTTTCCACCTTGAAGCTCTACAAAGCTTTTTGCTATAGCAAGGCCTAAACCAGAACCATCAGTATTTCGTGACTTATCTCCTCTCACAAATCTTTCTGCAATTTCATCAACATTAAAATCAATTTCCGCATAGGACATATTTTTTAATGTTATCTTTACTTCTCTTTCATCTTCAAGAATAGCTACATATACTCTAGAGTTATCCATAGAATACTTTAAGGCATTTACTATAAGATTTTCAAAAACTCTAAAGGTTCTCTGACTGTCTAAAGGAAGCATAATCTTGTGATCAGGATAACTGTTCTTAAAGGTTAAAGTTGATTCTTCTATCTTGTCTGAAAGCTCAAGTTGCACCTGTTTCATAAGGGAAACTATATCAACATTCATGATATTTAAACTTATGTTTCCACTGGTAGCTTTGCTCACTTCAAATAAATCTTCTATAAGGTCCTTTAATCTCTGAGACTTTCTATCCAAAGTATCTATATACAGTCTGCGAGTTTCCTCATTAATATTTTCATCCTTTAGTAAATCTATATAGGTAATTATTGATGTAAGTGGTGTTTTTAAATCATGAGATACATTTGATATGAGTTCCGTCTTCATCTTTTGACTCTTTACCTCTTCATCAACTGCATTCTTAAAACCATTTTGTATATTTGATACTTCTTCCTTGAATGGTTCAAATACACCTAAGTTATCTTCAATCTTCACATCAAGATTTCCCTTTGCAATTTCATTTGTAGCTTTTAAAAGCTTTTTATATTTTCCACTTACATCTTCCACATATTTTTTTAGAATTTTAAATAATATTACACTGTATATTACAGCTCCAATTATTCCAAAGAACCATGTACTGCACATAATTGTGACTACAGCAAAATTAATTAATACTATCTTAAATAATTTTTTGTTCTGGTTATCTCTTAAGTCTGTATTTCTTATTGAGTCAAAAACTTTATGATAGCCATTCTTTATAGCTCTCAATATAGCAACGAAAAGAGATCTTTCTCTAAAGTATTTTCTTACTCCTTCATGGAAGATATGTTTTATCATAGTAGTTTCTAAGAATAGCACTGCAAATATTATGATATAATAAATCACATTAACTAGGTATACTATAACATCTGACATATCTATGCTAAAACTTTCTCTAACAAGTTCTGTAATGCCTCCATTTAGGGTGTTCATTATTATTATCTCAGGGGACGCACCTATAAATATACCCACAGCCAATAGCGCTATCATTATATTAAACTCAAATGGTATCTTTGCTAAAGCTTCAAATCCTATAAAATCTTTTCCTAGTCTATATGGGAATAATAATGATAAGAATAGAACTATTGCTCCTATTACAAATATAAATATAGAAGATCCATTTCTATAATCTCGATAATTCAATGAACTAATTAGTCTTGTTATATCATCAGTATATTTCATGTCTCTAGGCACTGCATATATGATGTCTATATTTTTTATTGGATTCACTTCATAGGCATTATATGAATTATTATGAAACTCATCTAACATAACACTGTCTAATCTTTGTTGCACAATATAAGGACTCGCCCCTATAGCATTATTGACCTTAATTTCTCCATTGTCCAAAAAGCTTAAATCAACATAGAATGAATAAGTATTTTTTAGATTTTCCATTTCTTCATCTGATAAATTTTTATTCTGTGCATATTTTGCTATATCATTTTCACTATTTATTTTAACGATATTTTCATCTTTTAAGGAAGCGTAATACTCTAGATTTTTCAATGAATATTTTAGCGATTTAGATGAATATTCAAACTTACGTCTTATGTATCCTGATATAGACGCTTTTTCATTAACATAATTTTTTGTGCTATCATAGCTTTGACTTTTAGGTCTCATAAAAATATCTTCAGGATATAAGACTTTGCCCTCTTTCTCTTCTAGAATCTCCTTATAAATCACATAACTGCTGTTATATATATCCTCTGCAAATTCCATCATTTCAAAAGGAGAGTAATCTTTTCTTTCATTAACTTCTTTTTGTATCATAGGATAGGTATATATCATTCCTAATGATGATGCTATAAGAATTATAAAAATTATTATATTCGATAAAACCTTGTTTTTAGTATTTTTCAATTTTGTATCCAACGCCCCATACCACCTTTAAATATTTTGGATTTTTAGCATTAATCTCTATTTTTTCTCTTATATTTCTCACATGAACCATAACTGTATCCGTATTTATAGCCTGTTCATTCCAAACTGATTCGTATATCTCCTCTGCTGAGAATACCCTTCCTGGATTTCTCATAAGAAGGTGAAGAATCTTAAACTCTATAGGAGTGACCTTTACAGCATTTCCATCAAGGGACACTTCTTTTGTATCTTCATTAAGCTCTAAACCTCCAATGGTGAAGGTACTTTTATTCTCTTTCTTTCCTGATATCATATTCAAAAACTTGCTGTACCTTCTAAGCTGAGAATTCACTCTAGCTAAAAGCTCCATAGGGTTAAATGGCTTTGTCACATAATCATCTGCACCTATGTTAAGCCCCATTATTTTGTCTATCTCTTCTGACTTTGCTGAAAGCATTATAACAGGAAAGTCATGCTGCTCCCTCAGCTTCATAGTGAGAGTTATTCCATCCATCTTTGGCATCATTATATCTATTATTGCTAAATGTATCTCTTCTTTTGATATTATATCTAAGCCTTCTAGCCCATTATAGCCTTTAAAAACTTTGTATCCTTGATTAGTTAAATATATCTCTAAAGCATCTGCTATTTCCTTTTCATCTTCTACCACTAAAATATTATATGACTTCATCTTTAAAACCTCATTTCCAATAAACTTTCTCTTTTATAATAGCATAAAATATTATTTCAACATAATTTACTTTTTATATTTTCTCTGCAAAGTTCAAAGCTCCTCAAATCTTCATCTTGCACTTTTTTAAAGTCATATATTTCAACTTTTACGGTAGAGAAGGGAAGTGGAATCATGTAATTATCCCATCTATTTTTCAAAGAAATCTTCCTATAAACTTTTAAGTTTATTCCTATAAAATTTTTACCTGATTTATTAGCCAAAAGTGGTCCTAGCTTTTTAGGTTCTTTGAATGGTCCAAGTGGTCCATCTAAAGAAACTGCCACAGTTGCTCCTTCTATTTTACTTTCATCTCCTAGCTTTCTTAGAGAGCTTTTTATTCTAGCACCATCTGGAACTCTCAAGGCTCTCACTCCATATGATCCTATAGTCTCTTCTATATAGTCACCTCTTTTATCTGCAGTGACTATGACACTCATTGGATATTTACCTTTGTAAATCTTCTTGATTAAAAAATTCATCACATAGCTTTGTCCATGCCAGAATCCTAAAATACAGTTCTTTAAATCTTGTTCCTCTGGATTAAATTCCCCATGAAATTCCCATTTCATAGTTCTATAAACCAGCTCTATATAAATCAGTGAAAGTCTAACTAAAATCTTATCCCACATGCACCTTATCTCCATATAAACATTCTTTATTATAATATGTCCTAAGTAGATCCTCGTAGTTACGCTCAGCAATTCTTGCTATATTGCTGCTCCTATAATTTAATGCAGTATCATAAGCGCCTTTCTTCAATATGTTTCTTAAGTTTTCGTCTTTTAATATATTTATAACCTTACAAGACCACTCTTCTAAATTTTCCTCTGTAGCATAACCATTTATGCCATCATAGACTACATCTAAAACACCAGTACCTTTCACCGCTACCACAGGATTTTCTGCCGCCATGGCTTCTAGAAGAACTATACCTTGGGTTTCTGATTTTGAAGCAAATAAGAATAAGTCACAAGCTTTATAGTAGTCACTTATAGCTTCATTTTTTATAGTACTTAAAAAAGTGATATTTTCTTGAAGATTTAAGTCTCTAGCTTTTTCCTTTAAAGTTTCCTTCAAAGGTCCATCACCTATTATGAGACAGTTAAAACAATCACCAATATTGTCTTTAATTTTCCTTAAACCATCTATCAAAAACTCCATATTTTTTTCTTTAGTTAGCCTAGCTACTGTGCAAAAGAGATATTTTTTATCTTTCTTATATGTTTCTCTTATGTCACTGCTTGAAATATTATTTTTACTAAAATATTGATCCTTTAATCCTGTAGGCATAATTTGGATTCGAGAAGATACTCCAATTCCTCTTAGATACTCTTTCATAGATTCTGTTGGAGAGAATACTATATCACATTTATCCGCAAATCCTTTTATATAATTTGGTACAATCTTCTCTCTAGTAGAATTTAAGATTTTTAATTCAAGCTCTCTTATGTCATTATTTCTTGTATTTTTACTCTTATACTCTAAGTATTCATAAGGCTTTATATAATGAAGATACTGCTCATATCTTGTATGATAGGTGAAAGCCACAGGCACATCATACTTTTTCCCTAAATAAAGAGCTATATTTCCTATGATCATAGGATGATGAACATGAATCATATCTATATTAAGCTTTTTGAATTTCCTCTCAATGTTTGGATCAAACATATTTGGAATCACCATTCCTCCTTGACCTAATTTTCTTTTAAGAGATTTGTATCTTATTACATCGTCATCCCTTTCACTATTTCCATAGGTTGGGGCAAATATAAAGACTTCATGTCCTAGACTTTTTAATCCTTCTGCTAATCTTTCTATTGATATAGGCACTCCCCCAACAAATGGTTTGTAATTGTTTGTCATCATTGCTATTCTCATAAAAACCCTCCTAAAACTTTAACCTATCATGTGAATCACTGTTGTAGAAAAGAAATATCCAGCGCTTATAAAAGTACAGTTCCACACCAAAATTCCTAATGCCGAATATAGGCTGTACTTTAAGAAATTCATCTTTAAAAGGCCTGCTGGAAGTGATATAAGTGTTCTTGCTACAGGTATAAGCTTGCTTATAAAAACTCCTATATTACCCTTTTCCCTTAAGAATTCAATTTTTTCATTTATGTACTTCTCATGTTTCGGAAACCTCTTAAGATATTTTTCTAATAAAAAATTGCCACCAAATCTTCCTATGCTATAAAGCACCCAACTACCCAACACTCCAGCCAACACAGATAGCAATATAGCTGAAATAAGGGACATATTTCCCGTTGCAGCCCACACCCCTGCCATTGGCATTATTATTCCTCCTGGAAGTCCTGGAAGATTTAAATATTCTAAAAACACTATAATAAAAACAAATAGTGATCCGTATTGATAAAAATAATTTGTCAAATTAGAAGCATCCATTTTCTTTTTCTCCTTCTCTTAAGCTATGATTTAATGATAACTTCTAAAATTTAAGAATAGCTTCATAAAAATCTAAAGAAATTCTAAAGGGTTTCTTTTAATTTCTTAAAGACTGCTTATGTCTGGAAACGACAAAAAAGATTACAGACTAAAGAAAGTTTCTTTAAATCCGTAATCTTTTTATTAACTATATAAAATACTTTTCATATTATGTACTATGTGAGGTGAGCTAATTTTTAACAAAAGAAGGTTATGCTATGAGATATTTTAGAAATTTGATAAATAGAATAGCCAAACGTTTTCTATTTCTATATTCTAGCAGTAAATTTTTATTGATACTTTGTTTTATGTGTCTAATTTTTATATGTATTTCTGTGTTTGTACCAGCCCTTACTACTGATGGAAATATAGTGATTATTCGAAGTTCTTTTTCAGCCATAATAGGCTATCTTTTAGAAAGTGCCAGCAAAAAACTGGTATGTGGTGATAAGCAGCTTGCAATAAGAAATTTCACTATAGGCGTAATAGCCATCATTATAACAATTGTCATAATGATGGCCTCTTTAGCTGCTATCAATATATATGATCCATCTCTAGTCTTATTAAAAAATACTTTATCCTCATGTATAGGATTCCTAATAAGCTCTAGCGAATCCTGTGGAGAGGCTTAAAAAAGGGAGTGCTTTTTGATCACTCCTCTTTTAATATAAACTAATAAAATATAAGAATATAATTATTATTTATCCTTTTTCTTTTTATCAAAGAAACCTATAATTACTAATGTCATAAACAATGCTGTTAGTATCTGTATTGATCTTTCCAATAATTTCACCTCTTACAATAGTAGACTAAATTAATTATCCTTTGCAAAATCCATCAATTTGAAACTTCCTGCTGTAAAAAAGCAAGCTGACATCAGCAAAATCATTCCTACACTAAGAATAACATCTGTATTTTTAAGAATATTCCCCATCCAGTAAAATGGTGTTAGCTTGTTTATTATTCCTATGATGGATATATTACTTCCTAAAGATGTTAAATTAAGATTTACCATTGATATAACAAAAGTTACAAAAGCATATATAACCACTGTTAAGGACGCTATAGTGGCATTTTTTATCCATCTAACTGATGCTATGACAAGGGCTGTAGATAATAAACTGCATAAATGTATCACCAAAATAGCTTGAGGCAGTATATTAAGTGATATTCCAGCAAATTTATATATAGCTGTAAATACTAAAGTGGTTGAAACAGACTGACATATAAATATAGCTAAAAATATTCCTCCTAAAACTTCACGATCCTTATTGGCAGTAGTTATAGCTCTTTTAATTATATTCTGCTTTTTAAGAATTATAAGATCTTCTCCTATTACGGAGCCTGAAATTATCATAAAGTAGCACATCATAAGAATCATAGTTATAAATCCTATGGTGTTTTCCTTTTTGTTCACTTCTATCTTGGCCTCTGGTATCACATTTGAATGATCTCCAGCTATTTCTCCATTCACAAAATCATCTATGATATTTTTTGCAGTAAATCTTCCCGTATTATCAGATGTACTCACCATTTTTACCTTTGGATTTTCCTTTTTTGAAAGCTTCTCTCCAAAGCCATTTTCTATATAAAAGGCATCTGACAAGGAACCATCTTTTATTTTCTCATAGGCCTCTTCTTTATTGTTCATAATCTTTATTTCATAACTATTCTCTAGTCTATTTATAAGCTCCCTACTTTTTTCACTTTTATCTTCATCTATTATTGATAAAGTCTGTTTCTCAGAGTCGTTCTTTAATAAATTTTCGTAAAAGATACTAACTATAATTATAGATGGCACCAAAAGTAGCATCAACAATATCTGAGGTTTTTTAATTAATCTTTTTATATTAACCCATGTGAGCTTTAGCAACTTCATTTTTATTCCCCCTCGAATTTATCTTAATTATAGATGCTACATATAATAAAATTCCTGCAATAATTATTGTAAATACTATGATCATGCTTTCCTTTATATTTCCCATCCTTTCATAGGCACTAAAAACTTCTGATATATAATAAGTTGGAGTGATTTTTGAAAGAAAGTTTGCCTTTGAAGTGAACATCCCTCCTCCAAGTATAGGTAGCATAAATAATACCATAGCTGCAATTTTTGCATACTTTTCAGTAAACATGGTTATGAGGAATATAACAAGGCTTGTTATTAAAAAACTTGCCATAGCGATTATCATTAAAAGCTGTATCAAATTTCCTGTGAAGGCCTCTCCAGAAAACCTATAAATAAAACAGTAGGCTGCTATACTTAAAAAGCTATATATAAAGTAAGTTATATACTTCAAATTTAAAATCTTACTTTTGCTATTTGGAGTTGATAAAACTCTATCATTAAAATTTTTATCGTTTTTTTCCACATTAACTCCTGAGAGTCCCATTATTATCATGCTACATACAAGTCCAATCAGGCTTACAGAATAAAAGGCAAAGGGATCTTCCTGCTGTTTGCTTTCTAATTTTATGTTTTCCACTACCGCTTCCCTATTGACTCCTTTTATGCCGTCATAGACAGCCTTATTATAACTATCTACTATAGACTTTACAGTGTTTAGCTTTCCTATGCTGGTATCATTATCCTTTATAGTTATATCAGCATTTTGAAGTCCTTTCATGTTTTCACCGTATCCTTTTGAAATCACTATAGTTCCATCCATGTCCTCTTCTACAACGGCTAGCACATCTTTGCTTATATCATTATTTAAAAATTTCACAAGGTTTTCTGAGAATTGGGATTTATCCTCATCTACTATTGCAACCTTTACTGTATCTATTTTAAATTCCCCTCCATGAAGAGATTTGTTCATGAATCCCATGGCACCGCCTATTATGAGAGGTAGCCCTATAAAATATAGTATGCTTACCTGAAAATTTGAAAATAAGTTTTTAAGCTGAATCTTAATATAGGTTAATGCTTTCATAATTTCCTCCTAATCTCTCAAAGTCTTTCCTGTAAGTGCTAAGAATACATCTTCAAGTTTTGGCTCTTCATAATTTATTTTATTTATGCTGCAATCATATTTTTCAAGGATATTAAGGGTATCTCCAAGTTTAAATCCATCTCCAATGTTTATTATGATGTTTTTCTCATCTTCCTTTAAATCTATGACTCCCTTTAAAGTTTTAAGTTCAAAGATAGCTTCTGCATTTCTCTTTGAAAGAGTTATTACAACCTTATGATTCTTAAATACTGATGATTTTACTTCCTCCTGAGTTCCATAAGCAACTTCTTGTCCTAAATCCATTATAAAAACCCTTTTGCAAAGCTCCTCGATTTCCTCCATATAGTGAGATGTGTATATGATGGTTGTTTTCCTTTCCTCACATATATTTTTTACAAAAGTGAATATATGATTTCTTGACTGAGGATCTACTCCTACAGTTGGCTCGTCCATTATAAGAACTTTCGGATTGTGCATTATAGCTGCTGCTATATTAAGCCTTCTTTTCATACCTCCAGAGAACTTTTTAACTTTTTCTTTTTTCTTATCTCCAAGACCTGTGACTTCTAAAGCTCCAAGTATACCTTGTTTCAGTTCTTTTCCTTTTAGTCCGTATAAAGCTCCGAAGAATTCCAAATTATCATATGCACTTAAATTCTCCATAAGAGCTAAATCTTGAGGAACTACCCCCAGATATTTTTTTGCTTCAATAGGTTCCTTTTTTATATCATGTCCACATATAGTGATGTTTCCACTGTCACTGTTAAGCAATGTGCTTATTATATTTATTAGCGTAGATTTTCCTGCTCCATTAGGCCCCAGCAGTCCAAAAATCTCTCCCTCTTCTACCTTAAAAGAAACATTATCTAAAACCAATTTATCTTTAAATCTCTTTGTTACATTATTTACTTCTATAATACTCATAAAAAAATTACCTCCCTAGATCTTATGTACTAATGATAGTAAATTCTAGAGAGGTAATGAATACCCTTAGGTCATAACTTTAAATGACTTAAGTCACTATTCCTTTTTTAAATGCAAAAATTGCGATTTGAGTTCTATCTCGAAGAGATAACTTTCCTAATATAGATGTTATATTATTTTTTATAGTTCCCTCAGACAAATATAATTTTTCAGCTATTTCCTTATTGCTATATCCTTCTGCTATACCTTTTATTATATTTATTTCTTTTTCCGTAAGTCCATAGTCATCTATATCTTCCTCATGATTATTTTCATGAATCCCCTGTATCATCTTACTTGCTATTTCGGGGTGAACGACTATATTTCCTGTGTAGGCACTCTTTATACCCTCATATATTACTTCGCAGGAACTGTCTTTCAAAAGATAACCGCAGGCTCCATAATGTAGAGCTTCTCTTATATACTCTTCATCTTTGAAAGTAGTGAGTATCAGTATCTTTATATCATGAAATTGTTCCATTATAAGCCTAGTTCCCATAACACCACTGCAGTTTTTCATTCTAACATCCATAAGTATTACATCTACAGAATTATGCCTACAAAACTCCAAAGCTTCATATCCATCCTCAGCAACACCTACAACGTCAATATCATCATAAGTAGACAGCATTATTTTTAATCCTTCTCTTATGAGTTTTTCATCATCTACAATAAGTAGCTTCACCTAAAATTCCTCCTTTTTCTCACGAGGCACAGTAAAGAATATTTTGAAGCCTTCTTTTTCTTTAGATGAAATTCTCAATTCCCCGTTTAATTCATTTACTCTTTCCCTCATATTTTTTAATCCAACACCAGTTTCTTCTATGATGCTTGTACCAAGACCATTATCTGAAATTATAATAGCTAGACCCTCTTCTGAAAAGTTAAGATTTAATTTAATCTTAGTTGCATTACCATGCTTTAAACTGTTTGAAAATCCTTCTTGTACTATTCTATATATATTTGATATTTGTTTTGAAGACATTCCCCAAGGTGTTCCTGCAATTTTAAAATCCACCTTAACTCCTGTAAGGCTGCTAAAGTTTTTTGAAAGCTCCTCTACCTTGAATATTCCTTCAAAAGAACTATATTCTATGGGTTTAAGCTCTTTTACCGCTCTTCTCACGTCTTTCAGACTATCATTTATAAATCCCCTCAAATTTTTTGCCATGGATTCTAAGGGGCTGTTTTCTTTTGATGCCATTCTTTCCATAGCTCCAAGCTGAATCATAGCTGTTGACAAAGCGTGTCCTACACTATCATGAATTTCTCTTGATATCCTGTTTCTTTCTTTTAAAAGTGTGAGTTCCTCTATAGAAGATGCATAGTTTTCTAAATTTATATTTGCTTTCTTTAATTCCTTTTCCTTAACTCTCAGTTCATCATATAAAGCTTGAGCATTGACCTTTTCTTTGTTTTCATTGCTAACATAAAATAAAAGTATAATAATTATAGCTGTATAAACTAAATTCATCACAATTTTGTCTTGTCCATAGGCTAATGACATGATAAATATTCCCACAGCAATAATCTCTACAAACCATTTGGAGTACTTTACCTTAAGCATTATAAAACAATCTAAAATACATGGCATTAAATATAAAATAAGCTCTCCAGAATAGACGGCATAAGATGCAAATGCTAGTATTATTTCTAAAGCCACAGAAATATATCCAAGTCTATTTTTAAAATAAAATAGCCTTAACTGATTGTTCACTATAAATAGCCCCATTATTATAACTGCCATAGTGCTCATATCTTTATGATTTACAATTAGCTGAAATAAAATTGCTGCTATCATAATATATCTTATCAAAATAAATTCCTTTAACTTTTTCATATTTATCTCCTAAAACTATTTTATTCCAAGAAGTATTCTAGTAAATGCTATTCTTTTGCACATTTCATAAACAATGAAGGTTATAACAAAAGATGAGGCAATTATTATTATCATAGAAAGCCAATGAGGCATCATAAATGGAATTATATAAAATGCTACAGCTAAAAGAATAGTCTGATGAAGTATATAAACTGGAAATGATGCTTCATTTAAATACTTTAAAAGCCTATGATTTCTGTTTAAATATTTTATACCGTAGGAAATAACAACTAAAATCATAGTTATCATCACTGAATTTTTAAGTACACCTTCTATTATATATGCTGATTTTCCTAAATCCATAGCTTTAAACCATGCAAAATATCCAAGCCCTAATACACTAAAAATCACATTTGCAATTATAAATTTTCTTCTTTTATCTACTATATGATTCAAATATTCCTCGTCACTGTATACTACATAACCTAATAGAAAAATTAAAAGATTAGTGACGAATCCCTTTCCCCCTATGTTAGGAACTAAATCCACAAGTATTATTGATACCATCACCCAAACGAGACCCATCTTACCTAAGAATACACTTTTGAACTTTTCAAGGAACATTTCTCCCCTCTTTGTCCTTAGTATCTTTATGATTCCTATTCCCGCTAAAGATATAATAAATAAAAATGCTATGAACCACAAATGAGCTGGAGTGAAACTTCCGTCAAAGCCCATAAAATCATTTACATTAGTAAAAAAATATTTCATGTGCTCCATATAGCTTATACCTTTTTCCCCTCTCCAAAGCCTTGCCATATAGGTTTGTGGCGGTACTAAAACTACAATTCCAAAGATAAAGGGAATAACAAGTTTCTTTACTCTTTCCTTTAAATACTCTTTGCAGTTTCTTCGCGATAATGCGAAGTAAGTTGATGCTCCTGCTAGGAAAAATAGTAATGGCATATACCAAGAAAATGTGAATATTATAAATAAGTTTGAAAAAAGATTTGTGCTTTCAGATTTTACATAAAAGTCCCCTAAGTCTGTAAACATTACTGATGTATGATATATAAACAACATTAGTATACATATGTTTCTAATCCAATCAATTTCTCTTCTTCTCATTCTGTCACTCCTTATAGTAAATTTTTATATCCACTATAATTATAACCTAGTTTTTTTATCATTTATATAGGATCCCTTTACATTTGCTATGAAATTAATATTTAATTATCCAAAACCATTATTATTTGATATAATATTTTTAATAATCTAAACAGAATTAAAGTGATATATCACTTTAAGAGTAGTATAGCAGTATGGCAGGAGGATAAAAAATGAATATAGTTATTGTAGGATTAGGCGTCATTGGAGGTTCCTATGCTTTGGCATTAAAGGATTGTGG
This sequence comes from Clostridium sp., assembly GCA_022773025.1. Taxonomy (GTDB): domain Bacteria; phylum Bacillota; class Clostridia; order Clostridiales; family Clostridiaceae; genus Clostridium_X. The sequence goes on along the minus strand of JALEZF010000058.1, from coordinate 102,874 downwards.
TTATACACATGTATATGGGATTGATACCAATTTTGAAACTTTAAAAACTGCAGAAAATAAGGGAATAATAAAAAAAGGCTTTACCCATGGAGAGGATATCTTAGGTCAATGTGATTTAGTTATCTTAAGTATATATCCCGACTCTGTAACAAAATTTTTAACTGAAAATAAACCTTTTTTCAAAGCAGGAGCTATAATAACTGATGCCACAGGAGTGAAGGGAGTCATAGTTTCTGATATTGAAAAAATCTTAAGAGATGATATTGAATTTGTATTTGGACATCCTATGGCTGGACGAGAGAAAAAAGGAATAGCCTTTGCCGATAGCAATGTTTTTAAAGGAGCCAACTACATAATAACTCCCACTGATAGGACTTCGTCCTATGCAGCTAGTATAGTTGAAAATTTAGCTTTAGATATGGGATTTAAGAGAGTTACAAGGGTGCATCCAGAAGAACATGATGCTCTCATAGCCTTTACCTCCCAACTTCCTCATATTATAGCTGTAGCCTTAATAAACAGCGATGATAAAAAATATGAAACTGGAAAATTCATAGGCGACAGCTACAGAGAGCTAACTAGAATATCAAATATAAATGGTTCTCTCTGGACAGAGCTCTTTCTTAATAACAAGGAAAATCTTTTAAGGTCCATTGAAAACTTTGAAACACAACTCCATCTTTTGAAAAATGGTCTTATAGCTAATGATGAAAATCTCCTTATGGAGCTATTTAAAGAATCTTCTACTAGAAGAGAAAATTTGGAGTAAAACAAAATCTCTCTGAAATCATTTAAAATTTCAGAGAGATTTTTTTATGATCCTGTTGATTTATAATGCGCCACTCCTACTGTCCATATAAGATAACTTGGAATCAAAAAAGCTATAGCCACTAAAGGACTTAAGGCATATAAGATTTTATCCTGAGGCACTTTATCTATTATATATATAAATGGATAATAGTTTACAAAAGCTAAAGGAACTACAAAGGTGAAAAACTTTAGCACTGATTTTTTGTATATATCAATTGGATACTGAGCTATTTCTCTTCCCCCATCCGTAAATATATTTATTATTTCCAATCCTTCTATGGTGAAAAAGCTTAATGCTGCTCCTATCATAAAGATTCCAAAGAACAATGCTACTCCACCTAATATCATGAGAATTAAAGCTGATATCTTCATAAAAGTCCAATCTACAGTAGTTCTATAAAGTGCATAGAAAAGTATTGCCATTCCTTGAAGAAGCCTTCCAACTCTTGTTAGTTCTATTTTTGTGCCCATAACTTGAAGAATTTCATTTCTTGGTCTAACCATTATTCTATCAAAGTCTCCATTGGATATTATGGATGAAAAATTATCAAATCCCCTTCCAAAGCACTCTGCTATAGCAAAAGCTATGAAGATAGTACTGAAACATAGAAGAACTTCTTCAAAACTGTAACCTTTTATTCCTCCAAACCGTTGAAACAAAAAATACATGGCCAAAAATGATGTTAAAGTTGTTATACCTTGTCCTAGAGCTGTTAATATAAAAGAAGTCTTATACTCCATGGCACTTTTTAAATGTATCAATAAATATTTCATATATAGTTTCATAGTTTTATCCCCCTTGAACCACTATTTTCTTTGATGCTCTTTTCATAAGCCCTCTTCCTATAAAAATTAAGATTACAGCCCAAAAACATTGAAGCATTATAGTTATCAGTGCATTATTTAGGGGAATATTTCCGCTATAAATTCTAAAAGGTCCATTTTGCATGGCTCCAAAAGGCGATAAATAAAGATATTTCGTAAACCATTCTGGCATAAGTGGAATAGGTATAATGCCTCCAGATAAAAAATCCGCAGTCATTACAAAAACCATTCTTACTCCCATAGGTGATATAGTGTAAAAACAGCATATATAAACAATCATACAATAGCCCACTACAACAATAAATGCCATAAACATAGAAATGCAAAATAGCATAAAGTAAGCTGGTGATTTTGCCATGGTAAATCTGTATGGCTCAGGAAGAAACAGGGCTATAAAAAGTATAGGCACAGATCTTAAAAGTGTTTTTGAAAGCCTTAAAGCACAGTTTTTCACAAACCACATATTATATAAATCCATTGGCCTTATAAGTTCATAGGCTACGTCTCCATTTCCTATTATGCGAAATATATCATTATCTAAAAACCAAGTCATAAATAAAGCCAAAAAAGCCTGCTGAAGCCATATATAATTGGCAAGTTCTTTAGTCGTCATATTCATGGCATAAATATTACTTTCAGCAAAACTATTATAGAGCATTATATACATAAAACCCCATGCAAGCTGTGTAGCTACTCCTGCATACGCGGCAGTTCTATATTGGAGTCCATTTATAAATCGTATTTTAAAAAAGCTTAAATACTTTTTCATATGCTATACTCCTTGTACATAGCAACAACTATATCATCCATATCTGCAGAACTCACTTCTATATCCCTTATATTAACCTTATACGAAAGGTATGTTATTGCTTCAGGTATAGTCATTACATTCATATCTACTTTTATAGAAGCTCTGCCGCTTTTATCTTCTAATATCAAAAGTCCTTCACATAAATCTTTTAAAACACCATCATATTCTATAAAGATAGTTCTAATATTTCCGTACTTCTGCTTAAGTGTGTCAAGCTTTCCATCTAAAAGAACTCTTCCCTTGCCTATTAGAATTATTCTTTCAGTCAAAGCTTCTATATCCTTTGTATCATGGGTAGTTAGTATGATAGTTGTTCCTCTTTCCTTATTGATTTTTTTTATAAATTCTCTTACTGCAATTTTTGAAACAGCATCAAGTCCTATAGTTGGTTCATCTAAAAATAATATTTTGGGATTGTGTAATAAAGATGAAGTAATTTCACACCTCATACGCTGGCCTAAACTCAGTTGACGTGCTGGCATCCTAATGATATCTTCTATATCCAGCATCTTTGTGAGTTCAGATAGATTAGATTTGAATTTTGATTCTGGTAGTTCATATATGTCCTTTATGAGCTGAAAGGAATCTACAACAGGCACGTCCCACCACAGCTGAGACCTCTGTCCAAAGACAACTCCTATGTTTTTCACATGATTCACTCTATCTTTCCATGGCACTAATCCATCTACTATACAGCTTCCACTGTCTGGATTAAGTATTCCGCTCATGATTTTTATGGTGGTGCTTTTTCCAGCTCCATTTGGTCCTATATAGCCTATCATTTCTCCATAATCTATGGAAAAGGATACATCCTTTAGGGCTTCTACTACTTCGTATTTCCTGTTCACCATAGATTTTAAAGCTTCCTTAACACCTGAATTTCTCTTGTAAACCTTAAATGTTTTGGTCAAATTTCTAACTTCAATCATAGAACTCCCTCCAATGATATAACATCTTTGAATCAGCCGCATTTTATGCTTTTTTGCTTTAAACATAAAATATAATTTTAAGATGGCATATAAAATTTAAGGTGAAATGCTTGTATATTATATCTCTAATGTAATATATTGTCAACCAATCTTTCCAGTTTATTTTGTAGTATTTATAGGAATACTACTGTTAGAAGAAAGGAGGTTTTTATTATGAATAGAAACGCAAAAATCTGGATAGTTGTTCTAATAGTACTGGTCTTAGTTGCTTTTCCTTTAGTAAGTAGCTACAATAGTTTAGTTTCCCTGGATCAAAACCTAGAAGCTGCTCAATCAAATATCGATACTCAGCTTCAAAGAAGATCCGACTTGATCCCTAACCTTGTGAATACGGTAAAGGGCTATGCATCTCAAGAAAAAGATATCTTTACTGATATCGCAAATGCAAGAAGCAAACTAGCTGGAGCTAACAATGTCTCCGATCAAGCTAATGCAGATAATGATCTTTCAAATGCATTATCTAGACTTTTAGTAGTGGTTGAACGATATCCTGATTTAAAATCAAATCAAAACTTTAGAGATTTAACAGTTCAACTAGAGGGTACAGAAAATAGAATTGCAGTAGCAAGACAAGACTACAATACTGCCGTTACAAAATACAATACTAAGAGAAGAAGATTTCCTACAAATATGATTTCTTCAATTTTTGGTTTCGAAGAAAAACCTCTTTATAAAGCTAGTGAAGGAAGCCAAGAAGTTCCTTCTGTAGATTTTACTAAGTAATTTTATGAAAAAGAAAATTTTTCTCTCTTCTCTCTTAATATTAATGTTACTTTTTCCATTTACTGCACAGGCTTTTCCGGAACTTCCTTCTCCTACCTCATATAAGTACGTGAATGATTATGCTGGAATCATTACTAATACCTACAGTGAAAAAATCATTTCTATAGGACGAGAACTTGAAACTAAAACTGGATCTCAAGCAGTAGTTGTCGTAGTAGATTCCACTGAAGGTATTCCTATAGAAGATTATTCTATAAAACTTTTTAGGTCTTGGGGAATAGGTGAAAGTGGAAAGGATAATGGTCTTCTTATATTGGTAGCAGTGAAAGACAGAGCTTTTAGAGTTGAAGTTGGAAGAGGTCTCGAAGGCGTAGTGCCAGATGCTTTAAGTAACAGAGTAATGGAATCCTTGGCAAAACCTAGTTTTGCAGAGGGAGACTATGGTGATGGTATATTAAATAGCTATAGCACTTTTGCAGATTACATAGCCAAAGACTATGGAGTGACTCTTGATAAATCACTAAATATAAATCTGCCTAATGAAACCACTCCTAACTTTAATAGAGGCAAATTTGCAGTATTTGGTTTTTTAGCCTTGGTTCTCTTAGATGTTTTTCTAAACAGAGGAAGAGTTGTGTCCACTATACTTCAGCTAGTGTTTTGGAGCAACATTGGAAACCGTAGAGGTCCTGGAGGTGGCAATGGCGGTGGCTTTGGTGGTTTTGGTGGTGGTTCTTCTAATGGCGGTGGCTCTTCTGGTAACTGGTAAGTTTTTAATGAAAATACTTTAGAATTTAGAGGATGGTGAAAAATAAAAGAACTCTACACTCTCCTCTATTTTTTATGTTATTCAAAAATTTTTATAAAACTGTTGTGTGAAATTCATTAATAGAATATAATTAATTCATATATTTTGATAATCAAAATATTTTATATTCAAAACATATGGAGGATTTAAAAATTATGATTATAAAGCCATTAAAAATAGGAAACCTTATATGCAGCCTTCCCATCATTCAAGGAGGCATGGGAATTGGAGTTTCTTTGTCAAATCTAGCTTCAAGCGTCACTAAGGCTGGTGGAATAGGAGTTATTTCTGCTGCTCAATGCGGTTATAGGGAAGAGGATTTTGAAACAAATAATCTATCTGCAAACCTTAGAGCATTAAAAAAAGAAATACTATCAGCAAAAGAAAAGTGCCATAATGGAATATTAGGTGTAAATATTATGGTTGCTACAAACTTTTATGAAGACCACGTAAAAGCTTCAATAGAAGCTGGTATAGATCTTATAATTTCTGGAGCCGGTCTTCCAACAGCTCTTCCCAAACTAGTTAAAGGTTCAGGGGTAAAAATAGCCCCTATAGTGTCATCTTTAAAAGCCGCAAAGGTAATTTTGAAGCTTTGGGATAAACATGATAATGTAACAGCTGATATGGTAATCATAGAAGGACCTAAAGCTGGTGGACACCTTGGTTTTAAAGAAGATTCTCTTCAGATTGAAAGCAAAAATTTTGATGACACAGTGTTAGACATAATATCAGAAGTAAAAATTTATAGTGAAAAATATTCGAAACATATTCCTGTAATAGTAGCTGGTGGTGTATTTAACGGCTTTGATATTGCAAAATATCTAAAGCTTGGGGCAGATGGAGTTCAAATGGCTACAAGATTTGTAGCAACTAATGAGTGTGATGCTTCCATAGAATTTAAAAAAGCTTATATAAATGCAGACTCTAAAGACGTAGTAATAGTTAAAAGTCCTGTAGGAATGCCTGGCCGTGCTATTTTAAATGATTTTGTAAGAAAGACTAAGATGGGCAATATCAAAGTTACAAAATGCTACAACTGTTTAGCCCCATGTAATCATGCCACTACCCCCTATTGCATAAGTAAAGCGCTTATAAATGCTGTATCTGGCAATATAGAAGAAGGATTGATATTTTGTGGCGAAAATGCTTCTAGGATAAATAAAATTTCTTCCGTATCTGAAATAATGAATGAGCTTAAAGAAGAGATCATTAGTGCAAACTAGTTTCCTTTGTTCATGAAGCTTTAAGTCTCCTTTACCTTTGTTTAATTTGTTCAGTTTTGGATATACTTCCTTAGGTAAGGAGTTGATAATTTTATGGATAAAAAATTCATAAAGGATTTTCTATCAAAATTTGATGACAATCCCTTTAGTATAAAGTTTTGGGATGGAGAAGAATTTTTAATAGGCACTGGCACTCCTCTTTTTAAGGTTACCTTCAATAAACCTATAAGCAATACAGCCATGCTAACAAGTACATCTTTAGCTTTAGGTGAAGCCTATATGAAAAAGGATTTAGACATTGATGGTGACCTTTTCTTCGCTTTAGATAGCATACTAAGATATAAAGATGAATTTCACACAAACTTTTTCCTTTTACATAAGATTTTTTCTAAGGCAGGCTCTATGAAGAAACAAAAAGATGAAGTGTCTTCTCATTATGATTTGGGCAACGACTTTTATAGTCTTTGGTTAGATAAGACTTTAAGCTATTCATGTGGTTATTTCAAAAATGAGAATGACAGTCTATATGATGCTCAAATGAACAAAATCCATCATATTTTAAAAAAGCTAAACTTAAAGGAGGGCATGACTCTTCTAGATATAGGTTGCGGTTTTGGACATCTTCTTATAGAAGCTGCAAAGATATATAAGGTTAATGGTGTTGGCATAACCTTAAGTGAAGAACAGTACAAAGAATTCAAAAAGAAGATAGAGAATGAAAACTTGTCCCAATTTATAGATGTTAAGCTTATGGATTATAGAGAGCTTTCCAAATCTGAATTAAAATTCGATAGAGTAGTTAGTGTTGGGATGCTTGAGCATGTAGGCCGTGAACATTATGATTTATTTATGGAAAATGTGAATGCTGTATTGAAGCCTAAGGGGGTTTTCCTACTTCACTACATAAGTTCCCTAGTGGAGTCTCCTGGAGATGCATGGATTAAAAAGTATATCTTCCCTGGCGGCGTAATACCAAGTCTTAGAGAGATTATTTCTATATTTACTGACTATAATTTTTATACTGTTGATGTAGAAAGTTTAAGAAGGCATTATACAAAGACCCTATTATGCTGGCTTGAAAACTTCAACAAAAACAAAGATCAGATTTCAGAAATGTTTGATGAGAGTTTCATAAGGATGTGGGAACTTTACCTAGCTTCCTGTGCTGCATGTTTTAACAGTGGCGTTGTTGACCTTCATCAAATTCTTATAACTAAGGGTGTAAATAATGATCTTCCTATGACAAGAACATATATGTATAAATAAAAGAAGATGTGCTGCAATATTATTAGTTTCGCAGCACATCTTTCTTATTATTCCCAAGTTTGCCATACTTCAGGCTTATAGCCAACAGTAGCTTTCTTTCCATTTCTAACTATTGGTGTCATATACAGTGAAGGATTTTTTAGAAGTATCTCTTCCCTCATCTCCGCACTTCGTATCTTGTCTAAATTAAGCTTATTATAATCTTTAGATTTTTTGTCTATGAGATTTTCTAATCCTACAGCATTCTTTATATTAGTAAGTTCCCCTTTGCTTATAGCCTTTTCTTTTAGATCTATAAACTGAAACTTTACATTTCTCTCTTTAAAGTATCTCTCAGCTTTCTTTGTATCAAAACACTTTTTTATACCAAAGATTTGTATGTTCATGATTTTATATACCTCCTATCCCTTAAAATACTTTTCAATTGCTTTAGCCTGATTTTCTTCTATTAAGATTTCCTCTAAGTTTATATTTTTAGGATTCGTAGTTAAAGTATAATCTTTAATCCATACATTACCATCTACCATCATGATGTTATCTACGGGTTTGTCAGGAGCCTCATCATAAACTTCCTCTAACTCTTTATAAGGTGTTAGTACAGCTATTCTCCTGCATGGTTCATCTGACTCCGTATAAATATTATAAAAGCTATTGTAGGTATCAAAAGATTTCATTGATGTGGCAATCTTAAGATGTACATTTAATTTTTCCGCTAACTTTAATGCGCTTATAAAGTTTTTATCCATATTAGTACCTCATTCTATTTCCTTTCAAGTTCTTCATCATTAATATTCTTTTTAGCAAGTTTATTATTAATGATTGTAGACATTATACTATATATAATACCAAGAAGCGGTATTCCTATCAATATTCCAAGGATTCCAAAAGTGCTGCCTCCTATGGTTATGGCAAGAAGTACCCATAAAGCAGAAAGTCCTATAGAATGTCCAACAACAAAAGGATAAATCAAATGTCCTTCAAGCTGTTGTATAACTATTATTAGTAGTATAAACCATAAAGCCTTAGCTGGATCTATCATAAAGATTATAAATACAGCTGGTACTGTTCCTATTAGAGCTCCAAAGATAGGTACCAAAGCAGTAACTCCTATTATTGTGCTTATAAGCACTGCATAAGGAAGAGATAGAAGCTTCATTCCTACTAAACATAGTAAACCAAGTATAATTGCTTCAAGACATTGTCCTGCTATGAATTTGGAGAACTTCCAGTGAGATATTTTAGCTACTCCCATGACCTTATCAGCTTTATCTACATTTACAAAAGCATAAAGCATCTTTTTTGCTTGAAGTCCAAGTTTTTCTTTGCTTAATAGTATGTAGATAGCTATTAAAAATCCCATAAAGAAATTTGCTATCACTGATGTAAGTCCAACAGTAACCTGTAAAATCTGACCTAGTACATTTCCTGTTATTTGTCCTACAACTTTTAGTATGCTTTCTCCCATAGACAATATGCCATTGACTATCTCAGTTAGAACATCTGTAGTCCCTACATATTTAAGAAGAAGTTGCTCTAAAGACGTTAAATAATCTGGTATATTTTTAACCAATGTGGATCCACTTTCTATAAGCTGAGGAATTACAAAAACTATAAGTCCTATAAATAGTCCCCATATAGTCAAAATAGTTAAAACAAGAGAAATACCTCTAGTCCCTTTTTTTATATTCATCTTTTTTAAAATAGGTTCTACAATTTTACCCTCTATAAGTTTCATAGGAAGATTGAAAACAAAAGCAATAGCTATACCTATTAAAAATGGCTTTAGCATACCTAAGGCTCCGCCTATAACTGCTCCTACTGTTTTCAAGTTTAATAATGCAAATGCTAAAACAACTATGTAGGTTGATAACATTAAATTTGATTTAAATTTTGGATCTTTCATGTAATTCATTTTCCTTTTCAACTCCCCATACTGTGACAAAATTTATTGCAGTAATAACAATTATATCATACTGGGGATTTTTTATAAAAATAATATAGATTTAAATTTGTTAATATTTATTAACTTTTATATTATTAATATAAGCATTCCCTTAATTGGATAAAAAAATTACGAACAGATCTCCTATTCGTAATTTCATAAATTTATTTATTATTTTCTAGTTAGTTTTGATTTTATACTCTATTAAAAAACTAATTATTTTTCCCATCTGTCCTCTTCTCATTCCACTACCATTTTTATTGCCTTTTCCTAATCAAAGAATCTCAGCTTATCACCCGCGGAAAGGGAAATATGAATTTAAATTATTCAGAGCTTCCTAAGGATGCCGAATATGTCATAGAGGAAGCTTTTCAAGGGAAGACATCATTTAGTAAAAGCTTCAGCGATATACTAAACACAAAATCCATCACTGTTGGTACACCAATAAAGAATTATGATGACAGTGTTATAGTGGTTGTTCTTCTCCATTCTCCAGTAGAAGATATATCCTCTTCTATCCATGGAGGATTTAAAATTTTAATTGTAAGTATAGCATTAGCTTTAATTATAGCTATTATAATCAGTATGTTTATGTCTTTAAGTTTTACTAAACCTTTAAGCAAAATGAAGGATACAGCTATTCTCCTCTCTAAAGGTAATTATAAAGTCAAAACAGAAGTACATCAATGTGATGGAATAATCACTAAGCCAGATAAAGTATCTGAATACCACAATCACATGTTACATGAAAGTATTCACCTTCAGCGTCTTGTCAACGACCTTTTAGATTTATCAAAGCTTCAAAATGTTGACTTTAAAATTGAAATAGATAATTTAGATCTTTCCTTAATAACTGAAGAAGTCATCCACAGCATGAATAGGATAGCTTCAAACCGTAATATAAAAATAATTTCAAATCTATCACTATCTCACTGTGCTATAGTTGGAGATTACAGCCGTATAAGACAAATGCTTATGATAGTTTTAGATAATGCAATTAAATTCTCGAAAGAATACTCTTTAATCACAGTAAATCTTATAAAAAATGAAAATTATATAAAGCTATCAATAGTTGATAATGGCTGTGGAATTTCTAAGGAAAATCTTCCTCATATATTTGATCGGTTTCATAAATCAAACAGTAATGAAAATAAAAATGGTACGGGTCTAGGACTTGCCATCGCAAATCAGATAGCTAATCGCCATAATATAACCATTGATGTCACTAGTGAACCATATATAGAAACCTGTTTTACATTCAAATTCCCTTTAACTTAATACATTCTAATAATAAATGCCATGGAAAACCAAAAATTCTCCATGGCATTTATTTAATGCTCTGAGTGTTTAAAAATCATTGTTAAAACACTATATTCATTTTAGTAATTCTAAAAACTTATTTTCTTGCTTTTTCAACTCTTAGCTTCTTTCCCTTTATGGTTGCATCTTTTAAAGCTGTCATTACTAGATTTCCTTTACCATTTAGTATCTCTACATAGGAACCCATATCTTGTATCTCAATAATTCCTATATCATCGCCATTTACTCCCTCTATTTTAGAAACAGCTCCTACTATATCTACTGCTCTTATCTTCTTTTTCTTTCCACCATTGAGATAAAGCTTAGTTATTCCTTTGTTAACAGATTTAGATTTTACATTTTTAGCTTCAGGCTTCGACTTTAATATATTAATAGATTTTGTGATTTCTTCTTTAGATGGTTCCGTAAGCTGACTTTCCTCTATGCTAAAACCTATATAGTCAAATATATCATTTAAGAATCTATCTTCATATGGTGTTGCAAAAGTGATAGCTTTTCCACTACTTCCTGCTCTTCCCGTTCTTCCTATCCTGTGGACATAAGCTTCCTTTTCCATAGGCACATCTATATTTATTACATGAGTTATACCTTCTATGTCTATACCTCTTGCTGCTATATCTGTTGCAATAAGTATTCTAAAGTCACCTCTTCTAAAGGCTTCCATTATATCAAGTCTTTCTTTTTGAAGCATACCTCCATGAATTTTACCAATGGAATACCCTTTTTCCTTTAGATAGTCATAGGCTAAATCAACATTATCCTTAGTCCTACAAAACACAATTGCTGTTTTAGGAGTCTCTATCAATAATATTTTATTTAAAGCTTCTAATTTTTCATTACCATCAATTCTGTATAAATTATGTTCTATATTGTCCGTTATGAGTTTTTGAGCTTTTATTTCTATTTTGACTGGTCTTCTCATATGATTCTTGCAAAGAGACTCTATCTCTTCTGGTATTGTTGCAGAAAACAGCATAGTTACCCTATTTTTAGGCATTCTTCTTATAACACCTTCAACCTGGCCTATGAATCCCATATTTAGCATTTCATCAGCTTCATCTATTACAAAGTACTTTATTTTGCTAACATCTAAAGTTCCTCTATCTATATGGTCAAGTACCCTTCCTGGAGTTCCTGCTACCATATGAGTTCTCTGTTTTAATGCAGCTACTTGCTCTGAAAATGGCTGTTTTCCGAATACAGCTATAGTTTTTAATCGCTTATATCTACCTATATTTGCAAGGTCATCTTTTATTTGAACTGCCAGCTCTCTAGTTGGAGTTAATATCAAAACTTGAGGCTTATTCTCATTCCACTCTATCTTTTCGCACAATGGAATACCAAAAGCAGCTGTCTTTCCACTACCTGTTTGAGACTTTACAATGACATCTTTATTAAACATTATTTCAGGAATAACTTTTTCCTGAACATCTGAAGGCTTCTTATATCCCAGCTCATCTATAGATTTTAATATATCTTCACTTAATTTAAATTTTTTAAAATGATTTTTCATTTTCCCTCCTTGGTACCAATGAATTAAATTTGCTATCTATTCATTATACCCTATTTTAAGTTTTTATGTAAAAATAGCTAGTAAAATTAATTACTAGCCACTGCTATAAATCTTATCTTATCTTTATTACTTCACCAGGATATATATAATTAGGATTACTTAGATTATTTATCTCAGCTAAATGCTGCCATGTTGTACCATAAAGCTCTGCTATTTCTCTTAAGGTATCTCCGATTTTACCTTATAGATTACATCTCCAGTTAATGAATTTTGATTCCCACCTGAAGATGTATCTTTTGATAAAAATATTTCTTCAGTAAAAACATCTAAATCGCAGTTGCCATTAACTCCTGACACTCTTCCTGTATCAGAATATTGAAAGCCTATCCAGCTATTCCATATACCATTACTTTGAGGTGTATTCACTCCATAATCCCCTATCCACAAAGGATATGCAGATAATCTTGAATTTAAAGAAGTTTGTGCAAAATTACTGTAGGTATAAACTACTACATCTTTTCCCGATAAGGTTTTTACCTCTTCTAAAAAATCCATACACATATTGGTCAATGTATTTGCATCATAGCCTTCTGATACTTCTATATCTAGAGTCAATCTACAGTCTGAAATTTTGCTTCCTATATTTTGTACGAAGTATCTAGCTTGCTCTCTAGCATCTATATTTGCTCTAAAAAAGGCTTATGGTATGATTTAATACTGATTAGCTTAATGATTCTATAACCTTCTTGCATCCTCTTTCTATTTCCTCAATGGAATTATGTATATAGATACCGTTACCGCATGCAAAGATATTTGATTTTGATGTAGCAAACTCCTCATCAACTGCTGGCCCTGTGGTTTTCATATTCAGCTTAATGCCGCTTCTTTTTGCAACTAACCCATCTGATAGCATAGGTTTTGCAAAAATTAATGTATCACACTTAACTTCCGTTTCTTCTTTACCTTTGCACAAGATTACACTTTCAATTCTACCTTCTCCTTGAATTCTACATATGTCATAGCCTTCATATATCTTGTCTGTTAATCCAAAAGTCTCTTGTTGTCCCTTGTCACAGATTATGCCTACTATCTTTAAATTATGTTCCTTCAATTCATTTTCTAACATATACAAAATATCATTGCCATATATAAGTATATTTTTCCCCGGAATAACATCCTTCATTGCAAATATCTTTTTAGCCATGCCAACTGTTAAAATGCCACTGCATCTATCTCCAACCATGTTTACAGCTTTTCTGCTAGTTTCTTTTGCTCCATTAGCCAAAATTATCTTACGTCCTTTATACTTAGCTATCCCTTCTTTTTCACTTGTACAAATAATCTCATTATTATCATCTATTTTTATAGCCATAGTGCCTAATTTTACTTCTACATCTGAACTTTCAAACTCATTTAATAACTTTTCTTTATACTCTTTTCCCGTCATAAAATTCTCGCTACTTATATTATAATTTCCAAGAGTTAATGCTCCACCTAGGACAGGATCTTTTTCTATGAGCAATATATTTTTTATATTTTTCTTTGAAGCATATATTGCACATAACATTCCGGAGGCTCCTCCACCTATGATAATCAAATCATATTCTTTCACTCTTTACTCCTCCTTAAATCCGATAACAGATGAATTATCCTTATTTTTATTTATAGATACTATATCTCTATGAAGTTCCCTGCTTAAAATTGTACTTATAGGAATCATGCATCCAATGCCTTGACATCCTCCCATCATAGCACGAGTTCTCCTTTTAACTCCATCTATAGTTGTAGCTCCAAGAGGTCTCCTTATAGAATCTATAATTTCTCCCTCTGTAACAAGTTCGCATTTGCAAATCATTTTGCCATAGGCTGGATTTTCAGCTATGATTTCATTCTTCTTTTCTAGGCTTAATGAGGAAAATTTTACAATTCCTTTTCTCTTGCTTTTGAAATTATCTTTTTTCTTTAATTCCATTTTTCTCTCTATGATTTCAGCTACATAGCATCCAATGGCTGGAGCTGCTGTAAGACCTGGAGAATCTATGCCTATTACATTTATAAATCTCTCATTTCCTTCTGCTTCTTCAATTATAAAGTCATCACCTTTAATTTTAGGTCTTAAACCACTAAAAGTATTCAAGACTTTATTTAGAGGAAGATTTTCTATGGATTTCTTGCTCTTTTCGATTATCTCATCTATACCTTTCCTTGATGTTCCTGCAGTTTCTTGAGCTTTTGCATTAGGTCCCAATAAGAGATTTCCATCCACCGTAGGCGTAATTAAAACACCTTTGCTTAATTCAGTTGGTACCTGAAACAAGGTCTTTTCGCAGCTAGTTCCAACTTCCTTATCGAATAGGCAATACTCACCTTTTACAGGGTTTATCTCATATTTTTTGCTGCTTACCATATTGTTTATAATTCCACCCATTAATCCTGCAGCATTTATTACAAGCTTGCTCTTCATTTCTTCTCCATTTTTCAAGGATAGGCTATAACAATCCCCTTCTTTTACTATGCTTGAAACTTCCCCATTAAACTTAAATTTCACTCCGTTTTCACAAGCATTTTCGGCAAAAGCCAAAGTCATCTCATAAGGGCTTACTATTCCAGAAGTTTCAACATATAGCGCTTTTTGAACCTTAGGATTTAAGTTTTTCTCCAGTTTCAGTACTTCATCTCCCTCAAGTATTTTAAGATTTGGAACTCCATTTTTATCTCCATTAGATTTTAAGTATTGAATTTTTTCTATTTCTTTTTCATCAAAAGCTAAAACCAATGCTCCATTTCTAATAAATTTAAAATCAAGATCCTTTGATAAATTCTCAATCATTTTATTTCCCTGCAAGTTCAACTTACATTTCAATGTACCTTCCTTTTCATTAAAGCCTCCATGAATTATTCCACTGTTTGCTTTAGATACTCCTTCCGCCACATCAGAATTCTTTTCAACTACAGATATATTCAAATTATATTTAGATAATTCCCTAGCTATAGCACATCCCACTACGCCTGCACCTATAATCACAATATCCTCCATTTCTTTTCTTCTCCCTCTTTTTGTTACATTTAATATATTTTATTGTTCGTATTCATTATTCAGTTTATTCAATTTAAAATCTTTTCTCCAAAAAACAAAAGGAACATCAGAAAATTTTTTCGCTTTGTAACATTCCTTTTATTTTATATATTACATTATAAATCCAAAGATCAAATATCCAATCAAGCTAACTCCTGTAGCAATTGCTGCATAAGGAAACTGGCTAAGTGCATGATCCATATTGTTTATTCCACAAGAGTTGGAAGTTAGAACCGTTGCATCTGAATAGAAACATGCATGACTTCCTAATGTGCCTCCTGATAGTATTGCTGCCATTACTAGTAAAGGATTTGCTCCTAATGAAAATCCTAATGGAATTATTATTGGAACACATACTGCTGGGATACCCCAGTTACTACCTGTAACAAATGTTAAAACAGCTACTACTATAAAAGCTACTGCTGGGAAGATTGATCCATTTAAATAAGGTGTAACTGTTTGTATCACATAAGCAGGAAGTCCTATATCACTAGCTGCCTGCTGCATAACAAAAGCCATAAATACGATGGCTATTGTTGGAACCATATCACAAAATCCATTTATATATATATCGCAAAACTCTCCAAAGGTCATCTTCTTTCTTGGTACATATAAAACCAAGCATACAAATAAAGATATTATAACGGCTAAAAATAAATCATCAAGAATCATAGTAGCACCTATCAGTACTCCTATAGGCAATAAAAAATCTATAAGCTTGCCTTCTCCTTCTGAATACTCATCTAGCATATCACTATTAAATTTTGCGCTTTCATCACTAAATACGTGTCCTGTACTCTCTACTCTTTTATAAGCCTCTTTCATCTTTCCTAGTTTAGGAATGATACCTGCTATAAATAGTGGAACTATTATAACAGCAGCCCATGCATAAAAAGTATATGGTATTACCCTTATATATGTAGCTATATCACTGCCATAGCCTAAGGCAGCTACGCCTTCTTGCTTTCCAAACATGCTTGAATAGAAAATAGCCCATGTAGAAAAAGGTAAAAGAACACATATAGGGGCTCCCGTAGAATCAATTATATAAGCAAGAGATTCTCTTGGAACCTTTTTCTTGTCTGAAATATTTTTCATACACGCTCCCAGAGTCATTATATTTAAATATTCGTCTACAAAAATTAAAATTCCTAATACCCATGTCATAAATAGAGTATTTTTTTGAGTGCTGCAATACTTTTCAAGTCTTCCTGAGAATCCTAAAGTTCCTTTTGACTTTCTAAGAAGTGCAATTAAACTTCCAAATAGCCCACATACAATAAGAACCCATTGATTATCTGGATTTCCTGCCGCTGAAAAGAATGCTTCTGACCAAGGTACTCCAAATCCCCATCCATACATTATTATGTAAGTGGACAATGTACCTATAAGCAGAGCTTCTAAGGTTCTTTTTGTTAATAATGCAAAAATAATTACAAGTAACGCTGGTAAAACGCTCAAAATTCCATAATGTGCCATAAGAATACACTCTCCTTTTCAATAAAAATATACAGAATGAAAAAAAGACGCATCTTACCTTTGTCAGAGATTTAATGCTCTTCGCGTTCATCTATAATATATTAATATTTTTCACTTTATTTAATATAAAATTCCCTTTACAATAATAAACTAAAATCACCAAATATTCTACTGTTTTTTATTATTTTTTTATATATTTTTTCCCATATAAAAAAATGAAGAAGAAGACTCTTATTTTTTAAGATTCTCCTTCTTCATTTTGATGGATTAAAGCCTATAACAGTGGTTTAAAGGTCCACTACCTTGTCCTAAATTTAAGCCATCCTCTAAAGCCCCTGTTATATATTCCTTGGCATTTTTTATACTGTCCTCTATGGAATTCCCATCTGCTAAATTACAAGCTATTGCAGATGAAAGTGTACATCCAGTACCATGAGTATTAGGATTGTTTACCTTTATACCTTTGAACCATGTAAATTCACCTTCATGATACAATAAATCATCGCTACAATGTTCAAGGTGTCCACCTTTTATCAGGATGTTTCCTTTATACTTTTCTGAAATTTTAATTGCTGCTTTCTCCATGTCTTCATTACTTTCTATTTTAAAATCACAAAGGCATTCAGCTTCTGCTATGTTTGGAGTTATTAAATCAGCTAATGGTATCAATTCATTTATTAGACTATCCATGGCCTCTTCATTAAGAAGTCTGCTTCCACTTGTAGATATCATCACTGGATCTACAACTATGTTCTTTGGTCTATATTCATTTAATTTTTTTACGATAGACTTTATTATTTTTGAAGATGAAACCATTCCTACCTTTATGCTGTCTGGAAATATATCCTTCATAACGCAGTCTAGTTGATTTTCAACAAACTCTGCTTCAGTATCAAGGACACCATAAACTCCTGTTGTATTTTGAGCTGTAAGAGAAGTTATTACGCTCATAGCATACATCTTATGGGCTGTAATAGTTTTTATGTCCGCCTGTATTCCTGCTCCACCGCTACAATCAGACCCTGCTATAGTTAGTACTTTTTTCATTTTATCTCCCGCTTTCTTATAATATAAACTGAATTCTAACTTGACTCTAATTTAAAACAAAATAAAAAAATAAGATATACAATGCCATATGTCGTATATCTTAAAATAATTCTACTATCCGCTTTCCTTACGTTGGCATTATCCAAATCAAGTTATGGGTCAAAGCTACATTTAGCTTACTCTCAGCCTGCAGGTGCAAGCCCCCCGTTATTTAATTTTATATCTTATATATTACACTGATTATAAAATTTGTCAATGATATCTATATTGTTCCACAACACTAATTGTTCTTATTTTTATTATGATTTTTCTTTCAGCCTTACATACTTTTAAATATTTCTTTAAGTTGTGAAAGTAAATAAACTATTAAATATTTAATGGGTTATTTTATGGACGCATTATTACCAATAGTCGTTAAGATTTATCGATACATTTATCGTTCTTACTATGACTGCTCTTGTTATATTGACAACAGGAGTTCTTGGAAATGGAAGTACAGGAATAGCATTGAATTGATATCTTATCTTCTCATGCTATAGCCTTTTACCTTTATAATATTTCCTTATAGGATTCTTCTTTAAATCCAACAAGAACCTTGCCGTCTTTTACTAGAACAGGCCTTTTCACTAACATGCCGTTAGATGCTAAAAGCTCTGCCGCCTCTTCTCTTGACATATCTTTTATTTTATCTTTTAAATTCATCTCTTTATACAATACACCTGACGTATTAAAGAATTTTTTAGTTTCTAATCCACTGATTTCCATCCAGTGAAGTAATTCTTCCTTGGTTGGATTATTCTCAACTATATGTCTATCATTAAACTCTACATTATTTTCCTTCAAAAACTTTGAAGCCTTCTTGCAAGTGGTTCATCTTGGATATTCTACAAATAAAGCACTCATTATTTACACCCCTTATTATTTAATAATTAATATCAATTATATCACAATCATCCCATCCCATTCAATACTTACAAGAACATATTGATTATATTAGCCAATTCCCCCATATACTATTCCTAAAATAATAACAGCTACAGTTATTATTTTAGGAAAATTATCAAATGTTGTCATACTCATATTTAACGGTATTGAAAGAACAAATGCTATAGAAGCTATTACCACAGCAGCTTTTTTCTATCAAACTTTGTTTGAGACATCATAGCCTCAACAGGTCCTTCCAACATATTTATTGATGATGATATTGCCGCAAATAATAAACTTAAGAAAAATATTATTGATATGATTCTTCCTCCTGGCATAGCCTTAAATATTGTTGGCATTGTAATAAATAGTAATGGAGGTCCTGCCATAGGATCTAAATTAAAGGCAAATACTGATAGCATTATAACAAATGATGCTAAAAGGGCCGCCATGGTATCTAAAAGTGCTGTACTTAAGGCTGATTTTTGTATATCAAAATATTCTTTTATATAGCTTCCATAAACCACCATACCACATCCATTTAAGGATACAGTAAAAAATGCTTGGCCTAAAGCCATTACCCAAGTATTAACCTTAAAAAGGTATTCCCATTTTGGAGTTAGAAGATACCTTACCCCTTCCATAGCTCCTGGGAGGGTTAATGATCTCACTCCTAAAAGTATAAATATTATAAATAATGCTGGCATAATTATTTTGTTTATTTTTTCTATTCCCTTAGTGACTCCCATATAAACTATGATAACTGTCAATATTATAGCAATAAAGTTCCATAATATCGTATTGCTTGTACCTGAAAAACTATCAAAATAACTATTTATATCTATAGTACTAAGTTCCCCTGAAATACCCATAGAAAAATACTTTATTACCCATCCTACAACTATAGTGTAAGACATAAAGACTCCCATAAGTCCAAGTACAGGTATTATTCCTAAAATTCTACCTCCTCTTTTGTGTTTTTCTTTAAACACTGTCCTTATTCCATTCATTGACCCGCTTCTAAACTTTCTACCAAAAGCAAATTCAGTTATAAGTCCTGTAGACCCTAAGACTAGAACAAATAAGAAATAAGGAATTAAAAATACCATTCCTCCATTCTGACCTAATCTATATGGAAACATCCATATATTCCCCAGACCTACTGCTGCTCCAATGCAGGACAAAACAAATCCTGCGCTACTACTAAAACTTTCTCTTTTTTTCTTTTCCATACTACTATCCTCCTAAAAATAATTAAAGCCTCATAGCGAAATGCTATGAGGCTTATGATAAACTAACCATACTACTATCACCACACAGCATAATCTATGTGGTGTAATTTGGACAACATCAAAAGTTCCAACCATCATAGATGCAAACTAAAGTTTCCTTACAGCCTGCATCTAAACTAATAATGCAAGCTCTATCTATAATAGTTAGAATAATACACTTTATTAAATTTTACCTTTTCAACAATTAAGCATATCATAATTTTATTCTCCAAATTTAAATAATTTTCTTTATTTTATCATCATATTTACAAAACTGTCAAGGCTTCATAGGTTTAAAATTACTTACCTGTTCTCTATAATGACATTCTATGGTATAATATGCTGATGAATAACAAAAGAAATGAGGGAGAATTTATTGATAACTGTATCCAATGTTAGCTTAAGATATGGCGGACGTAAACTATTTGAAGACGTAAATTTAAAATTTACTCCTGGTAACTGCTATGGAGTTATCGGAGCTAATGGTGCTGGTAAAAGTACATTTTTAAAGATATTAGCAGGAGAAGTTGAACCTAATACTGGTGAAGTGGTACTTGCTCCCAATACAAGAATGTCTGTATTAAAACAGGACCACTACAAATATGATGAATTTGAAGTATTAGAATCGGTAATAATGGGTAATGAACGTCTTTATTCTATAATGAAAGAAAAAGATGCTTTATATGCTAAAGAAAACTTCAGCGATGAAGACGGAATGAAAGCTTCCGAGCTTGAAGGAGAGTTTGCTGATTTAAATGGATGGGAAGCTGAATCTGAAGCTTCAACTTTACTTCAAGGGTTAGGTCTTGGTACTGATACCCACTACAAAAAGGTTTCTGAGCTTACTGGTTCTGAAAAGATAAAGGTTCTCTTAGCTCAAGCTCTATTTGGAAATCCTGGAGTACTTGTATTAGACGAGCCTACAAACCATTTAGACATAAAAGCTGTAAACTGGTTGGAAGAGTTCTTAATAAACTTTGAAGGAACTGTTATAGTTGTATCCCATGACAGACACTTCCTAAATTCAGTTTGTACTCATATGGCTGATGTAGATTTTGGAAAGATTAAATTATATACCGGAAACTACGACTTCTGGTATGAGTCAAGTCAGCTTGCTCTACAAATGGCTAAAGATCAAAACAAGAAGAAAGAAGAAAAAATCAAAGAGCTTCAAGACTTTATTGCTAGATTTAGTGCTAATGCTTCTAAATCAAAGCAAGCTACATCACGTAAAAAGCTTCTTGACAAGATAAATTTAGATGACATTCAGCCATCAAGTAGAAGATATCCTTTCGTAGGCTTCAAACCTGAAAGAGAGGTTGGAAACGACATACTTACTGTAGAAGGTATTTCTAAGACTATAGATGGTGTTAAAGTTTTAGACAACGTAAGCTTTAGATTAAATAAAGATGATAAAATAGCTTTAATCGGAAATAGTTTGGCTATTACAACTTTATTTAAAATATTAGCTGGAGAAATGGAACCTGACAGCGGAAGCTATAAATGGGGAATCACTATAACAAAAGCTTACTTCCCTAATGATAACTCTGAATACTTCGATGGAGTGAATATGACTCTAGTAGACTGGCTAAGACAGTACTCTGAGGAGAAATCTGAAAGCTATATAAGAGGTTTCCTTGGAAGAATGCTATTCTCCGGCGAAGAAGCGCTTAAAGAAGCTAGTGTGCTTTCTGGAGGAGAAAAGGTTAGATGTATGCTTTCTAAAATGATGCTTAGCAATGCTAATGTTCTTATGTTAGACCAGCCTACAGACCACCTTGACCTTGAGTCAATCACAGCTTTAAATAATGGATTAAATGATTATAAGAGCAACTTAATCTTTGCTTCTCATGACCATCAATTCCTTCAAACAATAGCAAATAGAATTATAGATATAAAGGATGATGGTTCTATAGTTGATAGAACTATGACTTATGATGAATATTTAGAGTTCAGTGGTGCAAATAACTAGCTCTAATATATTTAATCCCAGCATATAAATGCTGGGATTTTTTATTAATCTCAATCTTTTAATTTCCATTATATAATTCTTTAAATCTCGAATTGGCATAATTATCTGTCATTCCTCCGATAAAGTCGGCAATATTTCTCATAAAAATCTTTTGCTTTAGGAAATCTTCTTTTCTGTTTTCAGTACATATTACACCTTTAAAAATCAATATCTCTCTATCTACTTCCTTCTTCTTTCCCTTCCTCACATCTACTGTAGGAATATTCATCTCTTTAAGTTCTCGTTGTATCCTCCTTAAAGTGTGGTCTGGAAGTTGTTTAGGATTATTGTAGTATGCTTGAAACAACTTTTTAATTATGTACATGGATTTTCCATCAAAACAGTTCACTTCCTGGGAATTTATAACCTGAAGATTTATAACCTCTTCTAACTTGTCAACTACTCTTTTCATTTCTTTTGAAAAGCATACGATGTGTCTATCTATTATGACGTCTCTATGAATTTCATGAGTACTTAAATACTCAGCCATATTCTTTTTTGAGTTTTCAGCTATGTCCTCTATAAAGAGTCTCATTATTTTTGGAGTGACTCTAGCCCTTAAAAGTTCTTCGGGATCTACTAATTCTCTTTTAGAATTTTTTATCTGATCTAAAGAATTTTCTATTATACTAACTATAGGAGCCATAAAATCATATTCTTTCAGTTCTTCTTTTAGGTCGTTTATATCCACAAGCCTTCCTGCAACTCCATCATCCAAATCATGTCCCCTTTGAGCGATTTCATCAGCCCAGGCTACAACTTGACCTTCTAAGGTACTAGCAAATGGTTGATTCAAATACAGCTGTTCTTTATCCCCTATTATCAAAAATTCATCTATGTCAAAACATTTATTACAGCATGTGCTGCAATCTATATCCTTGCACTTTTTTATCTTTGTATGTTTAAGCATCCCCTCTAAAACCTGATAAGTCAAATCTAAGCCTTCGCACTCCACATATTTTTCTTCCACATAATTAGCTAGTTTTACACTTTGATAATTATGCTTAAAGCCTCCAAAATTTTCAGGATTATGCTCCCTGCAAAGTTTAAGCTTTCCTGACATTATAAGATCAAGCTGCCTTTCTCCTTCATGACCAAAAGGTGTATGTCCTATGTCATGACCTAAAGCTATTGCTTCAACTAAATCCTCATGCAGTCCTAATGACCTTGCTATGCCCTTTGCTATTTGATTCACCTCTAAAGTATGTGTGAGCCTTGTTCTATAATGGTCTCCCTTATGGGTGCTATAAACTTGAGCTTTATCAACAGTCCTTCTAAAAGCTTTGGAATGTACTATTCGGTCTTTGTCTCTTTGAAATTCACTCCTGCATTCATCAGGCTTTTTTATACCTATAGCTCTTTTAGCCATATAGCTTCTTTGGGCAAGGGGATGAAGGTTTTTTTCCATTTCACTTACTAAAAAGCTTATATTATCCCTTTCTAGAGATGTATACTCTCCTTTAAACATCTTATCCTTCTTTGCATTATGTACGCAATTATCTTTTAAGTCATAGAGTATATCGTAAAGTATATCTTGAGGCAGTTCTCTCATGAATAGATATTCCTTCACATCTTTTAGGTTTTTCTTATATTTAGATGCATTTACATAAAGACCTTCGATTTCTCTAATCTGCTTTTCATCTAAAGGCCTAACACCGTCTATAACTATCTTTAAAGAGTCATCTGCTACAGGTTGTGCAATTCCTATCCAGCCTTCAGTTATTCTTCTTTCTTTTGAGTCATATCCTATTAATACAGTTTCAAGTAGCTTGTCCTCATCTTCACTAAACCAATAGAATACTTTTTCCTCCAAACTCTCTGGAGTATCATACACATATTTTCCTGTATGTAAAATGCTACTTCTTAATGATTCTCCTATGGATCTATTTGATATATACCTTAAAAATAATAATTTCATGCCTATCACCTCTACCACAAATTAAGTGCAAAAAAACCGCACATTCTATTGTCTGTGCGGTTTTAACTACATGGTGCTATTATAGCAAATTTTCTGATATTAGTACAGTGTTTTAATCTATCTGTCTTACCTCTTTAACTTTAAACATAGAATTTCTCATAATGGTATTTATCTCTAAGTTATCTCCAATTTTTATATTAAACTTTAAGATATCTTTATCAGTAACTTCTATAGAACTTCCTGATGACTTGTCTTCTAATTGAATTAGTTTATAGCCTTCCCTTTTTTCTTCAATTTTCTTTACTAATCCTCTAAAGGTCATGTCATTTATGATATTGCTGTCTCTTCGTCTATTTCCTATAATTTGCATCAAATTATCTAAAGACTTTTTATTCATCTTATAACTATACTCTTTATCATTCTCGTACATCATCATACCATTATCACTATTTAAACATAGTTTTTTTGAGACATTTCCTTTTTCATAGCTAACTATCTCGTAATCATATACTTCATTAAAACTTTTACTTACCTTGCTGCTATTCTGGATACTTGCCAATAATGAGTTCTTTTCTAAATCATCATCATTTATTATGGTTATAAGTTCTTTGCTATCACCATCCTTATTTAAACTATATATTTCCATTGAGAAATCATTTTCCCTCTTATGAAAAATGTCATTAAAATAGATTTCATCACTTGCAGTGTAGATTCCATCTTGTAAGTAGATGAAGATTTTCTTTTCAGCTATTATCTCATCATTGTTATTAAGAAGCTGCAAATTTATAATATTCTTTTCAAAAGTTTTCTCTATGCCCCCATTTGTTCTAGGATTCCAATAGATATCTTCACCTTCATAATCTTTTCCATAGCTGAATTTAAATTTCTTACCTTTTTCAGTTATTACTCCTTCTCTATCTTCAGTATAAATGGAGCCATATTCACAGCTATAAAGGAAATAATTATTGTCCATATCATTACTTGCTTCATTTTCTTTGACGAAAAATTCACTTATCCTTATTCCAGGAGATGTTGTCATCTTTAAACTATATTTTTCAGGATAAAATCTAGTTTCATTTGAAAAGAGTTCTATAAGTTCCTTTAATGCCTTAGAATTCTTTCCAAACTCTGAACAATCCTTTGAAAGCCATCCATTAATATCATGTCTGTTAAAAGTTACGGTATAATCATTGTTAATTCCAGATATATTACTTATGTCAAACTTTACTTAGTCTGGGTACTCTACAAGAGCAAATATTATTGCAGCATTCTCTCTAAGATTTTTCTTTACTAATTCATATGGAAAATCGTAATTTTTAAAATCATAACCCACCTCAACATAAGGAGATTCATTGCTCCCCCCATGGACACTAATTTTGTAATCTCCATATTCTAAGCTATCAACTATTTTTTCTAAATCTTTGTTAAACTCTGCTTTAATAACCTTATACTTCATAAGTTTTTTAGCTTCTTTAACGTATGGAGTTGAATCATAGTTATTTACAGCCACAATGCCTCCTATAAAATCACTAATAAAGCAAATATCACAATTTTTTTCTTTCGTCCCCTAAAAATTTTCTTTATTTTAGAAGTTAAAGTTCCCCCGTCCATAGAATAACCGCCCTTCTATATAATTTTATTAGTTAAGTATATTATTTCATATATGGAAAAAAAAACAAGATATTTAATGAATTATAACTGTGGTTCCATTAGGTATATTTTCATATATCCATTTAGCATTTTCTGTGCTAAGTCTTATGCAGCCATGACTTAAGGCTAATCCTAATCTCCCATCTATTATATAAGCTCCTGTTGAATTATATAATACAGAATGATAGTAATATCCACCTATTATCCTTGTGGCATATTTTACAGAATATATATTAGTTCCAAAGGAAGGTTTTCTTCCACTTATATTAAATATTCCTTTTATTGTAGGAGTAGATGGTTTTCCTACAGTACAAGCCCATTTATAAAGAAGTCTCCATCCGTTTAAGGATTGTTTAAAAATATAAGTGTATTTTAGATCTAATGAAGTTATTATGAAATACTCTGTAGGACTTTTTATATTATTTTCTTTTACAAAAGCCATCATATCCTTATTAAACTTGCTATAGTCTATAGAGTTATATAATCTTTCTTGTATCTTATCTATCATACTTAAAGTCTCCTAAAAAAAGCTTATTCCTTATATAGATATGTATGATACTATAATTTTGCTTGCAAAAAAACTCACACCTAAATTATATTTATGTGTGAGTTTTCTATAAAAGGCTTTATTTATGGCCTATTTTAATAAATCTTTTGTGTGCTGTTCAACCATTTCTGGAGTAATATCTGTTCTTCTAGCTACTCCTGTTTCTATAGCTGCCTTTGCTACACGTGCTGCTACCTTTGGTGCTATTCTTAAGTCAAATGCACTTGGTATAACGAATTCTGGGCTTAATTCTTTTTCATCTACAAGATCAGCTATAGCATATGCTGCTGCTATCTTCATTTCATCATTTATATCACTTGCACGAACGTCTAATGCTCCTCTAAAGATTCCTGGGAATGCTAAAACGTTGTTAACTTGGTTAGGGAAGTCTGATCTTCCTGTACCTACAACTTTTGCTCCGGCTTCTACAGCTAAATGAGGAAGTATTTCTGGAACTGGGTTTGCCATAGCCATTATTATAGCATCCTTATTCATTGATCTTACCATGTCTTGAGATACACAGTTAGCTGCTGATACTCCTATGAATACATCTGCTCCCTTTAATACTTCTGCAAGAGTTCCTGCTTCTTTATTAGGATTTGTTATTGCAGCCATCTCGTCTTTAAACTTATTCATTCCAACTGGTCTGCCTTCATATATAGCACCCTTAGTGTCACAAAGAATTATATTCTTTGTTCCCATGCTCATTATAAGCTTTGTTATTGCTGTTCCTGCTGCTCCTGCTCCATTAACAACAACCTTTAAATCTTCGAATTTCTTATTTACTATCTTTAATGCATTTATTATACCTGCAACTGTAACTATAGCAGTTCCATGTTGGTCATCATGGAATATTGGAATATTACAGATTTCTTTTAATCTAGCTTCGATTTCGAAACACTCTGGTGCTTTTATATCTTCTAGATTTACTCCTCCAAAAGTAGGCTCCATAAGCTTTACTGTTTCAATAATTTTTTCTGAATCCATTGTGTCTAAGCATATTGGGAATGCATCTACTCCTCCAAAAGCTTTAAATAGAACTGCTTTCCCTTCCATAACAGGCATTCCTGCACCTGCTCCTATATTTCCAAGACCTAATACTGCTGTTCCATTAGTCACTACTGCAACTAAATTTCCCTTTGCAGTGTAATCATACATTGTATCAAAGTTCTTATTTATTTCTAAACATGGTTCTGCAACTCCTGGTGTGTATGCCATTGTTAAATCGTCGCTGTTTCTTACAGGCACCTTACACTTAAGTGCTATTTTTCCTTCATGATCTTTGTGAAATTTTAATGCTCTTTCTCTTAAATCACTCATTTTTAGTCCTCCCTACTCTTATCTTATAATATTCCTGGCTCAGTCATTGCTACAGGATCTAGTATCTCATTAAGCTCTTCTTCATTTAATATGCCCTCATCTAAAATCAACTTTCTTACAGATGCTCCTGTCTTTATAGCTGTTTTAGCTATTGAAGCCGCTTTTTTGTATCCAACGTGTGGACAAAGTGAAGTAACTATTCCAACACTATTTTCAACCAACTCTCTGCATCTTTCCTTGTTTGCAGTTATTCCAACTATACAATTATCTACAAAAGTATTAACTCCTCTGCCTAGAGTCTCTATTGATTGGAATAAGTTGTAGAATATAACTGGTTCAAAGGCATTTAATTCTAATTGTCCTGCTTCTGCTGCCATAGTTATTGTCATATCATTTCCTATGATATTGAAAGCTACTTGGCTCATAACTTCTGGTATTACTGGATTAACTTTTCCTGGCATTATAGAAGATCCGTTTTGCTTTGATGGAAGATTTATTTCTCCAAAACCTGTTCTTGGACCTGAAGACATAAGTCTTAAATCATTTGATATCTTAGATAAATTTACTGCACATGTCTTAAGTGCTCCAGATACAGCTACAAATCCATCTAAGTTTTGAGTTGCTCCTACTAGATCTTCTGCTTGAGATAAGTTTAATCCACAAATTTTAGAAAGATTTGGAACGATATTTTGGAAATACTTTCTATCCGCATTAACTCCAGTTCCTATAGCAGTACCACCCATGTTTACTACTATTAGTTCTTCCTCTACTCTCTCTAATCTTTCTATATCTCTCTTAACAACAGTACTATATGCTGTGAACTCTTGACCTAATCTTACAGGAACTGCATCCTGCATTTGAGTTCTTCCCATCTTTATAACATCATTAAACTCTTTTGATTTTTCTACTAGTGCATCATAAAGTCTTCTTAATTCCTTTAAAGTTATAGGAAGAAGCTTTAAAGCTGTCATCTTTCCTGCTGTTGGAATGACATCATTAGTAGATTGTCCATTGTTTACGTGGTCATTAGGATGAACTATGCTATAGTCTCCCTTTTCTCCACCAAGTATCTCTATTGCTCTATTAGCAATTACTTCATTGGCGTTCATATTCATAGAAGTTCCTGCTCCACCTTGGATAGGGTCAACTATAAAATCTTCATGGAATCTTCCTGCTATTATATCATCACAAGCTTCTACAATAGCATCTGCTACCTTTTTCTCTAGTACTCCTGCTTCAAGATTAGTTATAGCTGTTGCTTTCTTTATTTCTGCAAGACTAATTATAAAGTCTTTATGAAGTCTAAGTCCTGTTATGTTAAAATTTTCTGCTCCTCTTAATGATTGTACACCATAATAAGCTTCCTTAGGTACCTTTTTTTCTCCAATTGAGTCACTTTCTAATCTAAAATCCATTTTATTTTCCTCCCTCGATAAATAAAATTTGATGTATTATATTTTAAATTCTTTTAATATACTATAGTTTTTATTCATTTATTAATATTTTTTGCAAGTTTATAATCATATAGTTTCATTTTAAGTGAATTTTAAAATTTACTCCTATGTTAAACGTTTTTTTCTCTTTCTTTTAATAATATACTACCATGTTTTCCCTAGACTGTCTAAGTTCTTCACAGCTTAAAATACTGTTTTTTCTCAAAAATGCATTAAAATACTTCATTTTTTAATGCATTGCTCGAAATTATGCAATTTTTTATTCTTTCATTTTTTATTTATATCTATTAATCATTCAAAGATTAACTTAGAATTTTTCTAAAAAAAAGCATTCAACCCAAGTAATTTGAGCTGAATGCTTTTTAGTGTAATTACATATATTTTTTTGTTTCCGTATCTAAACCCTTTTTTTCAAGTTTTGCTTCCACATTTTCTTTTACAACAGAATAGATAACAGCAAACAATGGAACTCCTATAATCATTCCCACAAACCCAAGGAATTTTCCTGCAACCATTATTGAAAACAAAATCCAAAAGGCTGAAATTCCTATAGAGTCTCCAAGGATCTTAGGTCCTATGATATTTCCATCTATCTGCTGTATCACAAATATTATAAGTAAGAACCATAATGCCTTTATTGGGGATACGAACAGTATTATTATAACCGATGGTATTGCTCCAATGAATGGCCCAAAGAAAGGAATTATATTTGTAACTGCTACGATAAATGATACTAAAAGAGTATATGGCATCTTAAATACTGTTAAGATAACAAAGGTTAAAACACCTATTATAGTAGAATCTAATATCTTTCCACTAAGAAACTTTCCAAAGGTAGAATTACTTCTACGGGTAAGCTCTAAGGTTCTTTCTGCGTGTCTACTAGATAATACAGCATATATAATCTTTTTAGACATTCCAAAAAACTTCTCTTTATCTATCAATAAATAAATAGATATTATAATACCTAAAATTATATTCCAAACACTTGATGCTATTGTGGTCACAAGAGTCCCAAGTACCGGAAGAAGGTTAGTGGCAAGCCTAACTATATAATTACTCATCTCATTAAAGTTTGTTGTAATCATATTAATATATTCATCTCTAATATCTAAATTGATTACAATTTTATCAAATAAATCACTTAAATTTGCTATATATAAAGGTATGTCATTGACAAGTCCTACTATGCTTTCTACAACTTGTGGAAAAACAAAGTGCATGAATAAGTAAAGAAGGAAAAAAGCTGTTACATATGTAAATAGTAATCCTAATCCTCTCTTAGATCCCAATTTTAATTTCTTGAAAAATGACATTTCTAAAATTCTATCCTCATAAAATTTCAGAAGAAAATTCAAAATATATGCAAGGGAAAACCCTATTATGAATGGCTGCAATATTCCTATTACTTCTCCAACTTTTGCAGTAAATGCCCCTAGTTGTGATATGGCAAGATAAAATGCACAAACTCCACATGTTACAAGAAGTGCATATACAGCTATAGTATTATATTTTGTATTCCAA
This sequence comes from Clostridium sp., assembly GCA_022773025.1. Classification (GTDB taxonomy): domain Bacteria; phylum Bacillota; class Clostridia; order Clostridiales; family Clostridiaceae; genus Clostridium_X. Next base: position 72,420 of record JALEZF010000058.1, on the reverse strand, counting down.
TTAATCTTCATCTCTACCTCTCTTTGCTAATAATATTTTTGTTATTATGTTCTGTATAAAATCAAATACATTATATCATTTTTATACTGTAGTATCTATTACAAAATTTTATTCTTCTTTTAAAACATAAAATAAGAAGTGTACCGTGTACACTTCTTTGAATCCATAGGGATAGATTTCTCCCTTCTAATTTATGTTTAAATATTTTCTAAACTACTTTTTATCTTTTGATGAATTTCCCTTACAAGGTCTAAATTATCATCTTCTATGGCAATTTCTAAAAGCTTATCTATACTACATAGAATGTCTTCCTTTATACTCTTCTTCCTTGAGAGATCTAATATGAATAAAGCCATTTCTTTCTTCATATTTTTATCTTTCTTTTTATGGTATACTTCGTATAACACCTTTGCCACATCAATACTATAATGAAAGTCTTCGAATTTTTCACTGAGCTTCATAGAGTTCCATAAATATTCTTCTGCTTCACTATACATTCCCTTGTCAAAATACATTGAACCCTTGGCCCCTTGTACCTTGTAATAATCAGTCAAATTATTTTTACTCAACTCTAAAGCTATATCAAAATATTTTTCTGCTTCTTCAAATTCTTTTTTCTCCTGATGGCACAAAGCTGTATTATGATATATTTCCACCAAAATACTTTTATCTAAATCTTCTTCTAATAGTTCTTTGTATATCTCTAAAGCTTTATCATATTCCTTTAGCTGTACATACATATATCCATATAAGCTTCTTCCTTTACAATAAAAATGATGATTAAGTTTTAGTTTGAAAAACTCATCTAAATATTTTTTAGACAAATCAAATTTATTAAGCATAAAACAATTTGATGCTAAATTATAAAGCACAGTAACTTTTATTTTTTCATCATTATTTATGTTACAAAATGTCAAAGCTTCCTTTTCATAATTCACGGCATCAGCATATTCTCCAAGTTTATTTTTCACAACACCAAGATTGTTATATATTTTTTGATTTATCTCACGTCTTCCTAAAGTTTCCGTTATCTGAAGGGCGTCTAAGTATTTATTGCTGGCTTTTTCATATTCTCCGTTTACACAAAATATGTCTCCAAACTTTTTTAAAGCATATACCTTGGCCATTTTTAAATCTTTTTCTTCACCATACTCAATGATTTCATGACATTTTTCTAGATTATCAGTTGAGTTTGAAAGATCATCACATATCTTGCATAAATCTTCTTCTTCAGACCTTGCGATAAATTCCACATCTAAATCAAGTTCTATACCACGCTCTTTTGCATACTCTAAAGCATTTTTCATAGCAGTAAGTGCCATATCTCTTCTCATGCTTCTCTTACCACTTTCCACCATACTTATAAACTCTCTGCTTATGTTATCTTTGGCTAGCTCCTTTTGCGTTATATTTAAAAGCTGCCTTACATATATTAATTTTTCTCTTTTGCTCATTAGATTTATAGCCATACATCAACCCACCATACATCTTTTATTTATATTTATATATATATATTTAATTATACTTTTTTTATATTTTTCCTTCTTTTTGCTAGAAATATATATTTTTTCATAAACTTAAAACTTGGATACCTATTTTTTAAGATATTGTACTCTTAAATATAATAAGTTCCAAGTTTTCATGTGAATAAATGTTAAAATCAACTATTTATTAAAGTTAGTAATTCACTCACAAGGTTCTTCACATTTCCAGGCAATTGTTCCATGGCCTTTTGTCTTCTTTTTTCATCATCTATTTGAGCTATTTTCATAACTTCCTGCTGAAGACCAGGAACACTGTTTAGCTGATTTAAAATATTGTTAAGTTTTGCAGCAAAAGCTGGGTCATTCTGCATTTTCCGTTGTATCTTCATGATTAATTGATAGGCATTCATATAAGTCTAAGCCTCCTACTAATATTATCCTAATCTTATAGTATTCAGCTTAGTTTTTAAATGTTCATTACAATGGAAAATCCCCTAGTTTTTTCTATGAAAAAACTTTTTTGAATAAAACAATTTTGATATGGTCTTAACCACAGAATCATCCTGACATGGTCCTATGACTTTGTGGGCCTTTTCTTTAATTTTATGTGATGCCCCTTCAACTGCATAGCTGTAATCGGAATTTTCTATGAGACTTTCATCATTCATGTCCTTTCCAAAAGCAACTATAAAATCTGCACTTGCTATTTGTTTTATAGTCTTAGCTCCCTCATACTTGGAAGCCCTAGAGCTATATACTTCCAATACGTAGTATCCCTTATTGTTTAAATACTCATAATATGACATGCTTATTTCGCCATCCTTTTGGAACCCCTTAATGGAATCATATACACTTTTTATATTTTCAGCATTGTCTATAGCTATAAAATATAGTGCTTCTATGTTTTTAGGAATATCTCCATAAATATAATTCTGCATAGGTAGAAACTTTCTATCATTATAGAATTTTTCTTCTATGGAATTATTGAAATCACCGTAATATATATGTAGAATATCATTTATCACTGTATGTACAAAGCAATTACAATGGTATTCTTCAAACTTTTTCATGATTTTAGAAGAAGTTTTTGTATCTATATATTTGCACTCCATATATCTCTTTTCCCCTATATCATATAATGCAGCGCCGTTCATAACTATAATTGGAAGCTTTATCTCCACATCTTTCATTATGGCAGTTACTGTTGCAGGAGTTCTAGAGGTAGCAACGGTAAATAACCCCCCCCTTGATAAAATTTGATTTAATTTTACCTTAGAATAAGATGTGATTTTTTCGTTATCATTAATTAAAGTTCCGTCCAAGCCACTTATAAAAAGCACATCTGAATTTTTTTCTTTTGGCATATGAAAAGCATTCACTCCTAGTGATACAACTATCCCAATTAGAGTATCTAGTATTCTATTTAATGCAAACTCATATATACTTACATCAATACCATGGGCTACAGTAACGCTTAAAAATACAACACAAGTTATATAAGAAGCACTAGGTTTTTCAACAATTACTGTTATGTATATAAGAGGTATTATTGCTATAGAAATAAATAGATAGTTTAAAACCATCATATTAGTTGGTATAAAAGTTCTTTGTACTATTAATACAATCATTCCAAATATACCACCTATCAAAGTTCCTACAATACGATTCTTAGCTACCTTTAAGCTATTAGACACATATGGTTGCATACATAAAATTGCTGCAATTGCCGAATAAAACACAATTCCTTGTCCTCTAATCATAGATATTAAAAAGCAGATAAAAACTGCTATGGCTGACTTTATAATTCTCATTCCTATCTTTGGCATAAAATCTTCCTTTTCCTCGTCAATCTAATTCATTAAATATCTATATAGTTTTAATAAACCTTTTTTAAACTTATTATACCTTTTATTTTTTTTAGGAACAACTTTATAATTATTAATTATATTTTAAAATATAATTTTCAATTCTCTTATAATATTCTTCATTATATATATCAACTCTTTCACAATACTTGTCCTAATCTTCTTTTCCTTCATATATAAATTATCTATTATGTTTAATATTATTTCTGCAGCTTTAAATCCTAAGATATAGCCTATAGTCCCTCCTAAGAATCCAAAAGCACCTGCAAATATATATCCAAACTCTCTTCCAATGTGATAACCAATTTCTACTCCTCTATCACTTATTGCTATTCCTAATATTATTTCTAAAGTAGTAATCTCCATAGATTTAAAACATGTACTCAATTTTAATTTTCCTATAATCAAAAATCCTAAAATCTTTATATTTTCAATAATTATATAAGATATGTTTGATATAGTGCCTGCTTCAGCAGTACTTGGAATTAACAATATCATTCCTGACCATACAAGTTTTTTTAGAAACCATACACCTAAAGTTTTAACTCCAAAATCAATGCCTGAAAAAATAGCTTTCTTCATAATTACTAAGTATTTTATCTTCTCTTCACGCCATAGCTTTGACAAAAGCTCCACTCCCATAGCTATGCCTATCCCTTGAATCACGGAGTAACCTAGCTGATTCATTAACCCTATAGTATCGTCTACTCTTTCTGTCTGTGACGCTATCATGCTTGAAGTTGCATCTTTTATTGCTGGTCCAAGCCATCCTTGCTGAGGCTTGTTTACTATGCTTAATCCATATTTTCTATTAAGTTCTTTTTTATTTTTACGACAAGATTTAAGTTTTTTATGTTCCATCTTATTTTCAGCTAGGCTCAAGGTATTTTCTCCAAATTATAATTACTTTAATTTATTTTATGAGATTATTTATTTCCTTATCACTGGCTTTAATTTAAGACATTATGAATTAAAGATAAGAATCCTCAGCAAAAGGATGTTGAGGATTCTTAAGCGATTTTCTAAAACAACTTCCTAGGCATTAACTATTTCTCCACCATTTATATGAATGGTTTGACCTGTTATATATGAAGCTGAATCAGAGGCTAAAAATACATAGGCTGGTGCACATTCCACAGGTTGACCTGCCCTTCCCATTGGAGTGTTAGACCCAAACTGTGATACCTTCTTTTCATCAAAGCTTGATGGTATAAGAGGTGTCCATATAGGCCCTGGTGCTACTGCATTTACCCTTATTCCTGTTTTCCCTTTTGCTAAGGATGTTGAAAGACTTCTTGTAAATGTTACAATTGCTCCCTTAGTCATAGAGTAATCTATAAGTGTTTCATTTCCAGCAAAAGCTGTTATGGAAGCAGTATTTATTATACATCCACCACTTTTTAAATATTTCATAGCACATTTAGTCATATAAAAAGTACCATACACATTTACTTTGAAAGTTTTGTCAAATTGATTATCAGGAAGCTCCTCTATATTATTACATACATATTGAACTGCTGCATTATTCACTAATATGTCAAGCTTTCCATACTCATTTATAGTCCTTTCTATAACACTACTGCAAAAACTAGCGTCGCTTATGTCACCAGCCATGAGAATACACTTTCTCCCCACTTCTTCCACTAGCTTTTTAGTTTCATCTGCATCCTTATGCTCATTATAATAAACTATAACTAGGTCAGCACCTTCACTAGCATACGCTACAGCAACAGACCTTCCTATTCCACTGTCTCCACCAGTTATTACTGCAATCTTTCCAGTCAAAAGATCGCCTTTTTTTATGTACTTCTCATCATAATATATGGGTGCTGGGGTCATCTCACTTTCTATACCTGGATGTTGATTTTGATGCTGAGGTGGAAAGGTTGTTGGAAACGTCATATTATCCCTCCTAATTTTAAAATATAAATTATACATTAGTAGCTTTTCCTAACACCTTATAAATATTATAAAAATCACTTTCATTATTTATGAATGATTAATCATAGCTTAAGAAACTATGCTATAATACTTCTATTAAATATATAGAAATTATTTTAGGAGAAAGGTGAAATTATATCATGAATTTGAATCAGCTAAAATATTTCAGTGTCCTTGCAAAAGTTAAACATTACACTAAGGCTGCAGCTATACTTTCCATAAGTCAGCCTAGTCTTAGCAATTCTATTTCTTCCTTAGAAGATGAACTTGGTACTAAACTTTTTGAGAAAAATGGTAGAAATATAACTTTAACTAAATATGGAATGATATTTTTAAAATATGTGGATAATGCTTTAGATATCTTAGCTCTTGGTGAAAAAGAAATTTACAAGATAAGTTCCTCTAAAGGTGTGGTGGATTTAGCTTATACTAACGATATAGATTCAGCCTTTCTTCCAAATATTATAGAAAGATTTTACGCTTCTAAGGATGGGAACAGAGAAATTTCTTTTTCTTTTAATCTAGAAGATGTCAGTTGTATTATAGATGGTCTTAAAGATGGCAGATACGATTTAGGCTTATTATCACATAGAGTGAAAACAGATAATATTGAGTTTCTTCCTATTAAGAGACAAGATTTTGTAGTCATAACTTCCTTGCTTCATGAGATAAGTTTTCAGGAAAATGTTGATTTAAGAGATATATCATATTATCCCTTGATAGCTTTTGATTCTAAAAGCTCTGCCCAGGAATCAATAAATTCTATGTTTCGTGAGGTGGCTATAAGTCCTAATATAATATGTACTGTCAAAGATATATCTACACTGCTTTCCTTAGTGAATATAAATTATGGCATTGCCATAGTACCCGAAATAGGGCTTCTAAGTAGCTTCAATATAAAATCTATTCCTATAAACAACCCATTCCACGAAAGGTTCATGTACTTAGCTTTTGCAAAAGAAAAATTTCAAAGTCCTATGGTTAGATTATTTAAAAATTTTATTTTAGAGCAAAGTAAAATAGAATTCTTATAATGAAAAAGGTTTTAGTTCAAATAGTTGAACTAAAACCTTTTATTTAAGCTTATTTACCTATTTTTCCAATACTCTTTGCAACAGCAACGGTAGATACCATAGAACCATTAACATTAAGCATCGTTCTTCCCATATCTAATATTGGGTCTATTGCAATTATTCCACCTGCTAGAGGGAAATATGTACACATTCCTATACCAGATATAACTATAGAAACTACCATAGTAGCTGCACCCGGAAGACCTGCTACTCCTAAAGATGTTATAGCTATGACAATTATAAGCATGACATAAAATCCAAAATCCATATTCATTCCTATCATGTTTCCTATAGTGACAACTAAAAGAGCTGGATATATTCCCGCACATCCATTCATCCCCATATTAGCACCAAGGCTTGCTACAAAACTTGAAACTCCTTCATCCACATTAAGATTGTCAGTTAAGCACTCTATTGTTACAGGAAGAGTCCCCAAACTTGACCTAGATGTAAAGGCTAATATAAGGGCCTCTATAACACCTTTTAAATATCTTACAGGACTTATCCCGCATAATGATGCTATTATAATCTGAACCACAAACATTATAGCTACACTTAGATAAAGAGCTATAATAAAATTAAGAACAGTATAAAGAGAAGACACTCCTCTTGAGGTTATTGTATTTGCTAAAAGAGCAACTACTGCATAAGGCATAAACTTTATTACAGTCATAGATACACTTACCATAATCTTATATGCCCCTTGAATCCAACCTACAAAAGGTTCAATAATATCGCTATGTTTCTTCTTTAATCTGTTTATAGATGTTCCTATGAAGCCTGCAAATATAACAACTGCAACTATATTTGAGTCCGCCATAGCTTTCACTGGATTTGATGGAATCAAACCTCTTATTGTATCAATGACGTTGTTGACTTCTCGCATCTTAGCACTAGTATCTATTGCACCTATATCCGTTCCAACACCAAGCTTCATAACATTTGCTACTGCTATTCCTATTATAGCTGCAATAACTGTTGTAGATACTAGAGTTACTATACTTCTTAAAGTTAATTTACCAAGATTTTCACCATTCATATTTATGATAACTCTAACTATAGATAAAAATACTAATGGCACTACAAGCATCTTAAGTAAATCTATAAATCCATATCCAAATAATCCGTACCAGGAAGTAACTTCACTTAGCCACTTTACATCTTTAGGTACTGCTGGAAATCCAGCTACCCATTGAATTACTATTCCTAATATAAGTCCCATTATAGTTGATACAATCATTCTTACTGAGAATTTAATTTTTTTCTTTTCCATAACTCTCACTGCAAAAAATATTGCAATTAAAAGAGCTATAAACATTATGGTTTTTCCTTCAGAAACTAAAAGAAAATCCGATAAAAATGACTTGCTATTCACTTTTTTTCCTCCTTAGTTTATATGTGTTTTTATTTGCTTACATTTCCTAATACATTTAGTGCATCCCAAGTTCTTGCAAAAGGTGGTGCATAACATAAATCAAGCATTCCTAATTGATCCGTAGTAAGCCCTGCAAATATACATGCCGCTATTACATTTACCCTTTGTACTGCATCCTTGTATCCAGCAATCTGACCTCCAATAATTCTCTTAGTACTACTATGGTATATAAGCTTTAAATATATTTTGTTTTGTCCAGGATAGTAGCTTGTTTGGTTCATATCATTTATGAATTTTACCTTGTAGTTTATTCCTCGCTTTTCTGCCTGTGCTTCTGTAAGTCCAGTTCTTCCTGCTTCCATATCCATAACTTTAATACAACTTGATGCTAAAGAACCTGGGTATTTAGAATTCATATTTCCTATATTTTCTCCTACTATTCTTCCAAGTTTATTGGCACCAGTAGCTAAAGGTACATATAAAGGTTCTCCATCTATAAGGCTAGGTATAGTTGCACAATCACCAGCAGCATAAACATCCTCTATTGAGGTAGCGCCTTTATTATCTACTATAATAGCTCCGTTTCTAAGCATATCTAATCCTTTATCTTTAAAGACTTCTGTATTTGGTCTTACACCTGTGGCAATGACAACTATATCCGCATCTATTTCCCTTTTATTTGTCTTTACCTTTGTGACTTTCTCGCTACCTATTATTTCATTAACTGTTTCATTTAGATAAAGTTCTACTCCCTTATTTCTAATCTCTTCTTCTAAAAGATCAGTTATTTCTTTGTCAAATACATCTTTTAAAATTCTATCTTCTAGCTGCACCACTGATACTTCTTTTCCATGTTCTTTTGCAGCTTCTACCGCCTCAAGTCCTATAAATCCAGCACCTACTATGACAACTTTTTTATTGCTAGGATCCTTCATTAGCCCCTTTAGCTTTACTCCATCTTCCATGGATTTTAATGTGCATACATTCGAAGTATTCACATTCTTTATAGGTGGTATTATACTGCTAGCACCCGTTGCAATCATAAGCTTGTCATAGTGTTCTTTAAAATCCTTACCATTAGATAGGTCTTTAACTATAACAAATTTATCATGAAAGTTTACATCTATAATTTCATGTTTTGTCTTAACTTTAACTCCAGATTTCTCAAAAGCTTCTGGTGTCCTAGCTATCATTTGGTTCGGTTCTTCAAAATAATTCGCTACAAAATATGGAAGGCCACATGCCCCAAAAGATACTATATCTGATTTTTCATATATTACTACTTCAGTATCAGGAGATATTCTTTTTAATTTTGCTCCTGCACTTGTTCCCGCTGCAATTCCTCCAATTATTATAACCTTCATATCACAGAGCTCCTCTCTTATATTTTATTTCTTTTATACTATAACATTAGTATTTGCAATTATTCCATAGTATATTTTTACATTATAATTCAAGTATTATAGTTTACCCTAATTTAACTTGTATATATTCCTCTCAAAAATCATAGACTAAATTTAAATAGTAAGGAGGTGATTTTTAATGGATTACAAAATAGCTGATATTAATAATAAGGATTTCTCTGCTATAAAAAAGGCTGAGGATTTATTAAAAAAAGAAACAGGAAAAGATATGGTGATGATAGCTTGGGAAAAAACTGGAAATAAAGTGGATAATAATAAAATGTCATAGCATCATCCCTTATAACCATTTAAATCCTTTCTTAACAATATAAAATCAGGGAGTGAATGACCTTCACTCCCTGATTTTATATTAAGGTTCCCTTATAAGCTCTAAGGTAGAGCAGGAAAGACTTCCTCCTGCTTTCATTACTTCATCATATTTTATAAATTTAGTATCATATCCCTTTTCTTTAAGAAACTTTGATACTCTTAAGTTACTTGTAAGAAGCTTCTTCTTTCCTAAGTATATAAAGTTTGTTCCAAGATTATCTGCATCTTCTTTGGTTATCTCATAAATATTTTTTATATATAATTCTATATCATCTATATTGTATACATAAGGTGAAACTACGCATGAATCCTTATCCAAAGTATTAAAAACACAATCTAAATGAAGTTTTGCACTGTCAAAATAAATTGGTACAACTCTTATATTGAACTTTCTGTTATCTAGTACCTTTTGAAGTTCTTCCGCTGCTTCTATTGTGGTTCTACTGCTTATTCCTACAAAAATTTCATTGCCGTGGAGGTTAAGGTCTCCACCTTCAATGTTATTTTGCATTTCATAGTAGTTAATGTTGTTTTCCTGAAGTAATCTCTTAAGTGGTTCGGTTTCTCCATTTCTGCATTTCTCATTCATTTTGCATATAAAAAATAAATCATTAATAACGAATCCTATATCCCTAGTAAAAATCTGTTGTGTAAAATCTGAAATATCTATAAATTTAGGTTTTATGCCCTCTTCTACAATACTGTTAATGAATCCATTATACTGGTTATATAACATCTCATAATTTATTTTATTGAAAGACTCGTTGTTTCTATCTGTAATCCTAAAGTTCACAGGATAGCATACTAAATATGATTTTATCTCATCATATTGATTTTTGCGGTATATTTTCATGATTTTTCCTCCTAAGTGCTTCTGTGAAATCATAACCTAAAATATAGTATATCTCAGTAGCCATAAACTATTCCCTTACTGTTTTATCTTTGCACCACACTTCTTGCAATAAAGCGCTTTATCCTCAACTTCTAGTCCACATTCATCACAGGTCTTTATTCCCTTTAATCCATTAAGTTCTTTTGACAACTCCTCTATCTTATGTTTGGATTTTTTTATAGCAGCACAAAGTTTTGTAAATTCATCACCAGGTTTGTCTCCTAAAAGCTTAAAGTATCTTTCTCCAAGTTCAATATAAAGAGTTTCTAAAGCGTCCTCTTCCTCTGTTAATTTATTTTTTATCTTCATAGCTTCAGCTGCTGCTTTTGTCTTTTTTACTGCTGATTTACTACCTTCACTAATCTTTTTTCCTATATCTTCAAAACTTGTTTTCATCTCAATCACCCTTTCATTATTTTAACCCATTATATGAAAGACAAAAGTAATTCGTTACCAATCAATAGTGATTTTTTTAATTTTATCATTTTACTCATTATATTAAAGAAAAATTCACACACATTCCTCATTTATCTATTAAAATATATCTAATGACATTATTTTTCTGAATGGGAGGGTATAACATGAACTTTTTATATGGTGCTTATGGATTTGACTTGCTTTCTATATTTTTGCTTATATTAAGCTTCATATTTAGCTTTATGAGCCACACTAGAATAATAGCAATGATACTTAATGTTATTGTTTTATACAGAGCTTTTTCTAAGAACACATATAAACGTTCTTCAGAGCTTAATACGTTTACAAATTTCATGAATAGGATTTTGGGCAGATTTGGAAGGAAGCTTCCTGATAATTTCCCAAGAGCCACTTTAGATGGAATTCCAAGGCTTTTTAATCAACTCAAATATTCTTTAAATCAAAAAATCAAATTTAAAATAGTAGTATGTCCTAGGTGTAATCAAAAACTCAGACTTCCTAGAGGCAAAAAGAATATAGTAGTTACTTGCCGAAAATGCTCTTATGAATTTAAAGCACGTACTTAAAATCCATGTATACAATAAAAAATGTCCTACTCTTAGGAGTAAGACATTTTTTTCTTTTATTTCAAATCATCCTCATCTACAATTATAGGTTTTAGAGGTTTACGATGAAGTATATCATACATTATTGGAACAACAAATAGTGTAAGTATAGTTGCATATGAAAGTCCTCCAATAGTTACTATAGCCATTGGCTGAATCATATCAGCTCCCATACCAATTCCCATGGCTAAGGTTGATAATCCTAATATAGTAGTAAGAGCTGTCATAAGAATAGGTCTTATTCTTGTTTTTCCAGTTATAAGGATAGCTTCTTTTTTGTCCATACCCTCTAGTCTTAATTGGTTAACGTAATCCACGAATACTATACCATTATTCACCACAACTCCAGATAGTACTAGGAATCCTAAAAGTGCAATCATGCTTATTTCAAATCCTGTAATGGCAAGAGCAAGGAATCCTCCCGTAAATGCCAAAGGAATTGTAAATAAAACTATGAATGGCGATAGTAGTGATTGGAATTGTGCTACCATTATTAAATATATAAAAGCTATAGCTAATGCTATCATCTTTACTAAATCAGTGAAGGCATCCTTTATAGACTGATCTTCACCTTTCATTTCTACTGTGTATCCTTCAGGAACATCATAATTCTTGAGTTTCTTTTTGAAATCATTACTTACTAAACCTATATTATGAGAACTATCTATAGCCGCCTTTACTGTCATAGAACGTACTTGACCTTCTCTATTTATAGATTTAAGGCTTTGTTCTTCGCTTATCACTGCAATTTCTTTTAGCGGAATTTTTTCTTCCTTTCCATCTTTCTTTAAGGTTATCTCATGATTTTTTAAAGCTTCCCTATCTAGTTTACTGTTATCATCATTCACTAATATAACAGGGTATTCATTAGATTCCATATTTAAAGTTGTAGATTCACTTTCCGATGCTATAGATGATGCTACATCTTGATATACTTGAGCCACTGTAAGACCTTTTTCCATAGCTTTATTTTTGTCTACAACTACTCTTGTTTCTAAGGTTCCATCATCTAGACCATCAGATATATCTACAGTACCTTCCGTATCTTTTAATATTCCTGCTATATCCTTTGATATTTGTTTTAATCTGTCCAGATTATCACCCTTAACTTCAACAGAAATTCCACTGCCACCTAAAGCAGACATATCCATATTTGATGATTGCACCTTTATTTTGCAATCCAAATCCGATGTCTTTTCAGTTATGATGTCTGCTACTTCTTTGCTGCTAAGATTCTTATCCTCTTTCAATAATACGTAAAAGGAAATACTGTTGTCACTTCCTCCCATACCCATCATACCGCTTCCACTATTTTGAATTGCACCTGCAGTATCAATATCCTCTATAGTGAGTAATCTATCCATTATAGTGTTACTCATATCTCTAGCTTCATCTCTAGTTGAACCCTTTGGCATTTTTATTGATATAGATATTTGGTTGCTATCCATTGATGGCATAAGTGTAGTTCCTCTAGAAACAGATGCTACTATGCTAATAACTAACATTATAACTACCATTATCATTATTGGAGCTTTTCGTTTAAGACTCCATGCTAGTAGCGTTTCATATTTGTCTACAAACTTATCAAAGAACTTATGCTCTTTTTCATCGGCTTTTGCAAGCATAGTAGATGACATAGCTGGTACTAATGTCAACGCTATCACCAAGCTGGCAAGAAGAGAATAAGCTATTGTAAGTCCCATATCGGTGAATAATTGCCTTGATATACCTTCTGTAAATACTATAGGCAAGAATACGCATATTGTTGTTAATGTTGATGCAAATATAGCTCCAGAAACCTGAGTAGCTCCTTTTACAGCTGCCTTTGCTGGGCTTACTCCTTGATTTCTTAATCTATAGATGTTTTCAATGACAACTATACTATTATCAACAAGCATACCTACTCCTAAGGCCAATCCTGATAAAGATATTATATTCATAGTTACTCCGCTAAAATACATCATAACCACTGCAAATAGTAAACTTATTGGTATACTAAAGGCTATTATAACTGTAGGTTTTATACTTCTTAAGAAGATAAATAAGATTACAACTGCTAGTACTCCACCTAAAACCAAATTGTTTAATACAGATTGAACAACTACATTTATGTATATACCTTGATCATCCAATGGTGTTACATTTATATCTTCATTTGAAGCTTCCAATTTCTTTATTGTTTCATTGATTTTATCAGAAACTACGGCAGTAGATGCTGTACTTTGCTTTTGAAAGCTCAAAACAACTCCATCATTGCCATTTACCTTAGCATACATATCCTCTGAATTGTCTATAAAATCAACTTTAGCTACATCCTTTAAGTATATAGGTCCTACCCCTTCAACATCTATGTTGAAAAGAAGAAGATTTTCAAGCTCCTCTACTGTTGAAAATTGTTCTCCAACTTTCACCAGATACTTTTCTCCTGATTCATTTATGTAGCCTGCTGGCATAGAAAAATTTTCAGCTTTTAAGATTTTGCTTATGGTATCTTTTGTTAAGGCTTCTTTTATTCCGGCCTTTTTATAGGCTTCGTCCCTAGAAGCTTCAAACTGTTTAATATTTTTATTTAATTCAGTTTCAGCATTAGCTATAGTTACAGAGGCTTTTGCCATTTCTTCACTTAAGATTATCTTGCCCACTTCTAGCTTCTTTTGGCCTTCGCCTAGTTCAATGAGCTTTGCTTCTAATCCTGGCTTTTGCTGTTTTATGGCTTCTATTCCCTCATCGATTTGATTTATTCCAGCATTAAACTGCTCTAGAGCATTTTTTTCCTCATCAGGTACAGGTATTCCTTGACTTGTCTGCCACTTTATAAGCTCCTCTAAAAGTTCCTTTTGCTTTATTAACTCTTCACGCTTTTTTTCTAAATCACTTTGTGTTTGAGGTAAATTCTTAAGAGCATTTTCCAAGGTAGTTTTTCCATCTGATATGGCAACGCTACCTTCTACAATCTCTGATGCCTTCGCTTCTCTTTCCTTTTCTAAAACCTTTTTACTCTCCTCAAGCTTTGCTTTTGCAGCATCTAGCTGAGTTTTACCCTCAGCAAGTTTTTTGTCAACGGAACTTAAAACTTTATTGTTTATTTCATCTATCTTTTTATCCTCTAATTGAATCTTAAGTTTCTCTTCCACTAGACCTATAGTGGAAACTGAAGCAACTCCATCTATCCTTTCGAATTCAGGTATTACATCTTCTTTTACAGTCTTTGTGACTCCCTTTACATCAAGGCCTTTTACATCAACACTAGCTACCATTACTGGAAGCATATCTGGATTAAGCTTCATCATCATAGGTGAACCTATGGTTTCATCTTTAAGCTGAGCTTTAACCAAATCAATTTTACCATTCATCTCTATTATGGCACTGTCCATATTAACATCTTGATTAAATTCAAGCATTATTGTACTTGAATTTTCACTTGATACACTATTTATATTTTTTATTCCACTTGTAGTTGCCAAAGCACTTTCTAGTGGTTTTGTAACTGCCATCTCAACCTTCTCTGGGCTAGCCCCTGGATAAGATGTAATAACCATTACATATGGAAGATCTATACTTGGAAGCAGATCGGTAGTCATCTTTGTAAAAGATATACATCCAAGTAAAATCACCAATATCATAGCAACGGCTACTGTCATAGGTTTTTTTACACTGTATTTTGAAATCATTTATATCCCCCTACTTTTCTTCAGTATGCATTTAGATAAAAACAAGAAAAAAGTGGTTATATACTCTTTGCCACTTTTTACACTTTTATGGCCTACAATTCACTATAGAAAATGAAAGCGTGAATTATAGGCATTTTTATATATTATATAGTCCATTTTTTAAGGTCAGAAACAAATTCTCTAACCTTTTCTTCAGGTGTTGACCATGAGGTTACAAGCCTTATAACTTTGCTGTTGTCATCCCATTTTTGCCATACACTATATTCATACTTTTCATCTATCTTTTCTAGAATATCATTAGGCACTATAGGAAAAATTTGATTTGTTGGTGTGTCTATCATAAATTTGAATCCAACATCATTAAGACCATTTCTTAATATCTCAGCCATGTCATTTGAATGTTTTGCTAGATCAAAATATAAATCGTCTTTAAACAATTCATAGAATTGTATTCCTAGAAGCCTTCCTTTTGCAAGCATTGCACCTTTTTGTTTCATAAAAAATCTAAAATCACTTTTCAAATTTTCATTGCATATAACTAGGGCTTCTCCCATAAGTGCACCGGCCTTTGTGCCTCCAATGTAAAAAGCATCTGTAAGTCGTGGCATATCTGAAAGTTTCAAATCATTTTCCTTTGATGTCAATGCTGACCCAAGTCTTGCTCCATCCACATATAAGTATAAATTATTTTTCTCGCAAACTTCCTTAATAGCTGTTAACTCTGATTTTGTATATATATTTCCTATTTCTGTTGAATCAGATATATATACCATTCTAGGTTTTACCATATGTTCATCTATGTGTTCATCAACGACACTTTGTATGTGGCAAGAGTTTAGCTTTCCATCTTCTACGGCTACAGATATTACCTTATGACCAGTAGCTTCTATAGCTCCAGTCTCGTGTACAAGTACATGACCACTATTAGCCGCAATTACAGCTTCATGAGGTCTTAAAAATGAAGATATAGCAATAAGATTTGTTTGAGTTCCACCTACAAGAAAATGTATGTCACCCTTATCATAATCCATTTTTTCTTCTATAACTCTTCTAGCCTTGTCACAGTATATATCTAGACCATATCCTTCAGTTTGCTCATAATTTGTATCTACTATAGATTGAATTATTCTTTCGTGAGCTCCCTCACTATAATCATTTTTGAAACTATACATTTTATCTTATCCCCTTTAACATTTTAGTAATTCGGTTTATCTTATAGATAGCCCTATATTGCCACATCTTCGCTTCAAACCAAATTAAAATAATCTCTAAATTAAAAAATTTATTTTATATGACAGTATCCATCTGGATTTTTTCTTAAATATCCCTGATGGTATTCCTCTGCTTTATAATAATTTTTAAGCTTTTCAATTTCTGTTGCTATAGGCATCAAATATCTCTTTTGAACATCTTCTTTACTTTTCTTTAAGATATGAAAATCTTCTTCATCTAAATAATAAATGCCACTTCTATATTGTCTCCCCACATCCATTCCTTGTCTATCTACTGATGTAGGATCTATAACACTCCAAAACTTTTCTAATAAATCTTCTAATAAAATTTGATTTTCATCGTATGTAACATAACATACCTCTACAAAATCAGTATCATTCATGCAAACTTCTTCATAGGTAGGATTCTTTGTTTTTCCATTTGCATATCCTACTTCAGTATTTAAAACTCCCGGTATCATAGAAAAAACTTTTTCCACTCCCCAGAATCAGCCCCCGCCTAAGATTATCCTTTTCATTTTGTTTCCTCCAAAGTATCATTTTATTTTTTATATCTATCTACATCTTAGTTTATTTTTTATAAATTAAATTATACACCCTATTTTTTCTTTAAAGAATACACCCTTAAAAAATTCATTAAAAATTCCCATTGTTTAGGCAAAAAATACCGTAATATTTAAAATGGGAGATTTAAATATCACGGTATTTTTATATAAATGGGAAGTTTATTAAAATTTATACAAATACAAATTTATCATATATTTAAAGTGAATTTACAGCTTGTCTTACTACTTCGTAAGTTCTAGGTGCTATAGACTTTAATGCGCTTGGATTCTGAACATATATTTTAAATGCTTCTGCAAAACATTCTGTAGATGAGCTCTTGGCATAACTACTATGTAAATATGATGCTATAGCATCTCTTTCTGCTGGGAATATATCCTTTTTAAAATCCTCAGCTTCTGATCTACCAAAAGTGGTACTATGTTTTCCATTGCTCTTTGTAGAACCAGCCATCTCATCTACGAAGTGACCAAACTCGTGGATTATGGAGTTTGTACTTTTTGATGAGCCTTGCACATATATGGTATTTGATGGTGAATATTTATATAAGGCTGATATAGAACCCGCTGGCCTATTCCCTATGCTATAATTTGTAGCTATATCCTTTGATGTAACTATTATCTTTCCACCTATTCCTTTAAATCTACTTACAACATTAGAAGGTATTGAAGAAATTAATCTATCTACTTGGATAGCTCTATCTGAAGAAACCTCCCCTTCTACTTGAACATATTTTAAACTGTAATTTTGATTTCCTTGTGATGAATTTGTTTTAGTAGACTCTACCCCACTACTAGAACCTTGTTTATTTGAAGTTTGATTACCTAAATTACTGTTTGTGTTTGTATTTGAAACCACCTCTTTCGGTGCTTCTGCCTTTTGTTCCTCAACCTTTTTCTCTTCCTTAGGTGGATTGTATCCTTCATATAAGAGTTCTTTTGACTCTTTATATTTGATTGGTGTAGAATACTCTATTTCAGCGTTATCATTTATAGCTTTAGCTTTGACATCTCCTTCTGCGGTAACTCCAACAGATGCTACAAGAACTGAACTTATTATTACTCCTAATATTTTTTTATTCATATTTTCATCCCCCAGATAAGCTTTAATTTATTTTTTATTCTCATTATATTTTATATAATAATACTTTTGTTTAATTAAAAATATAGTTATTTTAATTTTCTAATTAAATTATACTTTTTGGTTTTTCATGGCATATTATTTTCAAATTATCATTTTATGTTCGATAATAATGTAATTTCTTTCACGCTTTTCATTATATGATTCAAATAATTGTGTACTTAAAATGATTATGGTAAAATTTAAATATATGTTATATTGAAGGAGGTTTTTTTATGAACGAAGTACTTAATAACATCCTTACTAGAAGAAGTATTAGAAGTTTCAAAGATGAACAAATAAAAGACGAGGAATTAGAACTTATACTAGAAGCTGGTATATATGCACCAAGCGGCAAAAATGAACAAAGCTGGCAATTCACTGTAATTCAAGGTCATGATAAAATCGAAAAGCTTGCCAAAGTTGTTAGAGAAGCTTTAGGACGCGATGAAGGATATAATTTTTATGCTCCACCAACTTTAATAATACTTTCTAATGATATAGATAATTCTAACGGTCTTGCAGATTGCTCTTGTGCATTAGAAAATATATTTTTAATGGCTAATTCCTTAGGAATAGGCTCCTGCTGGATTAATCAATTAAAAACATTATGTAACGAAACAGCTATAAGAGCAGTATTAGATGAATTCGGAATTCCAAAAAATCATATAGTATGGGGAATGGCATCTATCGGATATCCTGCTGTAACACCTGAAGCAAAACCACGTAAAAATGGTGTAATCAAAATTGTAAAATAATCATCACTTCTAGTGTTAATAGAAAAAGGGATTTTAGCTTTCACTAAAACCCCTCTTTTTATGTACATTTAAGCTTGAGATGCCCAATCTGCAGGATAAGTCACATAAATAAATCTAGCATAGTTTGGTACAGAAAATTTAATTTTACTTCCTTTTGGAATTAAGATTAATTCACCAGGATCTGCAGAAACTGTGTTTCCATTAATTATAATGTCTAGATGTCCTTCTATAACATAGTCTATTTCATCATAATTCAAGGTCCAATCAAATGTAGTTTCCTTCATAACCATAACACCACATCCAAGTCTAGGGCTTTCCTCTAATGTAAACAAATCTTTGGTGTATACTTCATCTGTTACACTGCCTGTATCTAATCTATTAGATTGATCAACTTTTACAGTTGGAACCTTAACTGACATAACACCACTTGAATCTCTATGCCTTACATAATCTACAGCATTTCCTTCTAATCCTCTGCCTAACTGTTCAGCTATTATCTTTCTCACTAAATTTTCTAATACTGATCTGTCTAAATCTTTCTTATCCATATTAAGCTTTTTCCTTTCCTAATGTCTTATTTGCAATAAATATAGCAACTATTACAGCAGTAACCCCTCCTACTAGTTTTGCAACTATCATTGGAGCAATCATAGCTGGATTAAATCCTGCTGTAAATCCTAGGTGGTCACCAAACACAAATGCTGCTGATACTGCAAAAGCCACATTTATTATTTTTCCTCTGTTATCCATATCCTTCATCATGTCAAGCATTGGTATACAGTTTGCAAGGCTTGCTACAAGGCCTGCTGCTGCAACTTCATTCATTCCCAAAACTCTTCCAAGTCCCATTAAAGGTTTTCTGAATACCTTAGTTATTACATATACAAGTGGAAAAGCTCCTGCTAATACTATAGCTATATCCCCTACTATAGCAATTCCTTCATGTATCGGATTCATTCCTGGAATAACAACTATTCCTGTAAGTTGTTCTATGATAGCCGCACCTAATCCTATTGTGATAACTATGAGGACAAATTTACCGAAGTACGTGAAACCAGTTATCATAGCTTTTTCAAAGAATACTAATCCTAATGCAATAAGTACTGCAAATAGAATTATAGGAACTAAGTTTCTTAAAATCATCATTACAGGAAAACCTGCTACAAGTCCTCCAAAGAATGCTCCTATTGGAACTGTTATTATACCTGCTAATATTCCTGTTGCTAAGTATTTGTGGTCTTCTTGTTTTATGATTCCTAACGCAACTGGAATTATAAATACTATTGTTGGTCCCATAAGTGCTCCTACTATAAGCCCTCCAAAAAGTCCTGCATCTGGGTCAATAGCAAGCTCCATAGCAAGAGGTGCTCCTCCCATATCATTTGCAAGAAGTGATCCTGCAAACATAGCCGGGTCAGCTCCGAGTAGATCAAATAAAGGAACTATAACAGGCTTTAGTATGTCTGCAAGCACTGGTGCTAATGATATAACTCCAACCATAGCTAGCGCTAATGATCCCATGGCCATTATACCTTCTTCAAACTTTTCTCCTAATCCAAATTTATTTCCAATACATTTGTCTATGGCTCCTAAAGCCATAAAGATTACCATAATATAAATTATAATCTCATTAATTCCCATAAAATTTCCTCCTTTCAATCACTTTAGCATCTCTATTATCATAGGATCTGGAGATGGTATTACTGATATATTTATAATTTTCTTTCCATCTATAGCGGATCTGGCCGCTTTTACACCATTTTCTACATCGCTTACTTCTCCAGATATTATTGATACAAATTTACCTCCTATGCAAAATGCCAGTTGCATTTTTACAATTGATACATTTGAGTCTTTAATAACTTTGTCTAAGGCTTTTATTCCACTACATACATTAGTTGTTTCTATGATGCCTAATGCTCCTTTAGTTTTCACGTTGTACTTATTCTTTAATCCAAGAATTATATCATCATGTACAGCATTCACTATAAAAGTGTCTACAACAGAATCATTGCTTATAGATATGCCATAATCTATAGACTCTTTTACTTCCCCTTCATTGCCACTTATTACGATTAAAAATTTTCCAGGACATATATTTTTGAACATAATGACCTCAACATTTGATTTTTTTACGATTAAATCAGATATTTCAATGCCTTTGCTTATAGACCTAAACTCCATAGCACCTATACTTTTATGCATCATATACCTCTACTGAATCAATTATAGCTATTATGGTGGAATCTACAGGAACCTCTGAGGAGCCAGCTGCTTTTCTTGCTGAACCACCTTGGGTTATCATGACTAAATCATCTTTTCCTGCTCCCACGCTATCTACAGCTATAACAAAGTTTTCACTTTCTTTATGATTATTTATTATAGGTCTAACCACCAAAAATTTTTGTCCATTTAAGTTTTCATCTTTTCTAGTAGACCACAAACAGCCTACAACTCTTCCCATAATCATGACATCATCCGTTTCCTTTTACAATTTCCATATGATTCATCTTTACAAAATCTTTTGCTAAAGGGGTAAGTATAGTCTTTTCTCCTAGCATAATAATATTTTCTCCTTTTTCATTGAGTTTTCTTACATCTCCTTCTGTTATGACCTTTTTAGATATTTTTTCACCTTTAATAATTTCTACAGGTTGCTCTGATAATATTTCTTTATGATATGATGGAACATTTAAGTTTTCATTTAATATCTCAATGCCATAGTTTAGAAGTTGCTTTTCAAAATTCAAAAATTTATTATAAAGCTGCTTTGGTGCTGTATCCTTATATCTTCTATACTCTAAGCCCTCTTCAAAGATATATATCTTCTTCCCCTTCATAAGCATCTCCAAAATAAATGTTTCTTCATCCTTTGAAGGATTTAAATTTGCCAGATTTGCCATCATGGTTAATGTTAATTTAGGTATGATCAAAGCATCGCCTTCTCTAATGGATGTATCATAAGAAATAAACTCAAATTCCTTCCCTAAAAAATTGTAAACCCATTGTAAATTCCCATTTTGAAATACTACAGCCTTTTTTTTGTGATTATTTATTGTAGGTGTTTCTTTTAATTTATCTAATACCTCTTCTACGATAAGACTTACCATTTTATCGTAATCCATTTAAACACCTCCTAAAAAGTTTACTTTACAATTCTACACATAGTCCCTTTTGAAAAGCCGCATGCATTGGCCTCATCATAATCTATATGCATGTAGGTTCTAAAGTTTGGGCTTACCCTTATAACTGTATCTTCAAATATTAATGGTCTTTCTCCCAACACTTCTACCTTGACATTTTCTTTGTCTTTAACTCCAAATCTTTCTGCATCTTCAGGAGTTATATGTATATGTCTCTTAGCAGCTATAAGTCCCTTGTTTAAAGTTATTGATCCTTTTTCTGTAGAAACCGTAAGTCCTGGTGTCCCTTCTATATGGCCGCTTTCCCTTACTGGTGTCTTAATACCAAGAGATAGAGCATCTGTTAGTGACACTTCTATTTGTGTTTCTTTTCTAGTTGGCCCTAAAACAACTACATTTTTTATAGATCCTTTAGGGCCTGTTATTGTTACCCTCTCTTTGCAGGCATATTGTCCAGGTTGAGATAAGTCTTTAACTTTTGTAAGTGTATATCCTGGTCCAAATAAAATCTGTAAATGTTCATCTGATAAATGAATATGTCTACCAGAGGCTTCAACTTCTATAAGCATTTGATTCTTTATTCTCTTCACAACTTCATCAATTATATAATCCAATGAAATATTGCTCATTTCTGACCTCCATTTAGTCTTTGTATTTCCCAGCTCTATATTTGTAAATCATTATATTAAATAGAGATGATAATCTGTTTAGTGCCCTTATTATATCTTCTCTTTCTACTCCACAATATTTTTCTTTAAATGCCTCATAAGCTGAGATCTCAGTTTCTCTAGTTATTATTTTTAGTTCATTTAAGATTATCACTGTTTCTCCCATAGTGTAGCTTAAAGGTTCATCACCTACATGAAAATATTTCGAGATATTAATAGATTTTTCTCTTATGTCCTCCTCATTCATCCCTTGAAGAAAAATTTCAGGAAGTGGCTCCTTTAAAATTTCCGAGGATTTAATTTTTCTTACTACAACTAGTATCTCTTCTAACTCTTTTAGAAGTTTAGGGAGTTTCTCTTTTGCACAATAAATCTGAGCTTTTAATATATTCTCCTCTAAAAGGTCCATTTTCCCTCTAAAGATTATCCTTTTGTCATCCTTAAATACTACAGTATCATCGTAAATCACTGTCATATACTCTGGCTTTTCTTCCATCTCTATTCCAAGTATAGTTTTATAATTTGCCTTTTCTGTAGAGGAGACTCTTTCTTCTGGTAGAATTTCAATTAAATGTACTACCCTAGAGTAGTACATTTAGTTTGTTATTGTTGAGTTCCCTTTGGAAGTATTGCATCTACTTCTGTGTGAGGTCTTGGTATTACATGAACAGAGATTAATTCTCCAACTCTTTCTGCAGCAGCAGCTCCTGCATCTGT
This sequence comes from Clostridium sp., assembly GCA_022773025.1. Classification (GTDB taxonomy): domain Bacteria; phylum Bacillota; class Clostridia; order Clostridiales; family Clostridiaceae; genus Clostridium_X. Next base: position 49,142 of record JALEZF010000058.1, on the reverse strand, counting down.
TGCAGCTTTAACAGCTCCTACATCTCCTCGTACCATAACTGTTACAAGTCCTCCTCCAACTTGCTCTTTACCGACTAATTGCACATTTGCAGCCTTAACCATGGCATCTGCTGCTTCTATGGCTCCTACAAGACCTTTAGTTTCAATCATTCCTAATGCATTTGATGTTATCATGTTTATTCCTCCTTAACCTTTCTTACTTTAACTGATTCAATATTTTCTTCACTAACAAATCTATTAGAACTTCACTTTCTATAGATGGACTACAGTTATTACATGATGAACTTGCAACAACACCTTTGATATCTTCTAATTCCCTTATTCCATAAGCAACTCTCTTTATATTTATAAGGTTCATAGGTCCAACATTTTCAGAAGTAGCACTTCCTCCAATGCTTCCACATCCAAGGGTTAAGGCTGGCATCATATTTACTGTTGCTCCTATTCCACCTAAAGCACCTGGGCTGTTTACTGGTATTCTCGATACTGGCATTGCAAGAGCAAATTTCTTCACAACTTCCTTATCCTCTGCATGGATCATAAAGCTATGGCCAGCACCTTCATTGAGAAGTATGTTTCTGCATCTTTCTAAAACTGCCTCTAGACTATCTTCTACATAAAATGCTAATATTGGACCAAGTTTTTCTCTTGAATATGGAACGTTGTGTCCCACTCTATTTTCTCTAGCTATGAGAACCCTAGCATTTGCTGGAACAGATATATCTGCAAGCTTTGCTATATGTTCTACGCTCTTTCCTACTATTTGTGGATTCATTGTACCATTTGGCCTTATTATAAACTTTTCAAGCTTTTTACTTTGTTCTTCACTTAAGAAGTATCCACCTTGAGCTTTGAACTCTGCAACTACTTTGTCTTCCATGGACTTTTCTATAACTACTGATTGCTCTGATGCACATATAGTTCCATTATCAAAAGTCTTAGAGTCTAATATTCTCTTTACGGCAAGTTTTATATCTGCACTTTTATCTATAAATCCTGGTCCATTTCCTGCTCCAACTCCTAATGCTGGATGCCCTGATGAGTAAGCAGCTTTCACCATAGCAGGACCTCCTGTGGCAAGGATTATTCCTGTATCAGGGTGCTTCATAAGTTCATTTGTAGCTTGAAGAGTTGGTGTTGATATGCATCCTATAGCACCTTTTGGACATCCTGCTCTTTCAGCCGCTTCTGATATAACTCTTACTGATTCAAGGATGCATTTGGCTGCATTTGGATGAGGCGAAAATACGATAGCATTTGCACCTTTTATGGATATCATAGTTTTATATATTACAGTTGAAGTGGGATTAGTTGATGGTACAATTCCAGCTACTATTCCCATAGGAACTCCTATATCCATAGTTTCCTTTACAGGATCTTCTGCTATTATTCCTATTGTCTTCAAATCTTTTATGCTCTCATATACATTTTTAGCTGCAAAAGCATTCTTTAAAACCTTATCCTGCCATATACCAAAACCAGTTTCTTCGCTAGCCATTTTTGCTAATTTCTCTGCATTCTCATATCCTGCATCAGCTATAGCCTTTATTATTTTATCAATTTGCTCCTGGCTCATTGTAGCTAGCTGCTTTTGAGCTTCTTTGGCAGTTTTCATAAGGTTTCTTACTTCTTGAATTGATACTAAATCCTTATCTGTTAGTTGCATTATTTATCACCTTTTTCATCGTATTCTTCAAGTATCTTAATAAGTTTATCTTTCTTTTCCTGCTTAATTTGTTTATTGCTCATATTAGGAAGGTTCAAATCTCTTACCATATTTCTTAAAGTTTCCACCTTTATAGCTTCATACTTTACTTTTTCATCTTTCGATATATTTTCTTTTGATGCTTTTTCTTTTTTGTTTTTATAATTCTCTAATGTCCTTTCAAGGCTTACTATTTCCTGGGTAATAGCTTTTGACTTATTTATGTCTTCTACTTTATCTTTTGTTGAAGTTTCTAAAGGCCCTATAACAGTATTTTTATGTATCTTGCTATTTTCATTATTGTTTTCTTTGTTACTATTATCCTTTACTTCTTCTAGTGATATTATTTCTTTTTTCTTTCCTAGACTAGGAAATAGTTTTAAGAGTTCATCATGTGGTCTTGGGATTACATGAGAACCTCTGAGAAGACCTAAAGCGTCAGCAGCAGCTCTTCCTGCATCTACAGAAGCCTGAACTGCTCCTACATCTCCCACCACCTCTACATTAGAGATTCCTGCTTTTACAATTTCAATACCCATAAGTTTTACATTAGCAGCTTTTAGTGCAGCATCGGCAGCTTCCACTGCTGCAAGATAACCGCTAACTTCTATCATTCCTAATGCTTTCATCTATATATCTTTTCTCTAATAGCTCTTTGGCTCATTAGCAACAGATTTTACTGCCTCTGCAAAAGCATCACAAGCAGCTTTACAAGCAGATTGAGTTCCTGTAAGCAATGCCCCTCCAAAGTTTGTTTCTGTAGGAGGTTCGAAAAGCTGTTTCAATTCAACATCCGCTGCCTTTAATGCTGCGTCTAATGCATAAATAGCTTCTAATGGTGGTGCTACTAAGTATGCTATTGGCTCTCCTTCTTTTACTCCTGCAACTTCTGCAAGGTAACTGCCCGTTCTAGATATACAGTATGCATAATAAACAATTGAATTATCTTCATTGGCGCTTACAAAATGTGAACCAGTTTCCATGAAATTAAGAGCTGCATTTAATCCACTTCTAACTTCTGCTGGACTTGGTCCTGCGATTATTCCTAAAACTTCTCCTGCAAGCTTTGTTGATGCATTTCCTGAACCTGCATACATAGATTTTGCATAAACAACTTCAACTTCCGCTGCCTTTGTAGCTTCATCTAATGCTGTATATGTCACGTCATCTACATCTGCTGTTATCATTCCCAAACTTTTATGCTGAGGTCCAAGATTTAAAGTCTTTGCTAGTCCTGGACTTACATTTGAAATTATTTTTACTGCTAATACCGTTGGTCTAATTGCTTCATTAATCACAATTAACCCCTCCTATAGTTTATTTTTTAAATTTATACCTGAAGCTTTTCTATCAAGCATAGTTTTTATAAGTTCTGCTATATGTGCTCCTGCTTCAACTGCAGGTGTTCCGCCCTTATGTATATTAGATATAACAGATCTATTAGCTTCTGGCATATTTATAGTTGGTCTATATGCTATATAGGCGCTCATAGACTCTGCTGTTACAAGACCTGGTCTTTCACCAACTAATAAGCATACAACTTCTGCTCCTGTAGCTTCACCTACTGCATCCATTGCTCCAACTCTACAGTGCTTTACAAATAAGATGTCACCAATTTCTATTCCATACATCTTTAGTCCCTGCTTTATAGCTGGTATTATGTCTGTTATATTAGCTTCTATAGCTGCTGAGCTAAGTCCATCTCCTACCATAATAAGCACCTTAGGGTTTCCTCCAAACTTATCTTTTATAAACTTTAAAGTTTCTTCATTAAAGTTTCTTCCAAGGTCTGGACGAGTTAAATATTCATCCTTATCCTTGCACTTTGTTTCTACAGGTATCAAATTGCTTTTCTTTATAAAATCTTCTGATACATAAGAAAATACTGAGTCTTGAGCAGCAGCATGGTCAGCTCTAAATCTAAGAGCTGTTATAGTATTGTATCTTGTTCCTGCTCTACCAACACCTAATCTTGCAGGAGTCTTTTCTTTCATCTTTAAATATCCTTCTGGATTCTTAGGATTTTTAACTAAAAGTTGTTTTCTAAGATCTATTTCTGTTATATCTTCTATACATCCATCCTTATCAACTATAGTTTCAGAAGATATATTATTATATCCACTATTAACTCCGTCGTTTGCAGCTGCTTTTCCAACCATTTCACTTAATAATTTTTCAACCATTAATCTTATTTCATTTTCATTCATATTCACTGCCTCCTAACGTAGAAATACTGATGCGTCGCCAGCTAATTCAGTTAATTTTCCATCTTTCATAAAGCCCATCTTTTCCATCCACTCTTCAAATTCTTTGATTGGTTTTAAGTTAAATAGTTGTCTTAAAGTTGCTGTTTCATGATATCCTGTTGTTTGGTAATTAAGCATTACGTCATCACCATGAGGTATTCCCATAAAATATGTACATCCTGCTGTAGTCAATAATACTGACAAATTCTCTATATCATTTTGATCTGCCTTCATATGATTTGTGTAACAAGCGTCACAGCCCATTGGAAGTCCTGAAAGTTTCCCCATAAAGTGGTCTTCAAGTCCTGCTCTTATAACTTGTTTTGAGTTATATAAATATTCTGGTCCTATAAATCCAACAACTGTATTAACAAGGAATGGCTGATATCTTCTTGCAAAACCGTAACATCTAGCTTCCATAGTAACTTGGTCTGCTCCAAAGTGAGCTTCTGATGAAAGTTCTGAACCTTGACCTGTCTCAAAGTACATTACATTTGGTCCTGTAGCTGTACCTTCTGATAGTGCAAGCTGTCTAGCTTCCTCTATGGTTGCAGCATTAAATCCAAAAGCTTCATTACCCTTTTCAGAACCAGCTATTGATTGGAATATAAGGTCTGTTGGAGCTCCCTTTCTTATGGCCTCCATTTGAGTTGTTACATGGGCAAGAACACAATTTTGTGTTGGTATTCCCCACTTTTGTTTGAATTCTCCAAATCTCTTTAATACCTTAGTTACACTTTCAACAGAGTCGTCAACTGGGTTTAATCCTAAAACTGCATCACCTATTCCAAAGGTCAAGCCTTCCATAAGTGAAGCAACTATTCCATCAGGGTCATCTGTTGGATGGTTTGGTTGAAGTCTTGCTGATAATGTTCCACATTCTCCTATTGTTGTATTACAATGAGCTGTTACCTTTATCTTCTTTGCTCCACAGATTAAATCCATATTTGACATAAGCTTTGCTACTGCAGCTATCATTTCTGAAGTTAATCCTCTAGATATTCTTCTTATATCTACTCCAGTAGTATTGTCATCTAAAATCCATTCCCTCAAATCTGAAACAGTCCAGTTTTTGATTTCATCATAAATTTTTTCATTTATGTCATCTTGGATTATTCTTGTTACTTCATCCTGTTCATATGGAACTACAGGATTGTTTCTTAAATCTGACAAAAGAAAATTTGATAAAACTACCTTTGCTGCAACCCTTTCTTCAGCAGAAGTTGCTGCAACACCTGCTAGTTTATCACCTGATTTTTCCTCATTTGCCTTTGCTAAAACCTCTTTAACTGAATTAAATTGATATACTTTTCCAAATAATTTAGTTTTTAAAATCACGATAATCCTCCTTCCACTAGTTGAATACTAATGTTTTTATAACTACTGGTAATACCTTTCCCTCCGCTATTGGTTTACCTATATCTATGTAATCCCCATTTTCAACTTTAATTCCATCTATGCACACTACATCCTTTTTGAAGTTAAGCAGTGCATAGATTGCCTGACCTAGTACCTTTGCCATATCATTTTCAACGATTACAATCAGCGGAAGTTCCCTTTCTATAAATTCCTCTAAACCTTCCACCATGCCCTTAGCTATCTCCTGAACTTCTATAAATGAAGGATTCTTTTTTCCATTGATAGCTACGGCAACCTTCTGCATATCATTTTCAAGGTTAAACCAATGAATCTTAGTCTTTATTGCCTCTTTCAAAACTTCTGATCCAAAGCCTTCATCCTCTTCACTTAATTTAAGGATTGGCAAATTCTTTATAGGAAAATTTTCCTTTGTATATGTTATGGTGCTTCCGCTAATTTCTGTAGTATGAGAACCAGCCCCTACAACAGTTGCTCTTATGGTTTCCATGGACTTTATAACTTTAAGTTTTTTGAACATTTCAGATTCCTTTATCTTTTGCCCTAAAAGTATTCCTATATCTCCATACTTAAAGTAGTCATCTATAGGTCCATCATAATATACATAGTCCGCAACTCCTCCTGAAAAGGAAATACATTTAATTTCTTTTTTTAGTCCTATGGTCTTATTGGTTACTATCACATCAAACAAACTGCTCTTTTCCCTAACTCCTACACTCTCTTCTAAGAAATGCACCATTTCTTCTATGATAGGCATAAGTTTTTCTTTGGTGGCCATATCTCCAAGGCTTATCTGAAACCCTTTTTCCCTTATTATCTTTTCTATCTTTGGCGATATATATGTTATTTTTTTTGTAGAAGTATCTATTTTTATGAGTCTTCCACCTATGTCTAAGCATCCCGTTTCTATTACATCCCCTATGTTGAATAAGGCCAAGTTGCTTGTTCCTCCACCTATGTCTATATTTACAACAGTGGTAGAATGTTCTTTAGAATATATATGAGCCCCTGCTCCTTTTCCTGAAATTATACTTTCCAAATCAGGACCTGCAGTAGCCACAACAAAGTCTCCAGCAAAACCGCTTAATCTTTGTAGAACTTCATTAGCGTTTTCTTTCCTCGCTGTTTCTCCTGTTATGATTACGGCCCCAGTTTTTATATCTTCTTTGTTGATTCCAGCTTTTATATATTCTTTCTCTACTATATCCTTTACTCCATCACTGTCTATCTCTATTAAAGATTTCAATGGTGTAAAGTATATCTCACTTTTGTATATAATCTCTTTATCAACTATTGATATCCTAGGTATTGTAAAGTTGGATGCTGTATTTTCTATTATCAGCTTTGAAAATACTAACTGAGTTGTACTGGTGCCTATATCTATCCCTACACTTAATAATTCTTCTCTCATTAAGTCAGCTCCAATCTTTATACTGTAAATCCTTATTTATATTAAATGAGTTATTCTTCTATATAATTAACTATTTCCTCTATTCCATAACCAGATAGTGTATCAACCTTAAATATATTAGATACACCTGCCTCCTTAAGCCTTTTTTCTGCTCTCTTTATAAGGCTTTCATCTTCTGCAAGATCAATCTTTGTTATTATTCCAATGACATCTTTCATAAACATACTGGCAAAACCCGGTGCTATATAAGATTCCTCCTTGGTACAGTCATAGACTAAAGCTATAATATCCGCATCTGCCGCTGTTACTACAAGTGCCTTATAGTAATATCTATTTTCTAAATATTCACCAGGAGTATCTATAGATTTGTTATAGACCTCCACTGACTGAGTCTTCCTATACTTAAGCTCTAACTTATCTATGCTTTGGCATAAAGTTGTCTTGCCACTTCCCGTCTTTCCTATAAATATTATTCTCTTCATAGCTTCTCCTAAGTTCGTGTGATTTTAGTAGATGAAAAACTAAGTAGTTCCCCTAAAACTTTTGTGACTTCATTTAATGCAGCCTCAACTGCTCCCACATCTCCTGTAAAAATTACAGTGCCGCTAAACCTATCAACAAAACCCAAATCCACATCTGCAGACTTTGTTGCTACATCTGCTGCAATTATTGATGCCTCACTAGGAGTTATTGTGAGTATTCCAATGGCTCCTTTTTTTTCTATGATAAGTCCAAGCTTTCTATATATCTCTTCATTAGGATTTGCGATTATGTGAGCTAAGGTAACTTGTTTCCCAGGAACATACTCTTGTATCACTCTCTGCTTTTCATCACTCATTGCATCACCCTCCCTTATGTTTTATTAAAAACAAATATATTTTTGTAATCTTTTCTCGCTTAACCTTATTATGTCCTTGGTTAAATTTCATATGTATATTAACCTTTTACCTTTTCTACAATTCTCATAATGTGTTCTTTTTCTGGTGCCTTAGGATTGGTAGGTGTGCATGCATCCGCTAGAGCAGATTCAGCTATGCTTTCTAATGCTTCGGAAACTTTATGTGTATCAACTCCACACTCTTTTAAAGTTGATGGCATTTTCATATTCTTTTCCATAGTCTTTATTAAATTTATAAGATTTTTTACCCCCATCCTTATATTGTTTGATGGAAGTCCTAAAAGCTTAGCTATATGATGATACTTTTTTGCTGCTATACTGTAATCTTTATTGTCATATCCAACTATGTCTGCATTGTATTCTATTACATAAGGCAAAAGCATAGCATTGGTTCTTCCATGTGGCACATGAAATTTTCCTCCAAGAGTATGGGCTATGCTGTGGTTTATTCCTAATGAAGCTGAATTAAAGGCTATGCCAGCAAGACATGAAGCATTGTGCATCTTTTCTCTAGCTTCCATATCATTTCCATCCTTATATGCCCTTTCTAGATATTTAAAAGCAAGCATTAACGATTTCTCCGCTAGTGCATCAGTAAAATCATTAGCTTTAGTGGAAACATATGCTTCTAAACTATGGGTAATAACATCCATACCTGTATCTGCTGTTATTGCTGGAGGAACTGTCTTTACTAAATCAGGATCTAATATTGCTACATTTGGAATTAGCCTTTCAGAAACAAGAGGATACTTTACACCTCTCTCTTTGTCAGTTATAACAGAAAAAGAAGTCACTTCTGAACCAGTTCCACTAGTAGTAGGTATAGCTATAAATTCTATATTTTCAAGTGCTAATATGTTTTTAGAAAAATCCATAATAGCTTTTGCAGCATCAATAGCAGACCCTCCACCTAATGCCACTATAACATCTGGATTTACCTTGTTTAATTCTTCTATGCCCTTTACAACTAACTCTATTGGCGGATCAGGAACTATTTCGCTAAACACTGTAACAGAAGCATTTTTAAGTCTATCTGTAACCTTATTTATCGTTCCAGACTTAACCATAAAGGGATCAGTAATTACAAGTACTTTTTTGATTCCTATATGATTTAGCCTTTCTAATGAACCTGCTCCAAAATAGATAGATGTTTTTATTTTGAAGTCTTCCATAGCTATCTCCTTTCTTATTTATTTTCATATGATATAGTTTCTAAATTTGCCACCATATTTATACATAGTTTTATCTTTTTCCATAAATTTCATCACAATTTAGATTAAGTACATGCAAGTGATTAATCAATTAAGTTTTAAAAAATTTATATATGTATTATCCTTTATAGTAGGTAAAATAATTTCAAAGAGGTTGTTGTAATAATGGCCATTCTAAAATCTTTTTTAAAGAATATATTGAGAACAATAATAGATTCTCTTCCTCATAGCATTTTTTATAAGGATAAGAATAACAAATTTATTGGATACAATAAAAATTTTAGAGACTTTTATAATAAGCTAGGCGTTACTGATATAATAGGAAAATCAGATTTAAATATATTTCCTGATAAAGATACTGCTCTTAATTTTATAAAACAAGATCAGGAGGTTATCCGCAGTAAAACTTCTAAAAACTCAGAGTATTATTCTATAGATGAAAATGGGAATCCATGTTTTGAAGAAAGTGTGAAAGTTCCCGTATTAGATGATTCTGGAGACGTGTGGGGTATTGTAGGAATATCTAACAATATAACTAAACGTAAAATTTTAGAAGATAAGCTTAGATATTTAAGCTATACAGATTCTCTTACAGAATTATATAATCGTTCTTTTTTTGAGGAGAAGATCAAGGAATTAAATGATGAGAAGTATCTTCCCTTAGGAGTCATAATGGGTGATGTTAATGGACTTAAGCTTATTAACGATACCTTTGGTCACTTAGAAGGTGACAACCTTTTAAAGGCTATATCTTAGGTATTAAAAAATGTGTGCCAAGATAATGGTTTTGTCTTCCGTTGGGGAGGAGATGAATTCATAATGCTTATTCCAAACTGCACAGAAACTTTATGTGAAGATACCGTTTCCCGAATACGTTCGGAATGTGAAAATTATAGCTATGAATTCATAAAACTCAGCATAGCCCTAGGTGAAACCGTAAAGTATTTTCTAGACGAAGATGTCTACGATTGTATTAAAGATGTGGAGGAAAAAGTTTATCGTCAAAAACTTTTAGATGGAAAAAGTGTAAGAAGTACTTTGATGGACTCTTTAAGAAAAAGTCTTGAAGCTAAACATACTGAAACAGAAGAACATACTGAAAGAGTAGTCAAATATGCCCACATTATTGGAAAAGCTTTAAATTTTAAGATTGCTCAACTAGACGAATTATATTTAGCAGCTAAGCTTCATGACATAGGTAAAATAGGCATAAAGGAAGAAATTCTTTTAAAACCCGGACCTCTTATCCTAGAAGAATTTAAAATAATTCGGACTCACTGTGAAAAAGGATATCGTATACTTCAAGCTTCTGGGGAACTTGAAAATGTAGCTACCTGTGTACTATGTCATCATGAAAGATGGGATGGTACTGGATATCCTATAGGTCTTTCCAAAAGAGAGATTCCCCTTATGGCTCGTATAATAGCTGTTGCTGATTCTTATGATGCCATGACTTCTGAAAGACTTTACAAAAAGGCTTTAAAAAAAGAAGATGCCATAGTAGAACTCCAAAGATGTTCTGGTTCTCAGTTTGACCCCATATAATAAGAGTATTTCTAAATTATTTAAAAAATAATAATGATTAAATCTATGATTTAATGACAAACTAAATATATATAAATTATTTAGGAGGTTAAATTATGGATATAGATAAAAAATCTGCTCATGATATAGCTAAAGAAATGCTTATTGATGGTGAATCCTTCGAAACTATCATGGAAAAAACCCATTTGAGACTAAAAGATTTGAAAAGAATTGAAAAAGATGAAATAAACCCTCGTTTTTAATAATAGAAATGCCTAAAGTAAAATAACTCTACTTTAGGCATTTCTATTATTCTATAATTATTGTAAGCCTTCCAGGCAATCTATTCCGTGTTTGCTAGTAATGACTTCTATGAAAGTTTCTGCTATGTCAGGATCAAATTGCGTACCTTCACACTTTCTAAGCTCATCTATAGCTTCATCATAAGACTTTCTGTTATTATAAGGTCTATTTGAAGTCATAGCATCAAAGCTGTCAACTACTGTAAGAACCCTAGCAAGAAAAGGAATTTCTTCCCCTTTTAGATTATTAGGATATCCTTTTCCATCATAACGTTCATGATGACCTATTATAAGAGGTATTACATGTTGAAGAGATTTTACAGGTTTTATAATCTCAACTCCATTGGCAGGATGGTCTTTAAGCTGAGACCACTCATCATTAGTAAGTTTCATCTTCTTCATCAATATATCTTGAGGTATATTGATCTTTCCAATATCGTGCATATAAGCACCATAAATCAATGTATCTCTATCTTTTTCATTTAACTTGAGTTTTTCCGCCATAAGCCTGCTATAAATTACTACTCTCTCAACATGTCCATATGTATATCTATCCTTAGCATTTATAACGCTTATTAATGTTTTAATAGAGGTTACAAGTTCTATATCTTCCTCATCTATGTTTGTCTTAATTTCGTCTAAAATCGATGTATAAACTTCAACCCTATTCTTTGAGAAAAATTTAGCTCTATATAATGCATCATCGGCACTCTTTATAAGTTCAACATCATCTTTTGCTTTATCAGGATAAACTGATATCCCCCTGGAAGCTGTAATCTTTCCTTTAGGCTGATTTTCTTCCCCCTCAAAATATGTGCTTTCTATCTTCATTCTAATATCATCTGCTATATTTGTAGCTTCCTCTTCTAAAGTATCAGGAAGAATAACGGCGAACTCTTCTCCACCATATCTGGCAACTGTATATTCAGGACTTATATTTTCTTTAATTAAAAGTCCCATCTTTTTAAGCACCACATCTCCTTTTTGATGTCCATATAAGTCATTGTAGTGTTTGAAATAATCTATATCAATAAAAATCATGGATACAGGTTTATTATCCCTTTTTCCGATCATAATAGTCTCTCTTAATTTATCATGAAAATATCTATGATTGTACACCTCAGTAAGTCCATCTATATTAACCATCTCTTCAAGGCTCTTTATATGTTCCCCTTCAATTTTTACATAGAAACCTAAAGGCCATGCTGTTAAAATAAAAATTCCCACTAAAATCAAATCATTTTCAAAATAAGGATTGACTTGAGCATTAGGGACCATTATAATATCCATCACAAGAATTATAAAAGATGATATTCCTGCAATAGTTATCCCCTTTTTTAAGCCAGATTGTATAGTGGTTGTTATAATTATAAATAAGTATAAAAATTTATATTGACTCTCATTAGCTCCACATATGTATATAATCACCGTAAATAAAACTATAAAAAATATAGTTTCAATATTATTAACCAATCCTTCATGTTGCTTTTTTATCTTCGTTGCCATTGAAAAGCTCCACATAAAATAAATTAGTATTAAAATGAATACAGGAATAAAAACTATACTTATATTATAATAGTCTATCTTTATATTCATTATTGTATTATCTGTACTAAAAAGAGATTTACACAAAATTACTCCTACAAATAATAGCGACGCCAATTTAACTATAGAAACTATATCATTTATTTGTTTTTGTTTATCATTATTCACATCCATCATCATTTATCCCTCTAATAATCATAATGAGACCGGACATGCCAGTCTCATTGATGAAATGTTATTCTTCTCTTAAGCTCTTTGGCTCTTCTGGTTGATAAAAACACCAGTAACAAGCAGATGTTGCTACTAAAGAGGCAACAACAGTTGATACAGCTGCTAAGCTCATTAATATCTTCTTTTTCATTTTTTCACCTCCTAAAAATAATTATTTCATTTAAAGAAATCATCTATTTTTCCTAATATTAAATGTCCACTTTTGGTTAAAGAAAAAATTTGCCATACTAAACCCATATAAATACATAATGTATATGTAAGGACACTGACGTTAACACTATAGTAATTGTATAAAATATTAGCTATAGCTATAACAAAGTAGGCACCTAAAATCATCATAGAGCTTCTCTTTAGCTTTTTTCTTCTTTCTTGGTTTTTAATTGGTTTTGCTGCACTATCCACTGGTGCTAACTTGTACACTATATAAAAAGACCAGAAAAAAATTATAATACCTATAAGTGAGATTGTAACAGCATTTTTTTCAATAAGTTTTGCCACAAGTCCAAATCCTACACTTACAATTGTCCCAAGAATAGCACATCTACCTGGTGTACTTGCATGTGCTCCACCAGAACTTTTCCTAAGTATGCTTATAGTAAAAGATACTATTAAAGCTTCTGCTACAACATTAAAAAGTAATCCAAATATTATAGTTAAACATATTGCTATACCCATTTGTATAATAGCAAATATTCCATAATTTATAACTAATTTTTTTTCCTCATCACACTTTAATTCTGTAGCAATATTGTTTGAAATTTTATTACATATCTTTTCTACACTCCACATCTTTGATCCTACCTTTTTTGTTTAAATAACAATAATATGTTATTACTATAATAGAAAAACATACTAAAGATGGTATCCCATATATTGTTTTTGATGTAGGGTTAGAAATAACTTGTTCAACACTATCACCAAATCTCACATTTAGCATTACCATATTTAATCCTTCACATATAAATAATATTATTGATGTTACTATAGATGACCTTATTCCTCTAATTACATCAATCTTATTTATTGAAACTGTAATTATGGTCAACATCATAAGATTTAATATAGTATGTACCCCATAATTTATAGGTAACATCCTTATTAAAAATACACATATTCCTAATGCAGCACTAGATAATATGTATTTTTTTAAATTTATTTTTGTATTAGAAAATGTATATGTGGCAAGTATAAAAAGTAATACTTCTGGTATTAATCTAGCTACAAGTTCAAGTGGTGTCAATCTTAGCATGCCTTTTCCTCCTTTGTTAAATAAATGTTTGATTTCTTTATTGAATTATATATTATTAAAAATACAAACACCCTTATAAATATATCTCCTATACTAAGAATACTGTAACCAAGGTCTATAAAATCTGTCAAAAACCAAAGCTGAGTATGGGAATTTCCTAATATATGTATATCGTTTACTATATCAAAAACACCCTCTTTAAAATATCCAGTGCTATATGATAAACTAGGAAACACTGGCATAAATCCCCTATTAGCTTTTATAGCAATATTATTTAAGATTCCACCAAATATCATAGATATTGAGCCACATATTGCACTTCCATAAATCTCATATTTTAATATTAAGAATAAATATGCACTTAAATATACAACTTTTAATGGTCCTACGATCTTTATAAAATCATAGTTTCCATTAAAAATCATAACTTGTCCTATTGCAGTTATGAATTCTAATAATAGTAAAGGATAAATTGTCCACGACTTAAATACTTGTCTTATCTTATATCCCTTTATTTTTGCTACAAGTATTGCAAGAAGTATGGTTTCTATCATAGCTCCTCCTAATTGTTAGTATATGTCAAATAATGTATAGTTTAATCTTTATTTAATACTTTTGTATATTTATGTATATTATTTCCTACAATTTTATTATACTCCCTATTACATATTTTTTCTATACATTTGCCTATTAATAGTTTAAGTTTTTTTTAATATATTAACAATATGACTTTAATGTTGTTTGTTGTAAATTTTTATAGTACGATTATATACCCTTCACCATTTATAAAAGAAAAGGTGATAAAAATACATATTTGTATCTTTATCACCTTTAAATTTATTTTAATAAAAACATACTATTGGAGTTCCAACTTCTATATTGTCAAATATAGCATTAGCTACAGCATAAGGTGCATTTATGCATCCATGAGATCCATTAGTTTTATATTCTTCTTTTCCAAACACATCTCTCCATGTAGCATCATGAATTCCTATTCCTCCGTTAAAAGGCATCCAAAAACTCACAGGTGAAGCATAATCTTGACCTACTAAAGTTGCATTTTTTTCTTTATATTTTAATCTATAAATTCCACCTGGTGTTCCCCAGTTGTTTTGCATATCTCCTGTAACAACATCACCTTCTGTAATAAGAGACCCATTTTTATAAAACCACATATGTTGTTTTGTCATATCTATTTCCACATAGGTATCTCCAATATCATTTGCTCCATAGACTCTACCTTTTTGGCTATAACTTGGCTCTTTATTAATCTCTTGTCCATTTTTAATTGCCTCTATTAATCCGCTGGTTTCAGCATTAGAATCAAGAACCCAGCCATAATCTCCTCCACTGATATTTATAATATTTCCTGAAGAAGTTTTAAAGCTTCTTGTCCTTCCCCTAGTATTATACTTTCTAGCAAGGGAACTTATATAATTACTTACTTTTGACTCATCTATAGAAACTTTGAATTCATTATCAACACCTATCCATTGATGAATCATATCTCCATTTACACTTTCTATATTGCCTCCAAAATTATAATTTACTTTAGCAGATACATATTTGTTAAGATTAGCTGCGGCATCCACAACTTCACTAGATTTTGATGTGTATTTAGGATTATAGTAGCAACCATCTTTATCAAGATCAATTAGTGTTTCTCCATCCACTACTGATTTCTTCACCTTTTCAGTAAGTGTCTCCCTATTAACCTTGTTTCCATAAATTTCATCTATAATATTATAAGTTCCATCCTTATATTCAATATAAGAATCTTTAGGTTCTACTACGTTTTCATCCTTATAGAATACCATCTTTGCCAATTCATCATTTAGCATTTTCTCATCATATTCAACTGACGACGAAATCTCATATTCTTCTTTTTTAAAGATAGAAATAGGCCATGAAAATGGGTTTTGCTTATCTTTTGCCTGTTGTATCTCCCCTGTAGATATATATTTTAATCCTACATTCTTTCCAAGAAGTTCTTCATTCTTGTCTTCCCTGCCTTTTAGGGTTAGGGTATAAGCTTCTAATTCTTTCGTCATCTTATCTTCTGTTTCTGCAACAGTGTCACCACTGACATCCACACCGTTAATAATACAATTAAAATAAAAATGTTTTGTAAAGTATAAGGACGCTCCTAAGTAAATAACAGCTACCACTGCTAAAATGATTATTGATACTTTTTTTATATTGGTTTGTTTTGCTACTTCTGCCTCCATTGAGCTCAGTCTCCCTTCAAATGAATCCAAAATCTCCCAATCTTTTTTTTATATTATATCATGTTTTTTATCGTAATATATAAAAAAATTATAAGAAACATATGATTAAACCCTTTATTATTATAAACCTTTCTAAAATTTTGTCCACAGCAACATATTACATATATTAATCTTTTTATAGCTTTATCATGGTATCCCTCATTCCTATAACAAAAATCTCTTACTAAATGATCATACCTTGATGCCTAACCCCACTCCGTACTTATTCTTCTAAAAACAAATCTCCTCACATCTTTATATTTTTGTGAGGAGATCTTTTATTTTAATCTATAATTTTGCTTTCCATAAATAATTTTAATAAAGTTGGTGTAATATTAAATTCCTTAATTAAATTTTTCACTTCAATTAGGGCTTTTTCCTTCTTTTCTTTAGATATGTTGCTCTTAGATGCTCTTATCAATATATTTTTAGGAGAATGAGCTATATCTATAAACTCCAAGAGTTGAGTTTTATATCCTGCTACTTCTAAAAGATTCCCCCTAACTGCATCAGTCATAAGGGCACTTATTCTTTCCTGTATTATTCCATATCGAGTTATAATAGATAAATCATCTGATTTTATTTGAGAATTAAATTCATGTTGACAGCATGGTACAGAAAAAATCATTTTTGCATTCCATTTTACCGCATTATATAATGCATAATCAGTGGCTGTGTCGCAAGCATGAAGTGTTATAACCATATCTACATTGTTGTTATATTTAAATCCGTTTATATCTCCTAATTCAAAATGAAGATTTTCATAGTTGTACCTTTTTGCTATTTCATTACATTTCTTTATAACATCTTCTTTAAGGTCAAGTCCTATCATTTTCACATTTATTTTTTTTATCTCCACAAAGTAATAATAAAGCACAAAGGTCAAATAGGATTTTCCACATCCAAAATCTAAAATAGTTAATTCCTTTATATCTTGATTTTTGATTTCATCATCAATAATTTCAATAAATCTATTTATCTGCTTGTATTTGTCATACTTAGAATTAATTACTTTTCCTTCCTTTGTAAAAACCCCTAAATCTATAAGAGGCTCTATAATCATTCCTTCTTTAAGAATATACTGTTTTTCTTTGTTGTGACTTTTATTTATAACTGGAGAGTTATTTGATTTTTTCTTCGATAAAAGCACTTTTCCTTTTTTAGATATCTTTAGATCAAAGGTTTTGCCATTACACCACGCTGAAAGCTGTTTATAATCCTTTGATAAATATTCTAACATTTTGTCTCTTAAAATATTCTTTTCTATATTTTCATGAAAAACTTGTTTATCCGTGAATTTTTCTATTTGATAATATTCACTACCATTATTTTCTTTAAGAGTAATATTTATTTTGTTATATTTTACTTCTTTGTTTAATCTATTGCTTATAACTGCTTTAACTACTTCTGAAGTGATGGCTTCATCAATAGCTTTTTTTAGTTCTTCCATTTCTTCACACCTTATCATTTATTTAAAATCTATTTTTTTATAACAATACTATTATATATATGAATATTATTAATTTAAACTATTTTTTTCAATGAAACAGATTATATTCATTTTCTTCTATTCTAAAGAAATATAAGACATATATGTGATGAAAAATAAAAGATGTACTAAAAATACTTCTTAACACATCCCTTATTAGTTTATAATACATCCTTAATTAATCTAAGGGCATTTTTATAATATAGTTTTTCTATATCTTCTTCTTTAAATCCAGCCTTATCTAGAGCTTGTACAAGTTTTCCCATTTGGCTAGCATTGTCTATTTCAACTTTAGAGCTTATACCATCAAAATCTGTTCCAATGGCTAATACATCTATGCCACCCACATTTCTTATATGTTTAATATGTTTTATCATATCCTCTATATAGGTGTTGTCACCATGATCCCCCATAAAAGCAGAACAGAAGTTTATCCCTGTAACTCCACCTTTGTTAGATAGAATCTTTATCATATCATCGGTTAAATTTCTCATATGACCTGTCACAGACCTAGCATTTGAATGAGTAGCTATAAAAGGTTTTCTCGAGATTTTAGCTACATCATAAAAGCCACCATCAGATAAATGAGATACATCAACTAGCATTCCTAATTCATTCATATACTCTACAGTTTCTACTCCAAAAGGCTTTAATCCTTTAGTATGATTCTCCTCACCCTTATTAGGATATCCTATTTCATTTTCATAATTCCATGTAAGAGTCATCATCCTTACTCCCATATCATAAAAATCTTTTAAATTTTTAAGATTTCCCTCTATGGTAGCACCTTCTTCTATAGATAAAATAGCTGATAGCCTGCCTTCTTTTTCATTTTTTATTATTTCATCATAATTACGTGCAAGAGCTATTAGACTGCTATTTTTGTCTATCTCTTGAAAAAATTTTTCTGCCATCTTCATGCAATAATCATGAGGGCTTTTTACATGTTCCTTGTTTACAAAGAGAGCAAAAGTCTGTGCCAGATAATCACCTTGCTTTAGTTTCTCTAAGTCTACTGAAAGATTGTTTCTTTTTAATGTGACTTCTGTATTTTCTCCCATGAAATGGCTTATAGTATCACAGTGCAAATCTATCAATTTCATTCTGCATAATCCCCCTTTTAAATAATTTTCTACTATAATAGTTTACTACATTCTGCTTAATATTACGAATTTCATTTTTCTATTCTAGCCTCTATAGTATTTACTTTTCTCCCACAATGAGTTACTATTTAAATACATGTAAGGAGGTTATTGGATATGGATATTATTAAAAATTTATCAGATTCTTTTAAAGAGATTTTCAATTCAAATCCTTGTAGTTCATACTTTTCTCCAGGAAGAGTTAACTTAATTGGTGAACATACAGATTACAATGGTGGACATGTATTTCCTTGTGCACTTTCCATCGGAACATATGGGTTAATAGAAAGACGTAATGATAAAAAATTTAAGGTTTATTCCATGAACTTCGAAGAAAATGGCATAATTGAATTTGATCTAGATGAGTTAGTCTATTCAAAAGACCATGGCTGGGCAAATTATCCTAAAGGAATAATTAAGATATTAAAAGATCACGATTTTAATATTTGTACAGGATTAAACATATTAGTATATGGAAACATTCCAAATGGCTCAGGATTATCATCATCTGCATCTTTATTGGTACTTGTAGGTGTAATATTAAAAGATGTATTTAAGCTTGATATTGATATGGTAGATATGGCTAAGCTATGTCAGGAAGCAGAAAACAAATTTATAGGTGTAAACTGTGGGATAATGGATGAGTTTGCAATATGTATGGGAAAAGAAAATTCTGCTATTCTCCTTGACTGCAACACTTTAAAATATAGATACAGCACTCTATCCATGGATGGATATAAGCTTATAATAGGAAATACAAATAAAAAGCGTACTCTTGTGGACTCTAAATACAATGAAAGAAGAAGTGAATGCGAAGAAGCACTTGCTATCTTACAAAAACACAAGAACATATCTTCTCTTGGTGAACTATCAGAGGAGGATTTTGCATCCCTTAAAAATCATATAGAAAACCCTATACTTTTAAAGAGAGCAAGACATGCTGTTTTAGAAAACCAAAGAACTCTAAAAGCTGTCAGTGCTTTAGAAGAAAATGACATGAAACTTTTTGGACAGCTTCTAAATGACTCTCATGAATCATTAAAAAATGATTATGAGGTTACTGGAATAGAACTGGATACCTTAGTTGCCTCTGCTCAGGAACAAAAAGATATAGTTCTTGGTTCTCGTATGACAGGTGCTGGATTTGGAGGATGCACAGTATCTTTAGTTAAGGAAGATTCTATAGATAAATTTATAGAATACTCCACTAAAAAATATAAAGAAAAAATAGGCTATGCACCTAGCTTTTATATAGTAGATATCTCTGATGGTGCTAGAAAATTAATGGATTTATAATTTTAAAAGTCATAATCACAAGTTTAACTTATGATTATGACTTTTAATCTTTTTATAATAATCATATTAATCTCTAGCAGTCAATGCTTTATATTTCTCTTTAGTATTATCCTCAAATTCTTTCCATGATTTAGGTATTACTATAAGTTTTTATATTTATAAATATAATTTTGTTTCAATCCTTCTATCATATTCAGACCAAGTATCACTTTCTGTCTTCTCTTTTAGTTGTGATACCTTATTCATAGTTGCATCTATAGAATCCGCAAAATTCACTATAAAGGCTTCCTCTGTCTTTATAGGCCTAGGAGATCCGTATTCAAGTTTTCCATGATGCTGTGTTACACACCCCTTAATCCTACATACAAAATCATCAGAATAGAAATCAGGTCTTGATTTTATTGCTTCATTAATCATCTGCACACCTATAACTATATGCCCTTCCATTTCTCCCCTCAATGTATACTTAAATGGACCTTCAAAAGAGAGTTCATAAATCTTCCCTATATCATGAAGTTTTGCAGAAAGCATTGCTATTTCGCGTCTTCTGCAGTCATATTTTTCACAGAGCATAGCTGTAAGAGACATTACATTTAAAGTATGTTCCGCAAGTCCTCCTATATAATTGTGATGCATAGATACTCCACCTATACCTCTTTTAAATTTTTCTAAAAAATCCTCATCTTTGAAAAAATAATCGTTTAAGGCTATACCTTCTCTTGAAATCACATAATCCTTTGTGTATTCTTCAATTTCATTCATTATATGATCAATGGAAGTTTTTACCATAGGAAGATAGTCCTCTAATTCATATTCTGATAGAAATTCATATTTCTTTACATCAAAACTACTATCCTTTGTTCCCTCTGCTACTATTAATTTTCCTTCTGCTATGTCTTTATTTCCTCCAAATATGTTTGCTTTTATTTCTCCTGTCTTATCTGCTAATATACATACAACTTTGTTTTCATCTTTAAAAATTATCTTCATTACCATTAAAGCTATTTTAGTGCTTTGACCATTTTCTACGTCAGCTAAAAATTTATCTTTTACTTTCATAAGAGACACCTCCGTCCTTTAAGTTTTCTAACGAAAATAGTATGCGTAAAATTGAAAAATTTAATTTATATTAAAAGATAAACCCAAATGTTGTAACTGCCTTATATTCTTCTTCAGCTTTTACAATAGACTCTTCAATAAACCTTTCATTTTCTCCTATAGGAAGATTTTGTGTTTCAAAGCAGATAGCTTGATTTTTCTTTAGAGTTTCTCCATTAAAAAGCTTTTTCTGCTGTTCTGGATAGTTGGTGGAATATATAACTACTGCTTTTCTATCTGTAGTAACCTCCATTTTTCTACCTGATATTTTATCTTCAAGAATAACACAAGGTCCTTCAACATTGTCCAATATCCATGGATGGTCGTAGCCATTTCCTAAAATTAATTGTCTGTGATTTTCTCTTATATCCTTGCCAATTTCTTTTGCTAACCTAAAATCAAAGGGTGTGCCTTTTACTGAAAGCACCTCACCACTTAGTGCGGAATCTTCTCTTATAGTAGCTATATTGCTAGATTTTACTGTGAGCTTTTCACCTAAAATATCTGTTTTTAAATTTCCAGACAAATTAAAATAACTGTGATTTGTTAAATTAATTAAAGTGTCCTTATCTGCTGTAGCAGAGTACTCTATTTTTAATTCATTCTTATTATTTAAAGTATATATGACCTTGATTTTCACATTACCTGGATATCCATCTTCTCCATCCTGGCTAAAGGTTTCTAATACTACTGACATTTCATCTGTATTTTCTTTAAAAAAACCCTTCCATATTTTTTTATTGAGTCCATTTTCTCCACCATGGAGTGTATTCACTCCTTGGTTTTGTGAAAGTTTATAGCACTTGCCACCTATAGATACATTTCCATCAGCAATTCTTCCCGCAGTCCTTCCTACTACAGCCCCTGCACATGACCCGTCATTTATATAATCTAGAACATCTTTCCATTTTACAACTACATTTTCTATATTTCCAAAGGAGTCGGGAATAAGTATATCTGTTATTATAGCTCCTAGATTCATTATCTTAACTTCTACTTTGTTATCATTTATAAGATGATATTCATAAATTTTTCTCCCTTGCTTTTCTATAAGTAGCCTTCTTTCCGCTTTCACAATTATCACTCCCCATAATAATTTTCTTCATTTTTACATATATACTTTTATATTACTATTTATTTTATTTATCATCAAACAGTTTTAAAAATAATGATCTTAAAATAACTTAGGGTTAATTTTTGTGCTTTTATACCATACTACTTCTAGAAACTTATTTATAAGGAGGATTTTATTTATGGCAGAAAAAACTGGCGTTGTAAAATGGTACGACCAAGAAAAGGGATATGGCTTTATATCTTGTGAATGTGGAAATGATGTATTTGTACATCATTCACAAATAAAAGAAAAGGGTCCTGAAAAAGACCTTCATGAAGGGCAAAATGTAACCTTTGATATAACAGAAGGTGAAAAGGGCCCTATGGCTATCAACGTACAAAAAATATAGTTTTTTTATAAATCCTTGGAATAATTTATCCTTGGATTTATTTTTTTCTTCTTTATCATAATTATATTTTAAATAAAACAATCACAAAATATTTTTCTATAGCTATGGTCTTAACCATAGTAGAATCACTATTAGAGACTTTTACAATAGTGATTTTAAAATACAACTCACCAACTGCAGTGTATCTTTCTAAAATTTCAAATGCTATTGGATTTACTCTAGCTCCTGCAATGCCATATATGCTTATGCTTATGAAAATTGATAGTACACCTCTACATAGGTATAAGAAATTTATCACTATACTATTGATTATAAATGGCATAGTAAGCTTTGGAAGCATAAAAGATGGCTGGATATTTTATATTTCTAATGTAAATACATATAATAGAGGAGATTTATTTTGTGTTTAGCTAATTGTAAGTCTTATATATTTTATTCTATTTATTTTTGTAGAGTGTCAGGATAGAAAATACTATATGCGTGAAGACAGTGTATGCTTTGTCTTTATTTGCATATTAATCCTTGCAGGACTTACTTTTCAGGTATTTATAGCTCAAATTCTTCTCATATTGAGTACCGTAGCCATAGATTTATTATTTTATTATATAATAATAAGGGACATGCAGTTTAGGCATGATTCTCTTACAAATATTTCAAACAGGATGATGTTTCAAATAGGTTTAAAACAATGTAATCATAAGAGAAAAGTCATAATAATTTCCATAGATTTGAACGGATTAAAGAAAACCAATGATTCCTTAGGCCACTTTAATGGAGATGAATTACTTTTTCTTGCGGCTCAAAATCTAAATAAAGCATTTAGACTCTATGGAACGGTTTACAGAATGGGTGGAGATGAATTTTGTATTTTATACAAAAACATATCAGTAAAATCTGCTAAAGACCTGATAGAAGATGTAGAGTGTAACTATGATGAAATGAAATCAAGATTTAATATAAACACTTTATACTCTTATGGTATAATAGAATATTGCTCTAAAATTCATGATGATATTTTAAATGCAGTAATTTTAAGATATACCTTTTCATTAGGTTCTTCTATAAATTCTTCTATAAATTCTCCTATAATAGCAGCATCTTTACTTAGAGGATTTTCTTTATGATTTTTAATGTTTTATCACAGTCCTCTTTTGATACTATAAGGAAACCCTTGCTTGTGCACAGACTATACATGGTGTATTAGCTCCTACAGGCCAATTAACTCCATCATCCCATCTTACAATAGGACAATCTGCTCTTGTTATAGGCCCTTTGCATCCTAATTTATACATGCACTCCTTATCCCCTAACTTCTCTGCAAAAATCTGCCTATCAAAATAAGATCGCCTTTCACAATTAGTATGAATTGTTTCACCATATAGTAATTTAGGTCTTCCTTCTGCATCAAGTTCCGGTATTCCATAAGATATCAAATGTGCTATTGTACTTGTTATCCATTGAGAATTTGCTGGACAACCTGGAGGAATTCTTATAACTTCCTTACCCAAAAGTCTTGAAGACTCATGCTCATTGATGGATTTGGCTTTGTGGCTGAAATTCCTCCATAGGTTGCACAGGTACCTATAGCTAAAACATATTTTGCTTTCCCAGCTGCGAGAGTTATTGCATCTGCTCCCGAGATATTTTTCCCATTATATTCAGCAATGATGTCGTAAGCTCCATTATCCCTTGTAGTAACTGCTCCTTCCACTGCTAGAATAAATTCTGTATCTAAAGTCTCAAGAAACTTTTCAAAAGCTCTTTGCCCATCTGCCCCCATAATGCTATTGTTATACGTCAGATTCACCATTTCACTAAAAAAATAAGCCATATCTGGATTATTACCATCTAAAAGAGAAATAATATCTCCAGCACAGCCACATGCTTCTATCCAAATAAGATTTACTTTTTCTAATCTTTTATTTCTTATTTTCTCTAATGTTAAGTCTAATACTTCTTTGGGACATTTTCTTTTTTTAGACAATTTAACACCTTCCTATATATACCTTCTTTAAATTATATTTTATTAGCCATACTTTTATACTAAAATCTTTTACCTTGAAAATAAGAATAAAAAAATCACACCAAATTTTATTTATTGGTGTGATTTTTTATTCTTATCTTATTGACTTACAAATCTATGAAGATCCTTATATATTCCGTTAAGATTCATAAGCTCCTCATGAGTTCCTCTTTCCTCTATTCCCTTGTCTGTAAGAACTATTATCTCATCTGCATTTCTTATAGTAGATAGTCTATGAGCAACTACTATTGTAGTTCTACCCTTACATAATTCGTCAAGGGACTGCTTTATATAATACTCAGTTGTATTGTCAAGAGCCGATGTAGCTTCATCTAATATAAGTATTCTTGGATTCTTCAAAAATACTCTTGCTATAGAAATTCTTTGCTTCTGTCCTCCAGATAGCTTTGTTCCTCTTTCTCCTATATAAGTATCATATCCGTCCTCTAAATTCATTATAAAGTCATGAATATTAGCTCTCTTAGCTGCTTCTACAATCTCTTCATCACTTGATTCTAAATTTCCGTAACGTATATTCTCTTTTATGGTACCTGTAAATAAAAACACTTCCTGCTGGACTATTCCTATGTTTGCTCTTAGTGATTCTAAAGTCACATCATAAATGCTCTTATCATCTATTAATATATCTCCCCTATTAAGATCATAAAATCTAGGTATAAGGTTACAAAATGTAGTTTTTCCTCCACCGGAAGGTCCAACTAAAGCTAACATCTTGCCTTCTTCAATCTCTAAAGAAAGGTTGTCCAGTATCATATTATCTTCATAGCTAAAGCTAGCATTTTTAAAGGTTATCTTGCCTTTAACATCTTTAAGAGGTTTTGCTCCCTTCTTTTCTTTTTCTCTGTCCTCATTTAAGATTTCAACATATCTTTGGAATCCTGTCATTCCATTTTGGAACTGCTCCATAAAGTTTATAAGCTTCTTTATAGGGTCCATAAAAATCTTTATATATAGAAGATATGCAACGTAATCTCCCATGCTTATTGCACCGTTAAAGGTAAATAATCCTCCAAATATTAAAACCACATAGTTTAAAACATCTAGAGAAAGATTTGCTCCAGCAAAATATTCTGCCATAACCTTGTAAGCTTTTTCTCTTGCTGTCATAAAGCTCTTATTTCCCTGCTCAAACTTTTCCTCTTCATAGCTATGACTTACAAAAGCCTTTGATACTCTTATACCCGCTATACTGTTTTCTAGGTTTGCATTTACCTTACCAGTTTCAACTTTAGTTTCTAGAAAAGCTTTTTTCATCTTTTTTCTCTTATTCATAGTGAAAATTACTATGATAGGAATAAAGGCAAAAATGATTATTGTAAGTGGAACATTGATGGTGCATAGAATTATAAATGAACCTACAAGCATTACTCCTGAAATGAATAAATCCTCTGGTCCATGGTGAGCAAGCTCTGAAATATCCATCAAGTCGTTAATTATTCTAGACATGACATCACCAGTTTTAGTGTTGTCAAAGAATTTATTCGGAAGTCTTTGAAGATGATTGAACACCTTTCTTCTCATATCTCCCTGCATTCTAACACCAACGACATGTCCCCAGTACTGCATAAAATATCCACAAAGTGCTTTGATTAAAAATAATACTATAAGTGTTGCTGCAAATACTCCTAAAGTTCTAAGGTCCCTATTAGGAATAGCGGAATCCATAATTTCTCTAGTCATCATAGGATAAACTAGATCTATTGCTGCAGCTATAAAAGCTGCTATAAGATCAAATACAAATAATTTCTTGTATGGTTTATAAAAATTTACAAATTTCTTTAACATAGTACCTCCATTTTTTAATTTTTTTTAGTTAATTATAAATCCATAAATATTCTATCATAAAAATGTAGCTTACAGTGATATTTGTTATCATCATAGATACAGAATTTTATTTTCAAAAAATCTGTACTCATCTTTACTTATAATTTAAATTTTATTTATTTCACTATTTTAATGTTCTTCCTTCTCTTAACTTTTATCTATTTAGTTGTCTATATTTAATTTATTTGTGTTTTATTATATCAAAATCTTATATTTTGGTTATAATTACATATATAACACTGAAGTATATTAATCTTAAAAGTTAGGTGAAGATAATGAATTACATAATATATGATTTAGAATTTAATCAGAAAAATTCCAAGGATGCCGAAGATTTCGGTATGCCTTTTGAAATAATACAAATAGGCGCTGTTAAACTTGATGAAAATTTAAACCATCAAGGTAATTTTAACGCCTTAGTTAAGCCTACACTTTATACTGAAATTCATCCTTACATAGAGAATTTGACAAGTATAACCACTGATGCGGTTAATTCCAACAAAGCCTTCTCCCTTGTCTATGATGATTTTTTAAAGTTTATTGGACATGAGGATTTTGTATTATGTATATGGGGAACAAGTGACATAAAGGAATTTGTACGAAACGTAAAGTTTCATAAGCTAGATTTAGGACGTCTATCTAAAAAGTATATTGATATACAAGCTTTAGCCTCTAAATATTTCAATGCTCCAAAAGGGACAAAGGTTGGTTTAAGTAAAGTTGTAGACTCTTTTAATCTTCCTCTCACCGGAGACTTTCATGATGCCTTTAACGATGCTTACTATACATCAGAAATATTCAAAAAACTCTTTACTCCTGATATAAAACCTTCCCTATATGACTTCAATTTTTCCTATAGACAATCTAAAGCAGCTTTAAAGCACAAAATTGATACAGTTTCTCTTTTTAAGCAATTAGAAAAAATGTATAATCGTAAGCTTACTGATGATGAGAAATCAATGATAAAACTGGCTTATATCATGGGAAAGACAAATCAATTTCTTTTGTAAACACAAAAATTTCCATCAATTATTATTCTATTTTATATGTGTTATAAAGGCTAGTTGCTTCATATGTTAATATAAGGTAAACATACTTTATGGGGGCTTTTATAAATATGAATAGTTTTGATGATAAGTTCAAGGAATCCCAAGATACATCAGAAAAATTTGATGAGTTTATTAAAAATTTAGATATAAGTATAGCTGAATTAGAAAAGAGCGGTGCTTTCTTTTTAACTTTAGGATACAGCAATTTTTTTCGTGGCGCGGATTTAGATGTTTTAGAAATTCTCGAAAGAAACTTTACTGGAGACTCTCCAGCAGAAGTTACACTTATTGGTCAGCAGTTTGTATTAATGGGCTATGTAATTCTCTACATAGTTGCATTAAAAAGATATGATGAAAAACAGCTTAGATTGACTCAAGGAAATGAAAACATAAATTTAGCTCCTTATAAAATTCTTACAGAAGCTTACCTAGCAAGTGCTTGTGCTAACTACTTGAGGTATTTGGCTTTTTCTCAGATTTTAAAAGATTCATTTGAAAATTAGTTTTTGCCCACATGAAAAGAGCTTCAATTATCTACGAAGCTCTTTTCATATAAAATTACTCTATGCTATTTGAATGTATCTCTCCCCATACTGGACGGAATCCCGCATTTAATGATACATTCTGTGAATTAAAATGAGATTCTACTGTTCCAGTAAAAGGTACTTTACCTCTCTTTAGAACTTCTTGCCTTAGTAATGCTACCAAATTGCTAGCTATCCCTCTTCCTCTGTAGCTTGGCACTACATTGACTCCAAGCTGCCACATAGTATTGCAATCTTCAGTTGCACCTGCCATGGCAACTATTTCATCACCATCAAAAGCCGCCACTGCCAAAACATCTGGATTTTCTTCGTCAAACATTAAGGCTTCACCAAATCTCACATCATCTTCAAATTGAAAAATTTCATCCTTCTCATACCACTTAACTTTCATAATTGGTTTTACAATCTCCATATGAGCTAGAGGAAGATAATAATGATGTATATCTTCTATTTCTTGTCCAACTTCCTTTAATTTAGACTCTATCCTCTTTAAGTTTTCATATTCAAAGAACCAATCACAGTTAGACTCAGTATATGTATCTTCAAACCATGGTATAAGCTCTTCTCCAACATTTATTACAGCTTTTCCACCAATACACACCGCTCTAAAATAGCTGCCCTCACTATCCTTTATTCTACGTCCTTCCAGTAAATCGTTAGAAACTATAGTGTTCTCATCTTTTTCAAAATCTTCTTTTCTGCAATTATAGTCTAAAGCTAATTGCTCTTTGGCTATATCTATTATGTCTCTTTTATTAATCATTGCTCAGTCCCCCTTAACTCATACAATTTTCAATATGTTAAAAATTATATTAATGTTAAAATTATATTAAATTCAGTAATTAATGTAAATGTACACAACTTACGAGGAGTAATAAACTATAAAAGAATTTTATTAAATCCATTATCTTTTCTTTGCTGAAACTCTATTTTTATTGCATTTTTTTCATCTTGTTTAGATGTATACAAAAGCGTATCTCTCTTTATATAATCGCATTTATTTCAATATTCTCTTATAAAATCTTCTATTTCATCTAAGGCTTTTAATCCTATCTTATATGCTGTTATAGAATCTTCAAATGACGTAGCTTCTTTTAAATCAGATAAATTATCATCAAGCTCATATTGAAGAAGTGATGTTGTCACACTAGTACTTAAATGCGCAATCCTTCCCTTATCTATAAGAACAGCCTTTATGTTGTTTTTAGATAAATAATATCCACATATACATCCGGTAATCCCGCCCCCAATTATAATTACATCCGTTTCTATATTTTCCGTTAAATATGGATATTGCTTACTTTTATCATTTATCTTTGTGAATATGGGTTCTCCTTTTACATAGTCATACATATAGTTCTCTCCTAAACTTTTATTGCTATTAGTTAGTGTATCCCCATGCTTCATAAATATTATTTAAAATAAAAAATAGGTAACCTCACTTTTAGTGAAATCACCTATTTCCATTAAAATTTTTATTTATATTTTTAGATTAAATACTGATATTTCTGGAATGGTAAAAAATCTAAATGGAACTTTAGTATTTCCTAAACCAGTATTTACGTATAGTTTGGTTTTTCTTTCGTTATCAATGTCATAGAAGCCTCTATTATATTTTTCTGCTAAAAGATTCTTTTTTAAAGGTCCATAAAAAGGTATATATACTTGTCCACCGTGACTATGTCCGCTTAGGGCTAAATCCACAGGATACTCATTATATTTGTCTATGAGATCTGGTTCATGAATTAAAAGGATGTTTACCTGATCCTTTTTTATGGCACTTATGGTTCTTTTCGCATCATGTTTTCCCATAAGAGCATCATCACCACCAAAGAAATTTATTATTTTCCCATTAACTTCTATATAGTCGTGTCCATTTTGTAAAACCTTAAATCCAGCCTCATTCATGATATTTTCATAACACTTCTCAGCCCCTCCGCCATAATCATGGTTTCCGTATATGGCATATTTGCCAAGATTTGCGTTTATTTTTAAAAGCACCCTTGCAACGCCATGAATGTCATCATATTTTGAAGCATTATCTATTAAATCTCCTGTGAAAACTACCACATCAGCTTCAAGCTTATTTATTCTATTAACGGCTCTCTCTAAATCCTTCAAATTATAATATTCACCTAACTGAGTGTCCGTAAATTGAATAATTTTTATGGTATCTTTCCCCTCTTTATTTATAGTTATATCATGCTTTTTTACAACAAGTAATTCCCTCTCTATAAATGTAATATATATAGAAACAGCTATCATAATCATTAAAATAATACACATAATTTTTATAATTCTTTTCAAAATTTTCTTCATCATTGCTATATTTTATTATATGTATTGCAGATTTATCAAGGGCCATTTATAGGAAAACATTATATTTAAGAAAAACTTTATTTATTTCTTCCTAGACCTCAATAATCACTGTGAATTAAAAAATATTTTAAGAAAAATTTTATTTATTCAGCCTTATACTTTTCAAGATATTTGTGCAAGAAAAGCTTATTAGCAAATGACATTACTGCAGATCTAGCAACTTTTCTTTCTAATGTATCATTTTTGTTTGTAGATGAGCCCATGATATTTTCCTTTGTAAAAACACATTTTAAAGCATTCTCTAATTCTACACAAAAATAATCGTAGGCATGCTCTATAGAACAGGTTTCTATTTGAATTTTTATAAGTTCGCAGAGTTCAGTTAAACTGCAAACCTGCTTTAAAATACATACCACAATTAAATATGCTAAATGTTTTTCACTGTATCTTTTATTTTTAGGTGGAGACACAACTTTCTGCTTAACATAATTATTAACCATGGTTGGTGTCAATAAACTCTCTTTAGAATTTATATTTATAACTTTAAGCACGTCTTCTATATATAGAATCACCTGATCTTTATACAACAGAACAGTAGGCAATTCATTATATCTTGGTATGTGGAAATTCAAAATTTCTTCTATATCTTCCCCATTTATATGTCTACACATTACTCCTCCTAACCGAAAAGTTTAACCCAATATAGAATGTTTTTTTATCATTTGAATAGCGATACAACCAGGTCCACCTTGTGTTGTAAATGCTGGTCCAAGCTTTTTAACCTCTATATCTGCATTTTCTATATTATTTTCTATTATCTTTTTTGCTGTATTTGCAAGTTCTTCTATACAAGCATGTGAAATATATATTTTAAAGCTGCTATCTACGCCAAATTTAATAAGATCTTCACATATCTTAGAAATAGCCTTGCCAAATGTTCTTTTTGCTGTAAATTTAGTAAGCTTTGTACGTTCTTCTGAAAGCATCATTACAGGTACTAAATTTATTAGAGCTCCTATTCTTCCTGCTAGGTGAGATAATCTTCCTCCTCTTACTAAATAATCAAAATCCTTTGGTATCAAATAAGATTGAGATGTTTCCATTAAATTATATAGTTCGTCCAAAATTTCTTTTCTAGACTTGTTCATTTCAGCAAGTTTTACTGCCACATCAACTAAATATCTTTGTGGTCCACATAATGTCTTTGAATTTACCACATCTATTCTGCCTGAGTTCTCAGCAAGCTGTTTAGCTGTACATGCTGAATTATATGTACCAGAAAGCCCGTCCGCCATACATATATTTATGATTTCCTTATCAGGATATTTATTATACAACTCAATAACTTCGCCTATTGATGGCTGAGATGATATTGGTATATGTCCTTCATGTATTATATCTATAAATTCCTCTGTTTGAATTTCTTCGTATTCTTTATATGTCACATTATTAATCGTAACTGAAAGCGGTGTAATTTCTAAATTATTTAATTTTGCCTCTTCAATAGAGTAAAGCGATGATGAGTCTGATATAATTTTTACCATAATTATTCTGCCTCCATTTTATATTTGTTTTATAGCCTAAATCATCTAGTTTTTAATACTATATGTTTTAGATTATCATGCTAAATATACAAAGTCAATATCCATAAGAGAAAATAAAATAACATCAAAATCTTCACTAAAATAAAAGTTTTTGATGTTATAATTCTGTAAAAGCTCATGGTTTTAATAGTGAGCTTTTTAATTCTTATATTCTATAATCTTTTTTCGTCATTTCTGATTTAATCTAGAACAGGGTGTTTTTTTATCATCTGAATTGCTACACATCCTGGTCCACCTTGGGTTGTAAAAGCTGGTCCTAATTTTTTAATTTCTATATCTGCATTTTCTATATTATTTTCAATAACCTTTTTTGCAGCATCAGCTAAATCCTCTCTGCAAGCATGGGAAATATATATTTTATAATTCTTGTCCACACCTTCTTTAAGAAAAACTTCACATATCTTTAAAACCGCTTTATTAAATGTTCTTTTAGCTGTAAATTTAACTATTTTTAATCTGTCTTCTGAAAGTGTCATAACTGGTACCAAACTTATTAATGTACTTATACGCCCAACTAAAGGAGATAATCTTCCACCTCTAACTAAATACTCAAAATCATTTGGTATAAGGTAGGACTGAGATGTATCTATAAGTTCATTAATGTCCTTTAAAATTTCATCCTTAGTTTTGTCCATTTCAGCAAGTTTAACGGCTACATCAACTAAATATTTTTCCGGACCACACATGGTTTTAGAATTTACTACATGAATTCTATCACTATTATTAGCTAGTCCTTTGGCTGTGCATGCTGATGTATAGGTACCTGAAAGACCGTCTGCCATGCATATATTTATTATGTCATCATTAGGATACTTGTCATATAAATCTATAACTTCTCCAATAGATGGCTGTGAAGAAACAGGTATATGTCCCTCATTAATTATATCTATAAATTCTTCTGTTTGAATCTCTTCATATTCTCTGTATGTCACATTGTTAATAGTAACAGAAAGAGGTGTAACCTCCAGATTGTTAGCCTTTGCTTCCTGAGCTGAATAAAGTGATGATGAATCTGATATAATTTTTACCATAGTTGATACTCCTTCATTTTTCTTTCGTTCTTTAGCCTAAATCATCTAGTTTTCAATACTATATGCTTTAGATTATCATGTTGCCTTTATAAAGTCAATAATTATATTAGCAAAGTAAAAACTAAAATAGAGTTATTTTTTTATGAATTCATATAAATCTTAATTTTTAGTTTATGTTAAGAAAATTTAACACAAAAACCCATTGTTATATTAAGTAATTAATGCAATAATATGCTTGATTGTGCATAATGTTAATTTTTCTTAACAGGTATTATCCTGATTTTGGAGGTAATAAATTCATGACTATTTCGTTTTTAGATTTTTTAAACCAACTTGTGACAAACATTCCACTTCTTATAACAGTGGTATTGACTTTAGGAGTAATTCTGGTAAATGGATGGACAGACGCTCCTAATGCTATTGCCACTTGCGTATCTACTCGCTCCATCAGTCCCCGTGCAGCTATTCTTATGGCAGCATTATTTAACTTTCTTGGGGTATTTGTAATGACAATGATAAATGCAAATGTTGCTGAAACTATTTATAATATGGTTGATTTTCAAGGGGATCCTCATGATGCTTTAATAGCTTTATGTGCCGCATTATTTGCCATAGTTGCTTGGGCAACAGCTGCTTGGTATTTTGGTATACCAACTAGTGAAAGCCATGCTCTTATAGCTGGTATCTCTGGTGCTGCTATCGCACTTCAAGGTGGCCTTGCTGGTATCAACGGCAGTGAATGGATTAAAGTAATTTATGGCCTTCTTTTATCCACAGGCCTAGGGTTCGGAATGGGTTGGATTACTGTAAAACTTGTTGAGCTTATCTTCAAAAGAGCTGATAGGAGAAAAACCTCTGACTTTTTTCAAGGAGCTCAAATTTGTGCAGGTGCTTCTATGGCTTTTATGCACGGAGCTCAAGATGGTCAAAAGTTCATGGGAGTTTTTATGTTAGGAGTTTTTCTAGCTAATGGTACAGGAACTGTAAATAATTTTGTAATTCCTTTGTGGCTTATGGTACTTACATCTTTAGTTATGGCACTAGGTACATCTATAGGCGGGTATAAAATCATTAAAGCTGTAGGTATGGACATGGTTAAGCTTGAAAAATATCAAGGTTTTTCTGCAGATTTAGCTGCCGCTGGTTGCCTTCTTGTATCTTCTGTTACTGGAATACCAGTGAGCACTACTCACACAAAAACCACTGCAATAATGGGTGTAGGTGCAGCTAAGCGTTTAAGTTCTGTAAACTGGGGTGTTGTAAAAGAAATGGTTTGGACATGGCTTCTTACCTTTCCTGGTTGTGGTATTATAGGCTATTTAATGGCTAAAATTTTCATCTGGATATTTTAATTAATATAAAATTTTGCACGTTTATTTTATACAATGTGCTTGTGAATATGTAGGGATATTTTAATTAATATAAAATTTTGCACCACTGAAAGGGGTATTAATAATGGGAATTAAAAAAGAAAATGATTATTTTAAGATGCTAGCTGAGTTAGTAGACTATTCTTGTAGTGCTGCTTCGCTTCTTAACGAAACGCTTTTAAACTTTGATAGCTCTACCTTAGATACAAAAATAAAAGAAATGCATACAATCGAACATACTGCTGACCTTAAAAAACATGATATGATGAATAAATTGGCGAAAGAATTTATCACCCCTATAGATAGAGGAGATATAATAGAGTTAGCTCACGAAATAGATAATGTCACTGATGCTATAGAAGATATATTAGTAAGAATGCATATATTCAACATAACTTTTATGAAAAAAGAAGCTTTAGACTTCTGTGAAGTAATAATAAAAAGCTGTGATGAATTAAAGAAACTTATGGCTGAATTCCATAACTTCAAAAAATCTCGTGACATTCATGAACTTATAATAAATTTGAATGGACTTGAGGAAGAAGGAGATAAGCTTTATACCATGAGTATACGAAAGCTATATACCACCTCTAAAGATCCAGTTGAACTAATGTCTTGGAAAGATACTTTTGAGTACTTCGAAAAGTGTTGCGATGCTTGCGAAGATGCTGCAAACGTCGTTGAAAGTGTAATAATGAAAAATTCTTAATAAAAAAGAGCTGATAACAATGATATACTCCTTTTAAGCAAACAGTTTTTATCATTGAAACTGTCTGCCTTATAAAGGAGAATATTATGAAATCAGCTCTTTTATTAATTTAAAATATTCTATAATTTAAAGCTCTCAATTAATTCTCGCACTTACAGCAACAGCATGATGAGCATTTATTTGCTGTTCCAAATTTAGCACTAGGAGTAATTTTTGTTATAGCATCAATTCCTGCTGTACCATTAAACATTCCATGAATGATTATTGCAAGTTGATTTAATCTCTCTTGATCTGTAAAAATAATTATTGGCATTCCTATACTTGCTGGACAAGTAGATGTTTCAACTTGAAATCCAATGATAGTTTTAGGCCCTATTACAAGCTTAGCCGTAAAAGGCGATGTTATAAGTTGCATTATTTATAGCAATCTGTATATTACTTGAATGTCCTGGTTCTACACTAACCGCATTAGATGCTTCCCATGTTCTGCTCTCTCATTTAGGAAGTGATTGGTCCGCTTCAAATTTAAATTCCGTATTTACCCCTATCTCCATTGATATTGGTCTCTTTGCCGCAACTTTTGCTGTCGTTCCTACTAATAGACTTTCGCTAAAAGAATATGCAACCTCTTCTTCTAAAGTCTTGCTATATTTTATACTGACTTCCATTGAAGCATATGGGTACGTATTTATTAAAGTCTGACTAAAGGCTATAATAGGATTCATAAGAGGATTTACTGAAGTATATTCAAAATCTTTTATTATCTTTTCAAGCTCAGCTAAAGTACCAACCTTATTGATTTTAGTAACTGTATATCCCTTAGGAATAGTTAATTCATTTATTCTTTTAAGAACTAACTCATTGTTATTCTTGCAAAAGAAATCAATTTTAGAAACAAATTGATTGGATATATCTATATCAGATATTGCTTTTCCTCCTCTCTCTTTTCTATTAAAATAGATGCTTCATTAATTCAATATATTCTACATACATTTCCTTGAAATTCTCCTGTTGTAAGTTGAAAAATATAATATCTAGGATATTTTCTCTTTAGATATTCATTTAAGCAATGAGAAAATTTTATATAAAGTCTTTGAAGTCCATCCTGAACTGTAATTTCATTCACGTTATATAGTACATTGCATGGGCTCATATCCTAAACCTCCTTAATGATGATTCATTCTATTATAAATTATGTAGGATACATAACCCCCGCCACCCTTAAGCATTCCATTTATTCAACTAAGATACAATTATATAGATTTTAATTCTATGTTTAATGTGTAAGTTTTACCATAGGGTTTCTAATGTGAATTGTTTCTTTTTATTACAGATGTTATAATATTTATAAATACCTTTGAAAGGAGTTTTATAAATGAATAGTGCCATATCTCAAGTAAAAAAAGAACTTAAATATTTCCTATCTATTAATTTTGGTATAATCATTATATTTGCACTATTATTGTTCATATCACGTAATAATTTAGATGGATTATATACTCCTAGCAATTTTGCAGGAGTCTTCATGTCAATTCCATCCTTTGCCGCTATACTAACTTTAAAAAAGGTTCAAGGGTTATCTTTTAATAAAGAGGTGGAGTTTTTCTTTAAAATTTTTATGACAGCTACCTTAATGCAAATTTTAGTCATAGTCATTGGTACTTTCATATCTCCGTCTATTACCACTACTATTTTAACATCAATCCAAGGTATCGCCTCTATTTGCCTCGTATTTGATGTTCTTATATATGGTGATTCCTTTAATGAATTGAATTTAAAATTTACTAAAAATATAAAGAAAGTACTTTTGCTTCTTTTAGTTTTTTTAGTTTTAAAATCCTTACCAATTGTTTTATCATATTTGATTCATCCGGAGCCTCTTCCTGAGACAATAAGTTTTGTAAGGCTAGCTGGAGTACTAATTTCAAATTTTCTCTTGGGCTTTATATTATTCTTTGGTGAAGAATTTGGATGGAGATATTTCATGCAGCCAAGAATGCAATTCCTTTACGGGAAAAGGGCTGGTGTAATTATTTTAGGTGCTATCTGGGGAATATGGCATGCTCCTCTATGCTTCACTCTATATAGCCCAGAAACACCTATTCATTGCGTAATTGGTCATGTAAGCTCCTGCATAGCTTTTGGTATATTCTTTGCCTATGTCTACATGAAAACTGAAAATCTCTTTGCACCTATACTGATTCATTTAGTAAATAACTGTGTCTCCCTCTTATTCTTATCCTCAACTGACCTCCTTGCTAGTTCTGCTGTATATACTACAGAGGACCTTATAATAAAAATCATTAGTGATTTCATTATCTTTGGTCCATTTCTACTAGCAAGCGTGTTTAAAAAGGATGTTTCTGTTGGACAATAGCAAAAAAAAGCAGGCCCCCTAAAATGAAGAAATCACTTTAGGGGGCCTGTCTTTGTCTTAACTTAATTTATAATTTAATTGGAGGCTTTAATCTTTTTAATCTCTTCTATCATTACAGGAAGTACCTCTAGTACATTCCCAACAATAGCTACATTAGCAACTTCAAATATTGGTGCATCTTCATCCTTGTTTATAGCTACTATATAGTCAGATCCAACCATTCCTGACACGTGCTGAGTTGCTCCGGATATACCGCAGGCTATATAAAGCTTTGGTGACACTATTTTCCCTGATTGTCCAACTTGATGAGCACGGGATACCCATTGTGCTTCTATAGCAGGTCTAGTTGCTCCAACAACTCCACCAAGAAGCTGAGCCATTTCTTCAATCAAAGAAAAATTTTCTTTGGTGCCCATTCCACGTCCTCCAGAAACTATTACCTCTGCTTCTTCAAGATTTATTGTCTCTGAAATTTCTTTTACAGTATCAATTATCTTTGCCTTTACTGAAGTTTCATTATATAGAGGTTTTTCAATTGATACATTTCCTTTAACTCTTTCACCTTTTAAAGGCTTTTTGAACGCGCCTGAACGTATAGTTATAATTTGTGGCTTATCTTCTTCTACTGTAACATCATTTAAAATAGTTCCTCCATACATAGGAGTTGTCCAAATTATTTTTTCATTATCTTCTATAGAAACACCTATAGCATCAGTTACACATGCTGCATTAAGTCTTGCTGCTAAACGTGGAGCTATTTCTTTTCCATATTGGCTTCCGCCTATCATAAAGATTGAAGGTTGATATTTTGAAGTTATATTTTCTATAATCTCCGTGTAGATATCTCCATTGTAATTTGGAGTTTCTACCAATATAACCTCATCTGCTCCACTTTCTGACACTATCTCTGCAGCACCTTTGCCATCTTTATCTATAATAAGGGCGATGACTTTTCCACCTTTTACATCTGCGATTTTTCTAGCAGGTGTCATCATTTCTAGTCCCACATTAACTGGTTTTTCATCTGATATTTCTACGTATACCATTATATTTTTGTAATCTATATTTTTGTCCATGAGGGCCCTCCTTAAATTACTTTTGCTTCTGCCATCATAGCAATAGCTTTAAGTGCAGAATCAGCGCAAGTCTCTTCCTTTATCTTTATTCCAGCTTCTCTCTTTGAAGGTTCATACTCTTTTACTACTTTTACATAGCTATTCAATCTTAAATCATCTAAACTTAATTCTGATAATGAAAGTACTGTTATAGGAGTTTTTCTAGCTGCCATCTTGCTCTTTATAGTTGGATATCTTGGATCATAATTTGGCTTTGTAACTGTGACAACGCAAGGAACTGCTGTTTCTAACAAATTGTACCCTTCTTCTGTCTCTTGCTTTGCTTTTATTCCCAAATCTGATGTGCTTATTTCAATTATATTTGTAATTAATCCCACGTTTAATAGTTCTGAAAGCTCCGCTCCAACCTGTGCAGATGTATAGTCTGTAGTTTCTTTACCACAAAATATAACATCAAATTTCTTTCCATTTATATCTTCTATTTTCTTTATGGCTTTTTCTATAACATAGCTGGTACTTAAGGTATCTAATTCAGGTAGTTCAGTATCATTAACTAAAAATGCTTTATTTGCACCTACAGCAAGACAATTTTTTAAACTATCCTTTGCTTTTTCTGGCCCTATACTAATTACGGTTATTTCACCGCCATTAGCTTCTTTGAATCTTGTTGCCATCTCTAGGGCATAAGTATCAAATGCATTTACCACAGGTGTTACATTTTCTATAGCCGGTTTATTTGTGTCTCTATTTAATTTAATTTCAACAGAATCATCTGGCACCTGTTTTATACAAACTAAAATCTCCATAGCTATTCTCCCTTCAATTATCTGCCTATTACATTGTTTGCAATGACAATTCTTTGAATTTCATTAGTTCCCTCAAATATTTGGAATATCTTTGCATCTCTAAGAAGCTTTTCTACAGGATATTCTCTGCTATAACCATATCCTCCAAACATTTGAATAGCTTCTGATGCAACTTCCATAGCTATATCACTGGCATAACATTTTGCAATAGCTGATTCCTTTGCATAAGGAAGCCCCATATCCATTTTTGTTAAGGCATGAGCAACCATTTGACGAGCTGTTTCTGTCTTTATTTCCATATCTGCTATCTTAAATTGAAGAGCTTGATTTTTTATTATTGGCTTTCCAAACTGAATTCTTTCTTTTCCATAGGCAATTGCTTCATCTATTCCTCTTTGAGCAATTCCTGTAGCTACACATCCCATCCAAGTTCTAGCTTGATCTAAAGTTTGCATAGCAATCTTAAAGCCTTTTCCTTCTTGTCCTATAAGATTTGATGCTGGTATTCTACAGTCTTCAAAGACTACATCACAAGTATTTGAAGTTCTTATACCCATCTTGTTTTCATGGTTTCCAGTGCTTAATCCAGGTGTTCCTGCCTCTACAAAGAACATTGATATACCTTTTGTTCCTTGAGATTTGTCTGTCATTGCAGTTACACAGTAAAATGATGCAACAGCTCCATTTGTTATGAAACACTTTCTTCCATTTAGTATATAACTGTCCCCATCTCTTACTGCTGTTGTCTTTCCTGCACTGG
The DNA here is from genome assembly GCA_022773025.1 of Clostridium sp. Lineage (GTDB taxonomy): Bacteria > Bacillota > Clostridia > Clostridiales > Clostridiaceae > Clostridium_X. The sequence continues at coordinate 9,174 of JALEZF010000058.1, read as the reverse complement.
CATCTGACCCTGCCATAGGTTCTGTAAGGCAGAAGGCTCCAAAGCCTCCATCAACTATCAAACTGCAAGCTCTCTTTTTTAGTTCCTCTGAACCAGCAATTAAAACTGGTTTCATACCAAGTCCACTAGCTGAAATTGTAGTTGCAAAACCTGCATCAGCAATAGCCATTTGTTCTATTAATGCTGCAACGCTTACTCTATCAAGTCCTGGACCGCCATATTCTTCTGGAACTTCAAGTGAATGAAGCTGCATTTCTATTGCTTTATCATAAATCTCCTTTGGCCATTCTCCAGATACATCATATTCCTTACATTGTTCCTTAACCTCATTTTCACAAAATGATTTTACGTCCTCTAGTAAATCCTTAGCTTCTTCTGATATTAAATATGCCATTTTCAATTCCCCCTATGTTAATTTATTTTATAATTTGTAGCAAACCTTTCCTGGGTTTAATATCATGTTTGGATCAAAAACTTTCTTTATATTTTCCATCAAGCGCATATTCACTGGTCCTACTGATTTTGCAAGATAATCCATCTTTCCATGACCTATGCCATGCTCTCCAGAAATTAATCCGCCACATTCAGTTGCCTTTTCATATACCTTGTCCATAAATACTGATACTCTCTTTTTAAATTCTTCTTCCTCTAAGTCATTGCTGCAAGTATATATATGAAGATTTCCATCTCCAGCGTGTCCAAAGCTCTTTACTGTAACTCCAATTTCATCTTCTAAAGAATTTACATACTTTAGATATGGAGCTATTTGATTTGTTGGCACTACTACGTCGCATTCATCTAAAAGCTTTGTATCTGCTTCTATAGCTTCTAGGAATGAACTTCTTGCTGCCCAAGCATCTCTCTTAAGAGCTGGAGTATCCGCAACTAAAACATCTATAGCTCCTGCCTCTAATACAACTTCTGAGGCTTTCTCTATTATTTCATTGAGTTCATCTTCGCTGTCTCCATCAAAAGTTACAAGTAAATATGCTCCTACTTCCTGTCCATCAACTACTCTTGGAAATACACTCTTTCCAAGGTAAGCTTCTGAAGAAATAACTATATCCTTCTCCATGAATTCCAAAGCTTGTGGATGAAGATGATTGCTTATGAATTTAGGAACTGTAGATATACATTCGTCTAAATCTCCATAAGGAATTATTAAGCTAATCACTTCTTTTGGTTGAGTGATTAATTTTAGAGTCATCTCTGTTACTATGCCTAAGGTTCCTTCTGAGCCTATTATAAGATTTAATAAACTGTAACCTGAACTTGTCTTAGATACTGTAGCACCAAGTTTTACTATCTCTCCAGTTGGAAGAACTACTGTCATTGCACGAACATAATCTCTAGTTGCTCCATATTTTACAGCTCTCATTCCTCCTGCATTAGTAGATACATTCCCTCCTAAAGTAGCAAACTTTTCACCTGGATCTGGTGGGTATAAAAGACCTTTTTTTGCTGCATCCTCAGCAAGGTCATTAAGAAGAACTCCTGCTTGTACATGAACTACAAAGTTTTCCAAATCATATCCTAGTATTTTGTTCATCTTGGTTGTTGAGATTATAACACCTCCATGAATAGATACTGCACCACCTGTAAGACCTGTTCCTGCTCCTCTTGGAGTTACTGGAATGAGATTCTCATTACATAATTTCATAACAGCTGCTACCTCTTCGGTAGATACAGCTTCTACAACTACCTCCGGAAAGGCCTTTCCATAAATAGGCATCTCATCATGAGAAAAATCCTCATTTATATCCCCATCTACATAGACTCTTCCTGGAGCAATCTTTTTAAATTTCTCCACTAATTCTGAAGTAACTTTGTTGTATACATATTCACTCATGTTTTATCCTCCTAATCCATATATTCAAATTAAATTAGTCTTTCTTATGCTTATTTAAGTTTCCTAAAAAATCTTATGATTTTATAATTCTTGTCTATATTTATGTGTTAAACCTATAGTTAAGTCCAAAAATTTATTTTCTTATCCTTTATAAAGGTTTATAGCTATGAATCTAAATTAAGCCTCCACCAAAGAATGCGGTTAATCCAAAAACTACTATAAATATGATATAGTACTTTATTGATGAATTTAATATCTTGCTTTCTTCTCCTACAGTATTAGTAGCTGCAACTGCAATAGCTATACTTTGAGGTGATATTATCTTTCCAGCCGTAGCCCCTGCCGTATTAGCCGCTGCCATCCATACTGGACTCATATTTAAAGTTTCTGCTGTTTGAGCTTGAAGCCCTGCAAATAATACACTAGATGAAGTTGCACTTCCTGTAACGAAAGTTCCGATGGAACCTATAAGTGGAGAAACTAAAGGATAGAAAGATCCAGTAATAGATACTATAAGTGCTGCTATATCATTTATCATTCCGCTATATCCCATAAGCTTTGCTGTAGCTAAAATAGATACTATAGTTATCACTGTCTTAAGCATCTGCTTTAAACTAGCTCCTAATACTCCAAATATCTCACTAAAAGATGCTTTTTGAATTCTTCCTCCAATTATTGCAGCTATAAAAATCAGAACCCCTGGAGTAGCTATCCATGTAAAGGTATACTTGGATGCTCCAGCACCAGAATAAATTTGAACAGAGGTTTTAATAGATGATAATGCATTGTGAATTGGTGGAATTAAGCTTGATGTCAAAAGTAAAAATACTAAGATAAATATAAATGGCATCCAAGCTCTTACCGCTTTAGAGGCTGTTATATGTTCAGTATTAGTATCATCACTGTCTGCCGCTATTTCCTCTAAGGCATAGCAAGGAGACGGTTTTTTCGCTAAAAACTTAGATGCTAAAATTGTTGCTGCCATGGAACAAACTGAACCTATGACTACTGGAAGCTCAGCGCCAACAAATTTTGCTGTTAAAAATTCTGGAATTACAAATGCAAGTCCTGATATAAGTGTTATTAATCCAACACCTTTTAAAGATTTTAAAGACTTTCCTGTCATTATTACCATCAAAAATGGCGTTACTATAATCATTAAAGCAAGTTGAATTACTGCTGCAATTGCAACTTCGCTAGCACCAAGTCCTGCTACTGAAGCTGCTGTAATAGTTGGAATTCCTATAGAACCAAAAGCCGTTGGAGTGGCATTTGCAACTAAACATACCGTAGCTGCAAAAATAGGATTAAATCCAAGTCCACAAAGCATGCTAGCTGGTATAGCAACTGCTGTTCCAAAGCCAGCCATACCTTCCATAAATCCTCCAAAACCCCAAGCTATTATAAGTACTAAAATACGTTTGTCCATAGAAACGCTAGTAAGCATTCTCTTTATCAAATCCATGTTTTTAGTGTAAACTGTCAAGTTATACGTGAAGATTGCTGCTATTATTACTAAACAGATAGGCCATATCCCCATTACAGCTCCTTCAAGAGCTCCTGTGAACATGTCCATGAAAGGCATTTTCCATACAAATAAAGATAACAATATAGTTAGTAAAAGTGCGATAGGACAAGCTTTGAAAGCTGGCATTTTTAAACCACTCAAAGCTATAATAAGCCAGATTATTGGTAACATTGCTAAAAAGAACATCAATACCATAGACTTTTCCTCCTAATACGAATAATCCATTAAAAAATATATGAGTCTTCATTGTTTTATTAAGAATTGGTCTGACCATCTAATAACCCCATCATAATTCCACTGGTATCATTTGTCAACACAGCTTTCCTTGTTATATTTTTAACTTTTAATTCCATATATCAAATAAAATTTCCTTAACACACCTCCAATTTCAGAAAATTAAAGCAATTGTAGGTATTTTGTTTTATTTTTTAAGCTTTTTCTTTTGTATAAAAACACAAAATTCTTGTTCTTTTTCACAACACTTCTTTCTAATTTTTATTTTGATTTTTTAATTTTCTTCAAGTAATTTTTCAGTAAACGATTTCTATTACTAAAATACAGGTTTACTTACCATAATTAAGATACATTTTCATTACTACCTTTTCAAAAAATAAAATAATTGCAATGTGATGCCTATTATAAAAATAATTCCACATTGCAATTATCATTGCACATTCTATATTAAATTAAATAATTTATAAATGCGGTTGCTAAACCTAAGAAGAAAAAGAATCCTAAAACATCAGTAACTGTAGTAACAAATACTGCTGATGCAAGAGCAGGGTCTACCTTAAGCTTTTTTAAGATAACCGGTACTATATATCCCGCCATAGTTGCAACCATCATATTCAATACCATGGCTACTCCTATTACTACTCCAAACACTACATTGCCTTCCCATATAAGACCTAATATAGCAATGATAAAACCAATTACAACTCCAGTGGTAAGTCCAACTAAAAGTTCTTTTAAAAATATCTTTTTTGCATTTTCTCCGGTAAGTTCACCCAAGGCTATACCTCTGACAACTATAGTTAGTGACTGGGTTCCTGCATTTCCTCCCATTCCAGCAACTATAGGCATGAAAGTAGCTAATGTAACAACCTTGCTTATGGTTCCTTCAAAAATTCCTACTACAGCAGCAGCTAATATAGCTGTTACTAAATTCACGATAAGCCATGGGAGACGACTCTTTATAGATTCTTTTAATGTACCATCTACTCTTTCCTCTTCGTCTACTCCTCCTAAACGGTGAATATCCTCAGTAGTTTCTTCTTCCATTACATCTACTATATCATCTACCGTTACTATCCCAAGGATCTTATTCTTTTCATCAACTACGGGAATTGTTAGAAAACCATATTTTTTAAATTCCTGTGCTACCTCTTCTTGGTCCATGTGGTAAGGCACAGAAATTACATTTGTATTTGTTATATCTGAGATTTTTGTATTAAAATCATTACATACTATATCTCTTAAAGAAACAACACCTTTTAAAATATCATCATTATCTACAACATATAAATAATAAGCTGTTTCAGCTTCAGGCCCTTCCTTTTGAAGATATTTAAGGGTCTTTTCTATTGTTTTATTTTCTCTTATAGATACAAATTCAGTGGCCATAATACCACCAGCTGTATCAGATTTATAGGATAAAAGCTTATTTACGTCTTCTCTATCCTCTTCATCCATCTTTTTAAGTACATCTTTGGACTCTTCTTCATCAAGGACTCCGACTAGGTCTGTCAATTCATCAGAAGACATTTCGTGTAATATGTTCTTCTGTTTTCCCTCTGAAAACTTCTTTAACAGCTCATACTTTTCCTCGTCCTCTTCTTCTTCAACTATATCTGCAACAAACCATTCTGGAAGCATATCCAAAATTTTAAGAAAATCATCCTCATTTTCATGTAATATATCCAATATGTCAGCAGGATGAATATCTTCTACTAATTCAGAAATTTCTTCCTCATTAGTACACATTAATAATTTCTCTAAAAATTCTTTATAGTTTAATTCCGTCTTCATCGACTTCCTCCTTTGCTTAGAGGTTTAATTTTCATTATTAATGATATAGTTTACTGACCCATTAGTCAATTCAAAAAAATATTTTAAACAAAAATACTGAATAAAATAGATCTTTATAAATCTATCTTATCCAGTAAAAAAAATTATATATATTTATCTATATAAAGTAACTATAGATTGAATAGCTTATTTCAGCATCATACTATAGTTTCTCAGCAGTCATTATAAATAGTGTATAGCTTATTTGCTGTCCTAAAATTTCTTGATAACATTTATGAAAAGTATGAGATTCTATTTTTCCAAATCCCTTCTTTTTTAGAAGACTTCTCATCCATTTTTGTGAAAATCCATTATGACCATCAAAGTCTTTATCATCTCTATGAAGAGCTCCACCATCTTCATCTAAATCAACTACACACAATTTCCCTCCTATTTTAAGAACATCATAAAATTTATCAAAAGTCTTCTCAACTTCAATGATATGATGCAGTACCATTGAACAGTAAAGAACATCGTATTGTTTTTCAATTTTTGTATCAAACAAATCACAACACATACTTTTCATGTTTGACACTCTAGAAGTTTTAATTTTGTCATTTAGAACATTAATCATTTCTTGAGATAAATCTAGAAGTGTTATATCCTTAAAATCATCTTTTAAATTAAAGCTTATCAGGCCTGTACCACACCCAAATTCTAAGGCTGATTTGTCTTTGGTGTCACCTAGACTTTTTCTTATTTCATCAGCAATTACTACAGCCCTCTCTATCCTTCGTGCGTTATCCCATTCCTTTGCTTCATCATCAAATTTCATATATATAAATCCCACCTTTTATTAAAAATTTTAGCTATTTTTAACTTTATAGATTCCATTATCTCTTTCCAGCATATCAAAGCCCACCATATCTCTTCTTATAGTGCAAAAATCATCATGAAAATCAGCAATGATTATATTCACTTCCCTTTCTGTATATTCCTTGTTAGTTTGAAAGCTTTCTAATATTTTTTCTAGCACTATCCTTCTCTTTTTCTGTTGTACTGGAATTGATTTTAATTTGCCGTACTTAAAAAAATCCTTTATGACTCCATCTTTATACTGCTTCTCTCGTTCCTTCTCTGCATCACGTTCTGAATCTTTCAGAGTTATTAAATCTTTTACTGTCATTGAAAACACATCTTGATTTAAATAATATACAATATAATACTGTTCCTTTACAGAATACACCAATTCAGCATCTTCAAGTTTCTTTAAGTGAAATGATATAGTAGAAGAGGCTAAATTCAATCTTTGTGATAAAAGTTCCACATACATAGGCCCTTCCATTAAATTATTTATAATTAATATCCTTGATTTGTCCGCAAGGCATTTCATGATTTTTATACAATCCCTACTCATCTATTAGTCCTCACATATTTTGTTGTAATGATCTAAAAATAAATTTTTTACCATATCTGCTGTGTCTAGTTTTATTTGTTCTATATAATACTCTTTCATCATTCCATGTTCCTTATCTTTTTCTCTCTTTTCAATCCAGCTTTTTGGTATTTTATCGAAGTAAGCAAGATAAGTTTCATATAAGTTATCAATCTTTACATCATCTTCATCTTTTCCATTGCAAACTTTATTATAGCTTATCTCAAACATTTTAGAAAATATATCAATAACATTTACTTTTATATTTTCTAAAATTGCATCATCCTCTGCTCCTTGTTTTCTTAATTTTATAGCTTTATCTTTCCAATTATTTATTAGCTCTTGGACTTGCTTTACATATTCCTCTTTTAATATTTCACATTTTTCCATAATTAACTCCCCTTTGATAATTTAATCTAAATATAAAATCTTTGAACCTTCCATAAAGACATTTCCATCTATCTCTACCTTTATAGGCTTAAATACAAAATCCATATGAAGGTGAAATTTTTTAATAAATCCCTCTAATTCTCTTAATGAACATTTAGTAAGCCTTCCTTTTTCAAATTCCATAAAAACATTTGAAAACCTTCTTCCCATTAATGTTATCTTTGGAATTAGTATTGTTCCATTTGCACTTTCTTCAACTGGTGCAATATAAACTTCACCACAAGGTATATCCCCTGTACCATCGTCTTTGTACCACTTTCTATTTTCCACACTAAATTTAAGTTCATTTTCCTCTTCTGTAAAAATATAAATCTTTTCCTTCAATAAGACAATTAAATAGTTTTCTCATATACTTTTTATAATAGGTTATTTTATCCTTTGGAAAATCCTTATGGGGCGTTGGACTATACATTAATATATCAATGACAACATCTGATGCTTTTTTATTTCAAATCCCTTAACCAAATTAGGAATTGAATTTATAAACTCCATATTTATCGCTCCTTTTTTATAAATATAAAATTATATTTAATATTCTATTTCTATAACTATCTAATTAAATTTTATATGATATAGGATATTTTGTCAATAGATACAAAAATTTTATTTTTCATTTGATATTCAAACCCACAAAAAACAATTGTAGTTAACCCCTTCATCAATGGACAAAAGATTCACTACAATTGTTCTATACATATGTTTTAACTCCTATATTATTTTATTAATACCTTCTAATTTCAACTTTAAATTAATTTTTTTTAAATATACACAAGCATTGCTTATCTGTGAAAATTTTATACATCAATACTGCTATAACTATCAAAAGAACTATTGTACACATTATTCCTCCTTCAGGTCCAAAAGCCCCTCCATTTATATATGAATTTCCCACAGGTTTTAAATCAATTAATGTTCCAGTATATACATTTATTCCACTTACATCAAAACCAAAGATATTCCCTTGCATAAAATTCCATGCAGTATGAACTCCACAAGGTCCCCATAAATCATTTGTTTTTATCACATATAATCCCATAACTATTCCAAAGAGCGTAATATTTATTAGTGCTAAAATTCCTACAGCATTGTTTCCTAGATGTAAGGCTGCAAAAATCACAGATGACAAGATCACTGATAGAAACATATTTATTTTTGTAGATAGAAATTTCATTACAAGACCTCTTACTAAAAATTCTTCACTAGCTCCTTGAACTACCCATCCCGTAAACATTATAAGAATATATGGAACAGCCTCTAATCCTGTTAGCTGAGCATTTAAAGTTTCAACTTCTGCATTCCCCGTAAAATAAATTCCTGCAGTAACTAAAATAAACATTACTATTCCTAGGAGTAGTCCTTCCGTATATCTCGTAGTTCCTTGTGCTTTCCCTATACTAAAAGTATTATAAAGCCCATAAAGCTTCCTATCTGCAATAACTATACATATAAAAATAATTAAACTATCACTTAATAGACTACACTGCATAGCCACAGTATTCTGAAGTATAATATCATTTGATAGATATGGTATTGCAAACATTTCTACAACAGATATTATAAAGATTATTAAAGTTATTCGTCTCCAAATTTTATATGTTCTCTCCTCCATTCATAATCCCCCTAATCTTATATACACTATAAATATTATACAAGAATCAGGTAATATATTACAAAATATACTGTGCCATAACTCTATTCATACATACCTTGTATCTATATTTTCAAACATAAATAAACTTATAAAACCACGTAGTTTTTATCTACGTCAGTTTGTTGAAAAACCCCCTGTTTAAAAACAGAGGGTTTTTCTATTATTAGTTGTGGATAAAATTTAAGATTAAAAATATTATCGAAATTAATAATATAATATGAAAATAACAAAGATAGTCTTGTTGCTATCTTCTT